>NZ_CP016286.1:0-315500 GCF_001679785.1 Rhizobium leguminosarum
GATCGTCTCCAGGCGCCGCGGCGGTGTGGCGGCACGCGGCTCCATCGTCCGGGCAAGCTTGCGATCCAGCGTGGTCACCGAGATGCCGACGCGCGCCAGGTTCTTAGCTGCCATCCTGCAGAATGTCGAGATCACGCAGGATCATCGCCGACTTGGTGACGATCGATACCGGATGGTTCGCCTTGTTCAACACCTCCAGAATGCCGCGCATGATGCGCCATTCCTTCTCGATCGGCTGATAGGGATCGGTATTGGTGCCGATCGCGATCACCCGCACCTTGTAGCCCGGCTTGGCGAGCTCCCGCTCCAGCAGTTTTGCCGCATCGGGCTTGGCAAAGAGCTTCGTCTCGAAATCGAGCCCTGCGGAAAGCCCCATATAGGCGTGTGTCGGCCGGGCGAAACAATAGATGCATCCGTGCTCGCAGCCGCGATAGGGATTGATCGAGCGGTCGAAGGAAAGGTCCGGCGATTCGTTGCGGGTGATGGCCGTGCGCGGTTTTTCGACCTGCACTTCCGTCTTGAATGGCGGCAGCTCTTCCCAGGTCTGCCAGCCATCGTCGACGGTCTCCCGCTGCAGCGGCTCGAACCGACCTGTCGGGTTCAGTCCCGCCCCACGTCCACGCCGCCGGTCGACCTCGACTCTCAGGCCGGAGGACACGATCATCGCATCGGCAATATCTGCCGTATTGGCAGGCGCGAATGCGGCCTTCCCTGCCAGGGACTGCTCTCTCATCGGATTCTCCCGTGGCGGAAAGCCATCGCCTCCGCCCGTTTTGCTGATTAAATTCCTATCCGCAAAACAAGAACAATGCAAGAACAAATGAGGAAAACGGCGCTGGCAAAATTTTGTGCGGCGCATTATAAATAGTCAATGTTGACGGTTGTTCTCGAATGTCAGGATCAGGAATCTGAGCTGGCACAGACTTTATCGGTATTGGTGGCAGGCGCGGTGGAGGGGCTGGTGAGCGATGTGGTGGTGCTCGATCATGGCTCGCGCGATGGCACTTCACGGGTGGCCGACGCCGCCGGCTGCCGCTTCCATTCGCAATGGGATATCAAGGACATCGTCCGGGCAGCGCGCGGCGAGTGGCTGCTCTTCGTGGAGCCGGGCGCCAGACCCCAGGCCGGCTGGATCGATGAGATCGCCGAATATGTCGCGCTGAACAAGCTGCCGGCACGCTTCACCGCGTCGCGCGGCTACAGGCGCCCGTTCTTCCAGCGTGTCGGCCGTGCCGTGCCGCCGCTGGAACTCGGCTTTCTCCTGCCGAAGAAGCAGGCGCTCGCCATTGCCAAAAGCGGCATGCGGCTGACCGAATTCGTCAAGGGCCAGAAGCCGCGCAAGCTCGCGAGCGAACTGATTCCGTCCTGGGTCGCCCGCGCTGCGCGATAGGGCCGCAACCCTCTCCATGAGCAAAAGATGGCGCCCAATAGGATTTCGCGCTATAATTCAAACATGGCGCCGTCGAAGCGCCTCGCTTCGCAACGGAATGGCCATGGAATGCCGGTGAACGGCAGAACAGGTCAGCGAAAATCTCCTCTTCTGCCGGGTAGCCCGCGAAAGGAGGTGCGTCATGGCACGCGGTAGGATCTACGGCGTACGCAGTATGATCTACGGCCTCATCGCCGTCATATTGCCGACATTGGTGATCGCGCATCCGCATTCGGCAGCATCGCAGATGATGCGCAGTTGCGCAGGCCGACCCGAAATCGTCAATTTCCTGGACAAGAACTTCGCTGAAAAGCTCACGGCAGTCGGACTGATCAACCAGAACGCCATTCTCGAGGTCTATGCTGCCGAAAGCGGCACCTGGACACTCATCGTCACGGATGTTCACGGCATAAGCTGCGTTCTGCTGGGTGACAGTTGGGACACGATGCCCGTCCTGCCGGGCCTAGCCACATAGTGAATGCCCCTGGTGCGCCAGGGGCATGCCTTACTTCGTCGCGCCGCGTTTCAGGTGCTCGTCCAGACGCGGCATGATCTCGACGAAATTGCACGGCGCGCTGCGATAGTCGAGCTGTCCTTTCAGAATGCCGTCCCAGGCATCCCGGCAGGCGCCGGGCGAACCTGGCAGCACGAAGATGAAGGTGGCGTTGGCAACACCTGCCGTGGCGCGCGACTGGATCGTCGCCGTGCGATCTTCTCGTAGGAGATCCGGTGGAAGATGGCGGAAAAGCCGTCCATCCGCTTTTCGAACAAAGGCTCCAGCGCCTCTGGCGTCACATCGCGGCCGGTAAAGCCGGTGCCGCCTGTGGTGATGACGACGTCTATGGCTTCGTTCTCGGTCCAGGCCTTCACCCGCGCGGCAATCTTTTCGCGATCATCGGGCACGATCCCCGGTCGACCAGCCTATGCCCCGCCTCCGTAATCCGCGCCGCCAGCGTGTCGCCTGACTTGTCCGTCTCCGGCGTGCGGGTATCCGAGATCGTGAGAACGGCAATACCGACCGCGATGAAGGGCCGCTTTTCGTCCAGACCTGCCATCATGCGCCTCCCGAAACCGTTTCCGTCGCCTGGAAATACCAGCCAGGGCGCTCGTCGTGAAGAGCTGCCGCCGCATGTTCGGCAGCAGTCATGCTCGCAAAGATGCCGAAACAGGTGGCGCCGGAACCGGACATGCGGGTCAGAAAGGCACCGTTCGCTTGCAGCATCGCCGAGATCTTCGAAATCTCGGGCACGAGTTCGCGCGCCGGCGGCTCCAGTCGTTGCGGGCAGCAGCAATTGCCGCGAGCCAGTCGGCAGTCTGAGGTGGGCTCGGTGCCAGGCTCAGGGCCGGATTGTTCTTTGTCGCCAGCCGGCGGAAAACCTCAGGCGTCGAGACGCCCTTCAGCGAATTGGCAAGCACCATGGCAAAGGCCGGCAGATCAGGCACGGCTTCGATCTTTTCGCCGATGCCGCGGGCAATCAGCGGCCGGCTCTTAAGGCACATCGGCACGTCGGCGCCGAGCTTCAGCGCCAGCGAGGCAAGTGTCTCCGCCGATAATGTCGTACCCCAGAGCCGCATCAGCCCGCGCAGCGTCGCGGCTGCATCGGCCGAGCCGCCACCGATGCCGGAGGCAACAGGCAGGTTCTTTTCGAGATGGATACGGACGGGAAAGGCGAGGGGACCGACCGCCTCGCGCAGGAGGTCGCGGGCCTTCAGCACCAAGTTGGTGCCCGTCGCCGGCAAGTACCTCGCCGAAACGGCCCGACAGGGTGAATGCGTCGGTCGGCGCCCGCATGAAGCCCAGCCGGTCGCCGTGATCTGCGAAGGTCACCAGCATATCGAGCAGATGATAGCCATCCGGCCGCTGACCCGTCACATGCAGGGCGAGGTTGATTTTCGCGCGAGCTTCCTCGGTGACGCTGGAGCATGATGCCGAAAAGTGTGAGCGGTTTTCGGACGACATCATGCTCTATTTCTTTGATCTCACGCCGGCGATGCCCTTGTCAGGCATGGTCCGTCAGGATTTCTTGTCGACCGGCGGCGGGGTGACGGGCGCCGGATCGGCTGCTTCTTGTCGGCCGCCTTGGCATCGTCACTGACGGGAGGCAGGCCGTTGGCGACCTTGTCCTTGATCTTCGGGATCTCGGCAGCTTCGGGCTCGGAGGCGAGCGCCCGGTTCCACTGGTAGACGGCCTCGAGCTTGCGCCCGACGCGCCAGTAGGCATCGCCGAGATGGTCGTTGATCGTCGCGTCGCCAGCCTTGATCTGGGCGGCCCGCTCCAACTCGTCGACGGCATCGTCGAAGCGGTTGAGGCGGAAATAGGCCCAGCCGAGCGAATCGATGATGTAGCCGTCGTCAGGGCGAAGGTCGACGGCTTTCTTGATCATGCCGAGACCTCGTCGAGGTTCCGGTTCATGTCGATCCAGGAATAGCCGAGATAGTTCAGTACCTGCGGCTGGTCGGGATTGAGCTCCAGCGCCTTGCGGAAGTTCGGTTCCGCCTGGTCCCACTTCTTCAGCGCTCATAGGCAATGCCGCGCTGGAAGAAGACGCTCCAGTTGGCGCGGCCTGGAATGGGGCCGATCGTTTCGACGGCCTTGTCGTAATTCGTGGCCATCGCCTGGTAGTCCTTGGCGTCGGAAAGCACGCTGCCATAGGCGAGGTAACTGCGGATGTCCTTCGGGTCGGAGGCGATCAGCGCCTGCAGGTGCTTGCGCGCCTCGTCCACCTTGCCGCCCTGGGCAAGGGCAAGGCCGAGCTGCAGCTCGGAGATGCGCCGCATCGGCGAATTCTCCGGCACCTTCTTGTAGAGCGCGATGGCGCGGTCCATCTGGTTCTGCTTCTCGGCAATGCCGCCGAGCAGCACCAGCGTATCGGCGCTGTTCGGATCGAGCGCATTGGCCGTCTGCAGGTACAGCGAGACGATGTCCTCGGCGCCGTCGCGGTTCAGCGCGCCGCCGACCGAGAACAGCACGCCGGCGGCACCTTCTTCGGCCGTCTTGACCTGCTGCTCCTGCTTCTCGTTCTTTTCGATACTATCGCGCAGCGCGTTCAGCGGCGCATAGTTCGGCAACAGGTTGTCGCCGACAGAAACGGCGTCGAGCGCCTTCTGCTTATTGCCTTGTGTTGCTTCAAGACGGGCAAGCGCCATCACGGCGCGCATGAAGGTGTCGGGCGCCGTTGCGCCCCCCTCCTTGTCGAGCACGGCATCGTTCAGATGCTTTCGGGCGGATTTCACGTCGCCGATGGCGATGGCGATCGCTCCGGCATTGTAATTCTGGAAGATGCGGAACCAGTCCGGCCCCTTCATCTTCTCGACCATCGTGAGCGCTTCCTTGCCGCGGCCGGCGCCGACGCGGGCCCAGGCGAGCAGCAGGTCGTTCATCATCCGGTCGAGATCGTTTGGCCCCTTATATTTCAGGATGGCCTCGGCGGATTTGTAGTCATCACGGCGCACGGCATCCATGCCGCGCACGATCGTGGTGATACGCTCGACGGAAGGATCGCCCTTCAGGTCATTGGCATATTTGACGCCGTCCTTGATATCGCCATTGAGCAGCAGCGAGATCATCAGCCGCTGGCGAATCTCTGGATTGCCGGGCTCGATCTGCAGCGCCTTCTTGTAGAGTTCGATCGCCGTTTCATAGTCATGATCGACATCGGCGGTGCGCGCGGCGAGAAAGGCGCCGGAGAAAGTGGTGACGCTGTCCGCATCGAAGTGAACGGCCGTGCCGGCATCGTCTGTCTTGGCCGCATCCTCGGCGTTTGCGCCGCCGACACCGCTGAGCGAAAGGACAGCGGCCAGCGCTGCGCTCGTAAGAAGACGGATGGCAAGTCTCTGCCGCATTAGGAAACCTTTCTTCGACAGCGTCCCGACAAATGGTGCCGGCCGCAAAACCAGTTGCGATCACTGATTCATAACAGGATGGCTTTTTTGAAGCGGCGCTGCAAGAAAATCAGCCTGCGATCAAGGACGTTTGATCAATTGACGCGCTCGATGCAGAAGTCGATCACTTCCATCAGGGCGGATTTCCAGACCGTATCGGGAAGGGGCGCAAGCGCATCGCGCGCGATCGTGCCGTAATGGATCGCACGGCCGATCGTGTCGCTGAGCGTGCCGTATTTGGTGATCAATCCCAGCGCTTTTTCGAGGTTGGCGTCGGTGCTGTTGCCGGCCTCGATCGCATCGCGCCAGAAGGCGCGCTCATCCTCGGTGCCGCGGCGATAGGCGAGAATGACCGGTAGGGTGATCTTGCCCTCGCGGAAATCGTCGCCGACATTCTTGCCGAGATCGGCGGCCTTGCCGCCATAGTCGAGCGCATCGTCGACCAGCTGGAAGGCGAGCCCGAGATTCATGCCGTAGGATTTCAGCGCATTGCGGCCTGACCGGCCGGCCTCGGCGACGATCGGCCCGACTTCGGCGGCGGCGGCAAAGAGAGCGGCCGTCTTGGCGCGGATGACCGAGAGATAATCGTCCTCCGTCGTCTCCATGTTCTTGGCGACGGAAAGCTGCAGCACCTCGCCTTCGGCGATCACGCAGGCGGCGGCAGACAAGACGTCGAGCGCATCGAGCGAGCCGACATCGACCATCATGCGGAAGGCCTGGCCGAGCAGGAAATCGCCGACCAGCACGCTTGCCTGGTTGCCCCAGATCATTCGCGCCGTCGATTTGCCGCGGCGCAGATCGCTTTCGTCGACGACGTCGTCATGCAGCAGCGTTGCCGTATGCATGAACTCGACCGATGTGGCGAGCTTGACGTGGTTTTCGCCCCTGTAGTCGAACAGCGATGCGGAAGCCAGCGTCAGCATCGGCCGCAGCCGCTTGCCGCCGGACGAGATCAGATGGTTCGCCACTTCGGGGATCATCTGCACGTCGGAGCCGGCCTTGGAGAGAATGAGCTGGTTTACTCGCTCCATATCCGCCCTGGTGAGATCGACCAGCGGCTTTATGGATGCCAGTTTGTTTTTGCTTTCTTCAAGCGGTATGACCACGCCCAACGACCCGGACTCCTATTCATTCATTGCACCTGACAATAGAAAGGGGCGATGGACGCGGCAAGGGGTGAATTGTCGCGCTGAGCGAAATTGGAAGGAAAACGACGGCAAATGCATGAGCTTATCCGCGCCAACGATCCCGTTCTTCTCTCCTATGCCGAGAGTTTGATGAAGGATGCCGGAATTCACTGCTTCATCGCCGATCAGGGCATGAGCGTGCTCGAAGGCTCGCTCGGCATGCTGTCGCGCCGCCTGCTGGTGGATGAGGAGATGGCCGATCAGGCGCGCCGCATCCTCATCGATGCCGGTCTCGGCAGCGAGCTGCGTGATCGGAAGTGAGCTTCGATGACCGGGGAAACCGCTGAAACGATCGATGCCTTTCATCGCGGCGCCTTCCATGTGGTCCAGCCGAAGGGCAGGGGCCATCGCTCCGGCATGGATGCGATGCTGCTTGCGGCGCTCGTCGCCGACGACCGTCCGGTCAGGGTTGCCGATCTCGGCGCCGGCGCCGGCGCTGCCGGCCTTGCCGTCGCCTCGCGCCTTGCCGATGCAGAAGTGGTGCTGTTCGAACGCTCGGCCGAGATGGCCGATTATGCCCGCCGCAGCATCCTGCTCCCCGACAATGCCCATATCGCCGGCCGCGTCAGCGTCGTCGAGGCCGATGTGACGCTGACCGCCAAGGCACGCAACGATGCGGGGCTCACCGATGAGAGCTTCCACCACGTCATCATGAACCCGCCGTTCAACGACGCCGGCGACCGGCGCACGCCGGATGCGCTGAAGGCCGAAGCCCATGCGATGACCGATGGTCTGTTCGAAAGCTGGATCCGTACGGCGGGCGCCATCATGATATCAGGCGGGCAATTGTCGCTGATCGCCCGGCCGCAATCGATCGCCGAGATCATCATGGCCTGCGGCCGGCGCTTCGGCGGCATCGAGATCACCGCCATCCATCCGCGTCCGGGCGAAAATGCCGTTCGGATCCTGGTGACAGCGATCAAGGGATCGCGGGCGCGGCTATCGCTGCGTGCGGCCCTCATCATGCACGAAGAGGGGAGCCACAAGTTCTCCCCTCTCGTCGATGATTTCAACAATGGCCGGGCGGCCTATGCCAGGCTTTAGGCTGGCTTCAGACTTTTCCTGAAAATGCTTCAGCCGGTGACGAAGTCGAGGAGCAGCTTGACGTTCAGTCCGGCGATCACGACCGCGATCAGATAGGCGACACCACTCAGCCAGCGCGGCGCCACCAGTTCGCCCATCTTGGCCTTGTTGGCGGTAAACATCACCAGCGGGAAGACGGCGAAGGAAAGCTGCAGGCTGAGCACCACCTGGGTGAGGATCAACAGCTCGGCCGTGCCCTGGTCGCCATACCAGATGGTGACGATCGCTGCCGGCACGATGGCGATGGCACGGGTAATCAGGCGGCGCACCCACGGCTTCAGCCGGATCTTGAGGAAGCCTTCCATGACGATCTGGCCGGCAAGCGTTGCCGTCACCGTCGAGTTGAGACCGCAGCAGAGAAGCGCGATGCCGAACAGCGTCGGCGCGATGGCGAGGCCGAGCAGCGGCGACAGCAGCGAATAGGCATCGCCGAGTTCGACGACGTCGGTCTTGCCGTGCGCATTGAAGGCGGCGGCCGCCAGGATCAGGATAGAGGCATTGATCAGCAGCGCGAAACAGAGCGCGACCGTCGAGTCGATCGTCGCAAAGGTCAGCGCCTCCCTCTTTTCGGGAACCGTATGGCCATAGGCCCGCGTCTGCACGATGCCGGAGTGGAGGTACAGATTGTGCGGCATGACGGTCGCGCCGAGAATGCCGAGCGCCAGGTAGAGCATCTCGGGATTGGTCACGATCTCGGTCGTCGGGAAGAAGCCGGTGAGGACGGAGCCCCATTGCGGGTCGGCCAGCAGGATCTGCACACCGAAGCAGACCGCGATGACGCCGAGCAGCGCGATGATGAAGGCTTCCACCCAGCGGAAGCCGAGCTTCTGCAAAAAGAGGATCACGAAGACGTCGAGCGCGGTGATCAGCACGCCGAGTTCGAGCGGGATGCCCATCAGCAGGTTGAGGCCGATCGCCGTGCCGATCACCTCGGCGATATCGGTGGCGATGATGGCGATTTCCGCAAAGGCCCAGAGCGGCAGCGAGACGTATTTCGGAAAGGCGTCGCGGCAGGCCTGCGCAAGGTCGCGGCCGGAGGCGATCGCGAGGCGCGCGCAGAGCGATTGCAGCACGATCGCCATCAGGTTGGAAAGCAGCGCGACGGTGAGCAGCGCATAGCCGAATTTCGAGCCGCCGGCGAGCGAGGTCGCCCAGTTGCCGGGGTCCATGTAGCCGACGGCGACCATGTAGCCCGGCCCGGCGAAGGCTGCCGCCCTTCGCCACATCGAGCTGTGACGCCCGGTTCCGACGGTGCGGTAGACATCCGACAGCGACGCTTCTCCGCGTTCGTGCCGCCAGCCGCTCTTTGTATTCGGATTGAGCACGTCCATGCGATTTCCACCTGTTTTATCGTGCGTGCAATATGACGAGTTAGAATGATAATGCAAGTCATTCGCAACAACAAATTCAAACCCAATGTTTTCAGGAACGCAGCCATTGTGTTTGTCGTTCCAGCGCATACATGGGTGACGATCGTGCGACCCGAAGCGAAGGATGGGAAATGGCCGGATTCTTGAGAAAACTGATGCCGAAACGGTTCCGCAAGGACGGCATCACCATTCCGGTCGTTCGCCTGCAGGGGGCGATCATCAGCGGCGGCGGCCAGTTCCGGCCGACCCTCAACCTTGCCAATGTCTCTCCGGTTCTGGAAAAGGCCTTCGCCATGAAGGACGCACCGGCGGTCGCCATCTCCATCAATTCGCCGGGCGGCTCGCCCGTCCAGTCGCGCCTGATCTTCACCCGCATTCGCGAGCTCGCCCGCGAGAAGCAGAAGAAGGTTCTGGTCTTCGTCGAAGATGTCGCCGCCTCGGGCGGTTACATGATCGCGCTTGCCGGCGACGAGATCATCGCCGACGCCACCTCCATCGTCGGCTCGATCGGCGTCGTCTCCGGCGGTTTCGGCTTTCCCGAGCTCCTGAAGAAGATCGGCGTCGAACGCCGGGTCTATACGGCGGGCGAAAATAAGGTGATCCTCGATCCTTTTCAGCCGGAAAAGGAAAAGGACATCGAGTACCTGAAGAGCCTGCAGCTCGAAATCCACCAGGTCTTCATCTCCATGGTGCGCGAACGTCGCGCCGGCAAGCTTAGGGACGATGCGGCGGTGTTTTCCGGCCTGTTCTGGAGTGGCACACGCGGCCTCGAACTCGGCCTCATCGACGGCCTCGGCGACATGCGCCAGGAACTGAAGCGGCGCTACGGCCAGAAGACCAAGCTGGAGCTCGTCACCGCCGGCCGCGGCCTGTTCGGCCGCAGGATTCCCGGCGTATCGCCGGTTTCGCTCGAAGGTGCTGCATCCGGTCTCGCGACGGGGCTTGTCGAAGCGGCGGAAGAGAGAGCATTGTGGAGCCGGTTCGGGCTTTGAGAGGAGCAAGAGAGGGGCATGGCACAGCTTATTACGATCCTGGTCCTGGTTTTCTCAGCCTGGTGGCTCTACCGACGCTTCGTCTCCGATGCCCGTAAGCTTGCTGAAAAATCGCGCCGTGCCGAAAAGGAACGCCAGACCGGTGCGATCGGCACGCTGGTCAAGGACCCGGCGACGGGAGAATACCGGCTGAAGCGCGAGGGAGAATAAGAGGCTTCGCCACTCATCTGCCTCTCATCCGGCAATGGCTCCGGGCGCTCTGCAGGTGGAAGCCCCCTCTGCCCTTGTCCAGCCGATAGATGGGTAACAGATTGAACCGGATAGATGGGTTACAGTTCTCCCCCTTGTAAACCAGTGTCCGCCCCTGCGCCGGCTGGTCGGGGTTGCAGGGCGCTGGGGCGGACAAGCCGCTTGGTCTTCCTGTCGATGATGCCGAGCGGATGGGCATGGAAGCGTAGCGTCCAGATGCCCGCTTCATTCTCCTCGATCGCCACGACCTCGCCGGCCAGCGCTGCTGCGACATAGACGAGGTCGCCGTTCCATTTGATCTCGCCATTGGAGCGCACCCGGCGCACCGCCGCCTCGGCCGGATAGTCCGGTTCAGGCAGGCGGTCGGGCAGGCGCCGCAGTGACGGTCGGTAATGATCAGCAGGCACGTCCATAGCGAGCGCCTCGTGTGGACGCTCGGCGTTGTAATTCTGGCGAAATGCGTCAAAGACCGCCTGCTGCGCGGCATGGTCGACCTCCGGCGCCATGGCCAGCGGCAGCATCGTCAGATGGAAGCGTTCGTGGCGGCCGTTCTGCTGCGGTTTGCCCGGCTGGATGCGCTCCAGGCCGATGCCGAGCTTGATGAACCGCACAGCAAGCGTCGTCAGCCCGGTGACGCCAATCGCCGCGAAGGGCGAACCGTTGTCGCTGCGAAAGCGCTCCGGCAGTCCGTGCTCGGCAAACAGCCGCTCGAACACCGGCCAGGCCTCTGCCTCGGCCGGCGTCGCGCAGGCTTGCAGCGCCAGCAGAAAGCGGCTCGCCGTATCCATCACCGTCAGTGGCTCGCAGCGCCGCCCATCGCGGGTCCGGAACCAGCCCTTGTAATCGGCGCTCCACACCGCATTGGGCCCGTTGGCCGGTGCGAACGGGCCGCAACCAGCCGCCCGCCAGCGATGCCGCCGGCGCCCGACCAGCCCGTGGCGCTTCAGGATCTCGCCTATCGTCGAGGCCGCCGGCCAGCAAAGCTGCGGCGCCGACCGCTTCAGCCGCGCCAGCACCTTCTTCGGCCCCCACTGCGGATTCGCCTCCTTCTCCGCCACGATCCGCGCCACCAGCTCCGCCGCCGTTGCCCGCCCGTGCTCAAGCGGCGCCCGCGGCAGGTCGATAAGCCCCGCAGGCCCGAGCGCCCGATACCGCTCCAACCATTTGTAGCCCGTCTTGCGCGATATCCCGTAGGCAGCACACAGCGCCGTCATCGTCTCCTCGCCCGCAAGACATTCCCCAACAAAGCGCAGCCGCTCGTCCATGATGCCAGTCTCTCTCCAAACCATCGCCGGGTCCTCCCGGCTGTCAGAGAACTGTCACCTATGTAAACGGTCCGTTCTGTTACCTATCTATCCGGGTCGGACACCTGCCGGGCATCTCCCCCACAGGTGGGGAGATCGGCAAGTGGCTAAGGCTTCCCCGGTAGTGTGCGGAAGGTTCTGCAAATTCACTGAGAGGGGCGGTCATGGCAGGCTGGTGATGTTCAACGTCACCTGATTCCCTGGAAGGAACGCCACCATGACCAAGACAGAAGATAAGACTGCTGTTGCTACCGTCAAAGACATTCTGCTTTCGAACCCCGATGGGCTGCACGGGGTGCTGCGCGCGGTGATGCAGGAGGTCCTTGAAGCCGAGATGGACGAGGCTTTGGGAGCCGCGAAAGGCGAACGCACGCCCGAGCGGCTCGGCTACCGCTCCGGCCATTACGGCCGCACGCTGATAACGCGGGTGGGCAAGTTGGAACTCAGGGTGCCGCAGGACCGCTCGGGACACTTCTCCACCGAGCTGTTCGAACGCTACCAGCGCTCGGAGCGGGCGCTGGTCGCCACGCTGGCCGAGATGTATGTGCAGGGGGTGTCGACGCGCAAGGTCAAGGCGATCACCGAAGAACTGTGCGGGCATGCGTTCTCGGCCTCATCGATCTCGGCGATCAACAAGCGGCTCGATGAAAGCCTAAAGGCCTTTGCCTGCCGCCCGCTTCAAGAGCCCTTTCCCTATCTCATCCTCGATGCCCGTTATGAGAAGGTCAGAGAGGGCGGCGTCGTCAGGAGCCAGGCGGTGCTGATCGCCGTCGGCATCGACTGGGACGGCCGGCGGCAAATCCTGTCCGTCGAGATGGCCGGCCGCGAGAGCCGCTCGGCCTGGAAGGACTTCCTGTTGGGATTGAAAGCCCGCGGCCTCAAGGGTGTCGAGTTCGTCGTCTCCGACGATCATGCCGGCCTCGTCGCGGCGATCGGCGAAGTCATTCCGGAAGCCGCCTGGCAGCGCTGCTATGTGCACTTCCTGCGCAATGCGCTCGACCATCTGCCACGCAAGCACGGCGACGATTGCCTGCAGGAACTGCGATGGATCTACGACCGGCGCGATCTCGCCGAGGCGAAAACCGATCTTTCCGCCTGGCTTGGCAAATGGTCGGGAAAATATCCACGGCTGACCGGCTGGGTCGAGGAAGCCATCGAGCAGACGCTCACTTTCTTCCGGCTACCGCGCACTCACCACAAGCATCTCAAGAGCACCAACATGCTCGAGCGCCTCAACGAGGAAATCCGTCGTAGAACCTACGTCGTGCGCATCTTTCCCAACACCGAAAGCTGCCTGCGCCTGGTCAGGGCGCTTGCCGTCGAAACCCACGAAAACTGGATGGAGGCCAATCGATACATCAACATGGACGATCTCAGAGAGCATAAGAAACTCGCTCTCCGCAATGCCGCATGACCAGTCTCATGACCGCCCTTTTTGCTGAACTTGACGCACATAACCTCTTCCCCAAACAACGGAACGCCTGCGCGGAGCCGTTATGAAAGCCGGCACATTCCCCCAGCCGATCTCCCCCCTTGTGGGGGAGATGTCCGGCAGGACAGAGGGGGTACCTCCCACAGCACAAGAAAGAATTCCTCTTCCATATCGGCATTCGACGCCTCTCCGCCGCCGCAAAAGTCTTGACCCCCGCCGCCCTCCATGGCACCTGTCGCGCCGATAAATCCTAAGCAATCGGTGCCGTTCGATGTCAGCTATCCCAGACCATATGAACCCGAAGCGCTCCTTCCAGGCGCTGATCCTGACCCTGCATAACTACTGGGCGGACAAGGGTTGCGCGGTGCTGCAGCCCTACGACATGGAAGTCGGCGCCGGCACCTTTCATCCGGCCACCACGCTGCGCGCCCTCGGCCCCAAGCCGTGGAAGGCCGCCTACGTCCAGCCGTCGCGGCGCCCGTCCGACGGCCGCTATGGCGAGAACCCGAACCGACTGCAGCATTATTACCAGTATCAGGTCATCCTGAAGCCGAACCCGCCGAACCTGCAGGAACTTTACCTCGGCTCGCTGGCCGCAATCGGCCTCGACCCGCTGCTGCATGATATCCGCTTCGTGGAGGACGACTGGGAAAGCCCGACGCTCGGCGCCTGGGGCCTCGGCTGGGAGTGCTGGTGCGATGGCATGGAAGTCTCGCAGTTCACCTATTTCCAGCAGGTCTGCGGCATCGAATGCGCGCCCGTCGCCGGCGAACTGACCTATGGTCTCGAACGCCTTGCCATGTATGTCCAGGGCGTCGACAATGTCTACGATTTGAACTTCAACGGCCGCGACGGCGACGAGAAGATCAGCTATGGCGACGTCTTCCTGCAGGCCGAGCAGGAATATTCGCGCCATAATTTCGAATTCGCCAATACCGAGATGCTGCATCGCCATTTCGTCGATGCCGAGAAGGAATGCCGGGCGCTGCTCGATGCCGGCGCCCCCGGCGACAACGCCAACCAGCGCCTGCACAAATGCGTCTTCCCGGCCTATGACCAGTGCATCAAGGCAAGCCATGTCTTCAACCTGCTTGATGCCCGCGGCGTCATCTCGGTCACCGAGCGCCAGAGCTACATCCTGCGCGTACGCACCCTCGCCAAGGCCTGCGGCGAAGCCTTCCTGCTGACCGACGCCGGCGGCGTCAACCTCTCGAAAGAGGCGGCGTGACGCAGCAGCCCGCCGGCCGTGTCGTCCATTGAAACGGCTGGTCGGGCACCCCGAATCCTCGGAGGTGTCGGCGTTTGACGGCAGCCGCCAAAACCGCTTAGTGTCCGCCCGGACATTACTCCGCTGCGGGGGATTCGCGATGTATATTGCACTTGGCGTCATCGTTCTGGTCGCGCTTTATCTCGTCTTCGTCTACAACGGCCTGGTTCGCGCGCGGCAGATGGCGGAGGAGGCTTGGTCGGGCATCGACGTTCAGCTCAAGCGCCGCGCCGATCTGATCCCGAACCTGATCGAGACGGTCAAGGGCTATGCCGCCCATGAAAAGACCACGCTCGAAGAGGTGGTTGAGCTCCGCAACAAGGCGCAGGCCGTGCCATCAGGCGATGTTGCCGGCAGGGCGCAGGCGGAAGGTCTGCTCGGTCAGGCGCTGGGCCGCGTCATCGCGCTCGCCGAAGCCTATCCCGATCTCAAGGCCAACCAGAACTTTGCCGAGCTGCAGGCCTCGCTGGAAACCATGGAAGGCGAGCTGCAGATGGCGCGGCGTTATTACAACGGTGCCGCCCGCGACCTGAACGTCAAGGTCGAAAGCTTCCCGTCCAATCTCGTTGCCGGCCAGTTCGGTTTTGCCAAGCGGGAATATTTCGAAATCACCAACGAGGCCGACCGCGCCGTCCCCACCGTAAAATTCTGACGATCCGGCATTTTGCCTTTGCGAGAAAGCGACTAAGAGCAGGGGCAGATCGCGACGCGCTTTAGGGTCGCCCTATGGACGGAAGAGCAGCATGACACGCACAGCCAAACTCACGATCATCCCGCCGGGCAGGCCGCTTTCGGGCCGCGCCATGCCGCCGGGCTCCAAGTCGATTACCAATCGCGCGCTTCTGCTCGCCGGCCTTGCAAAGGGAACGAGCCGGCTGACGGGTGCGCTGAAGAGCGACGATACCCGTTATATGGCCGAAGCGCTGCGCGCCATGGGTGTTGCGATCGACGAGCCCGACGACACCAGCTTCGTCGTCACCGGCAGCGGCAGGCTGCTGCCGCCGAAAGCGCCGCTCTTCCTCGGCAATGCCGGCACGGCGACACGCTTCCTGACGGCGTCTGCGGCTTTGGTCGACGGCACCGTCATCGTCGATGGCGACGAGCATATGCGCAAGCGCCCGATCGGCCCGCTGGTCGAGGCGATGCGCACGCTCGGCACCGACGTCACCGCCGAGACCGGCTGCCCGCCGGTTACCGTCAAGGGCACCGGCCGCTTCCAGGCCGACCGCATCCGCATCGATGGCGGCCTGTCCAGCCAGTATGTCTCGGCGCTGCTGATGATGGCGGCCGGCGGCGACCGGCCGGTCGATATCGAACTCGTCGGCGAGGATATCGGCGCGCTTGGTTATATCGATCTCACGACGGCGGCGATGAAGGCCTTCGGCGCCAAGGTCGAAAAGACCAGTCCCGTCACCTGGCGCGTCGAGCCGACCGGCTACCGCGCTGCCGATTTCATCGTCGAGCCGGATGCATCCGCCGCGACCTATCTCTGGGCGGCCGAAGTGCTGAGTGGTGGCAGGATCGATCTCGGCGTGCCGAACGATGCCTTTACCCAGCCGGATGCCAAGGCCTACGAGGCGATCGCCAAATTCCCGCATCTGCCGGCTGAAATCGACGGCTCGCAGATGCAGGATGCCGTTCCGACGATCGCGGTGCTTGCCGCTTTCAATGAGACGCCGGTCCGCTTCGTTGGCATCGCCAATCTGCGAGTCAAGGAATGCGACCGCATCCGCGCCCTATCCACGGGGCTCAACAATATCCGCGCAGGCCTGGCCGTCGAGGACGGCGACGATCTGATCGTGCAATCGGATCCCGCACTTGTGGGCCAGCATCTGCCGGCTGAGATCGACAGCTTCGCCGATCACCGCATCGCCATGAGTTTCGCACTCGCCGGGCTGAAGATCGACGGCATCACCATTCTCGATCCTGATTGCGTCGGCAAGACCTTTCCTGCCTATTGGCGGACGCTGGCGGCACTCGGCGTGACCTATCGGGACAAAGATTGACGAAACGCGCAGCCGAGGTTGCCGGCGAGGAGACAGGGATGGGGCGTCGGTTTTTCGGATTTTGCTTGGCGCTGCTCTTATTGGTGGCCGCCCCGGCGGCCTTTGCCACGGAGCTGATCGACAGTTTCGTCTCCGACATTGCGCTCGAAAAGAGCGGTGCGATGACGGTGACGGAAACCGTCACCGTCAATGCAGAGCGCGATCGGATCAAGCACGGCATCTTCCGGGACTTCCCGCTCTATTTCACCGACGCCGGCGGCCGTCGCCGCAGCGTCGACTTCGATGTCGTCTCGGTGAAGCGCAATGGCGAGGATGAGCCCTGGCACACGGAACAGATATCGGGCGGCATCCGCATCTATACGGGATTGGCCGAGTTGACAGTGACGCCGGGCCGTCATCGATACGTCTTCACCTACAGGACCAATCGCCAGATCCGCTATTTCGGCGATCATGACGAACTCTACTGGAATGTCACCGGCAACGGCTGGCTCTTCCCGATCCGCTCGGCCACCGCGACGGTGATGCTGCCGCCTGGTGTCGCTGCTACGGAGACGACCTTTTTCACCGGTCCGAAGGGCGCGACGGAAAAAAATGCCCGCGTCAGCCAAACCGCAGCCGGCCTCGTCTTTTCCACCACCGCGCCGCTCAATGCCAATGATGGCCTGACCTTGGCGATCCGCATGCCGAAAGGATCGATCGATCCGCCGAGCAAGGATACGGAGAGCACATGGTGGCTGAAGGATAACCGCGATTATTTCATCGGCTTCGGCGGACTGATCCTGGTTTTCGCCTATTATGGGAGATCTTGGTGGAAGGTCGGTCGCGATCCCTCCCGCGGTGTCATCGTGCCGCGCTGGGATGCGCCGGAGGGCATCTCGCCGGCGCTGGTCAACTATATCGACAATAAGGGCTTCTCCGGCGGGGGCTGGACGGCGCTTGCCGCAACTGCCCTCGATCTGGCCGTCCGCGGGTATGTCAAGCTCGAAGATCTCAAGAATTCGATCATCATAAGCGGCACCAGCAGGTCGCTCGGCAGGCAAAAATTCCAGGCAGGCGAGACCGAACTCCTGAAAGCCGCCGGCGGCGCAGGCAGGACGCTGACGATCGACAAAGCCAATGGCGAGCATGTGAAATCGGTGGGTCAAGCCTTCCGCTCGGCGATCGAGAAGGAGCACCGCGGCAAATATTACAATTCCAACATCGGCTTCACCATAGGCGGCATCGCGCTCAGTGCCGTCTTCCTGGCGGCGCCGTTCATTGTCGGGTCGCTGGAGCCCGATACGGTCGTGCTGATGCTGATGCCGATCGCCATCTCGGTCTTCATTGCCGTCTTCGTCGCCACGTTCGCCCGGCCGCTTTATCGCGGCAGGTCGCTGTTCGGCAAGATCGTCGCACTCGTGGTCACCGCCATCGTTGTTTTCGTCGGGGTCAGCATCCTTCTGATCAGCGTTCTGACCTTTGCCTCGTCGCTGATCGAACTGCACGAGACGCCGATGCTCTTTGCTATCGGCGGCATCGTGCTGCTCAACATCCTCTATTTCTTCATCATGGGCGCGCCGACCCCGCTCGGCGCCAAGATGATGGATGGCATAGACGGCCTGCGGCAATATCTGACGCTTGCCGAGAAAGACCGGATGAACATGGCGGGCGCGCCTGAAATGTCGCCGCGGCATTTCGAGACGCTGCTGCCCTATGCGGTGGCGCTGGGCGTCGAAAAGCCCTGGTCGCGTACCTTCGAGACCTGGCTTGCGGCCGCTGCCGCCGGCGCGGCTGCTGCCTATGCGCCCGCCTGGTATTCCGGCAATTTCAACAGTGGCAGCTTCTCCGATCGTATCGGCGGCTTTTCCTCGTCGATGGCCTCGACCATTGCGTCGACGATACCTTCACCGCCGCCGTCGAGATCATCCTCCGGTTTTTCCGGCGGCGGCTCGTCCGGCGGCGGTGGCGGAGGCGGGGGAGGCGGGGGCTGGTAAGCTTTCCCGCTTGACCTTTCGGCCCCTGGCCCTTAACCGCCAGACAGAAAAGGAAAGGGTGGCGCATGAAGGTTCTGTTGATCGGATCGGGCGGACGCGAGCACGCGCTTGCCTGGAAGCTGGCGCAATCGCCGTTGATGACGGAATTCTACGCCGCACCCGGCAATCCCGGCATTGCCGAGCACGCCGTCCTCGTGCCCTTGAATATCGAGGATCACGAAGCGGTCGCGGCCTTCTGCAAGGACAAGGCGATCGATTTCGTCGTCGTCGGCCCGGAGGCGCCGCTGGTTGCCGGCTTCGCCGACCGGCTGCGCGCCGATGGCCTGGCGGTCTTCGGTCCCTCCGCTGCCGCCGCCCAGCTCGAGGGTTCCAAAGGCTTCACCAAGGATATCTGCGCCCGCTACGATATTCCAACAGGCGCTTACCAGCGCTTCAACAATGGACCGAAGGCGAAATCCTATATCCGGGCACAGGGCGCGCCGATCGTCGTCAAGGCCGATGGTCTTGCCGCCGGCAAGGGCGTGACCGTCGCGATGACGCTCGATGAAGCTTTGGCCGCGGTCGACGACTGCTTCGAGGGTGCCTTTGGCGCTGCCGGCGCCGAAGTCGTCGTCGAGGCCTATCTCGATGGCGAGGAGGCAAGCTTCTTCTGCCTCTGCGATGGCAAACATGCGCTGCCGCTTGCAACCGCGCAGGATCACAAGCGGGTGGGCGAGGGTGATACCGGCGTCAATACCGGTGGCATGGGGGCCTATTCGCCGGCGCCTGTGATGACCGCCGAGATGGTCGAGCGCACCATGAAAGAGATCATCGAGCCGACGATGCGCGGCATGGCCGAGAGCGGCCATCCCTTCTCCGGCGTCTTTTTCGCCGGGCTGATGATCACCAGGAAGGGGCCGGAGCTCATCGAATACAATGTCCGCTTCGGCGACCCCGAATGCCAGGTGCTGATGATGCGGTTGAAGAGCGATCTGCTGCCGCTGCTGCTCGCCACCGCCAACGGCACGTTGGATCAGGTCAAGGCCGAATGGAGCGACGATCCGGCACTGACGGTGGTCATGGCCTCGAAGGGTTATCCCGGCGCCTACGACAAGAACACGCCGATCCTCTCGCTGCCGGATGCAGGCGAGGGTGAGAAGGTGTTTCATGCCGGCACGGGTCTGCAGGACGGCGCATTGGTGGCGACCGGCGGCCGTGTGCTGAATGTTACCGCGTCAGGCGGCACGGTCGCCGAGGCCAAGGACCGCGCCTACGCGCTGCTTGACAGGGTGAGATGGGAAAACGGCTTCTGCCGGCGCGACATCGGCTGGCGCGCGATCGAACGAGAAACCGGCTCGCAGTGAGTATAAACCGGCCCGTTCTTTAAATTTTTACCCTTTCCCCTGACGGGATGGAAACAAAGCTGCGCTAATTTGCTCCGAAGGTGAGACGGAGTAACTTCGATGCGTCAGATTTTCCTCGGTGCGGCAATCCTGCTGATGGCAGGTTCTGCGATGGCGTCCTCGATAGAGGTGGTCGGCAAGGCCGCGCCGTCCGCTGAAGGCAGCATCGTCACTGAAACGTGCGCCCATTGCCCGCCGCTCCAGGCCGAGCTCACCAAAAAGGACTATACGGTGCCGGAGCTGAAGCCCGGCGTCCTCCAGGCGAGTGAAATCCGCGATGTCGACGGCGAAAAGAAGATCTATCGCACCGAGGGCTGGATGGGCGGCTCGCCCGTCGTCTTCGTCAGCAAGGCGACCCCGGAAGCGATGCTTGCCGCGGCACCTCCAGCCGCGCCTGCCGACGGTATCGACATGAATGCGACGACGGCGGCCGTCATCGGCGGCGACGCCACGCCCGTTGCGGCCGGCATGACGGAACAACCGGCAGCCCTTAACGCTTCCGATTTCAAGCTGCGTTTCTAGGAGCAACTTCCAGGAAAAGTGCGTAGCGGTTTTCCGTCCGGAATTGCGGAAAACAAAGAGATCAAGCAACGTCCGGGAAAAGTGCGCGGCGGTTTTCCCAGGCAAAGCGCGCAGCGATTTTGCCGGGAATTGCGTAAAAACCACAGTTCCCTGCCCCTGCCTGATCAAGGTTTCGATCGATTGGGGTTCCACCTCCGGTGGAACGGATGCACTCTCGAAGAGAAGCGAGGGTGCATTCCTGTTTTGATATGCCTGAATCCGGCGGTGTTGCCTTGTGAATTACCCCTCGATTTTTAGGGAAACTCGCGCCGCAAACAATAAAGTTAAAGCTTTTTTATAGGGTGAGCACCGATTGTTCCTTACCCGGTCGCAGCATGTTTGTTTTAGCAGCGGTAGACGCGTCTCTTTTTGGCGCGCTCGCACAGGCGGTAGAAAACCGCACCGGAATGCAGCCACCCATTCCCGTTGCGAGGCGTCATGAAAAATTTGAAGATATCGAAGCAGCTCATATTGCTGGTCGTCGGCCTGATGATCGCCTTTGCGATCGCCACCTCCCTGCAGATCCGCTCCTCGGTCGATGCGATCTACAAGGAGCGTTACGACATGCTGCGCGCCGAGGTTCAGTCGGCGGTCTCCGTTCTCAAGCTTTACCAGGCCAAGGTAACCGCCGGCGAAATGACGCTGGAGGATGCCCAGAAGCAGGCCTACACCACCGTCAACGGGATGAAATACGATCCGGACGGCTATTTCTTCGGCTATAGCTACGACGTCCAGATGATGTTCCACTACGATGCTGCGAAAGTCGGGCAGAACCTGAAGGCTCAGCCAGACAGCATGGGCAAGCTCTATCGCGAAGAGCTGGTAAAGCTCGGGCAGCAGGGCGGTGGTCTCGTCGAATATTATTCCACCAGCAAGCCGGGCCAGCCGGCCGGCGATTACCGCAAGACGGCCTATGGGCAGGCCTTCGAACCCTGGAAGGTCGTCGTCATCACCGGCGTTTATATGGACGATCTCGATGCGCAGATAAACAGCACGATCCTCACTGCACTCTCCGGCAGCATCGTCCTGTTCTTCCTTGCCATGGCAGCCGCCTACATCGTCATTCGCGGCATATCGGGACCTCTCAACAACGTCCATGCCGCCCTGAAGGCTGTCGCCGAAGAGGATGTTTCGATCGCCATCCCGCATACCGGCATGAACAATGAAGTGGGCATGATGGCCAAGGCGACGCAGTCGCTGCAGGAAAAGATCAGGGAGCGCCATCAGATGTCGGATCGCGAGGCGGCCCAGCAGCTGGCGCTGGAAAGCGAGCGCGAAAACAACTTGCGCCAGCAGCAGGACGAGGCAACGCTGCAGGCGCGCGTGGTGACGACGATCGGCCAGGCGCTGGAGATGATCGCCCGCGGTGATCTCACCGTCCGCTGCGCCGATCTCGGCCAGAAATACGCCGCCCTTCGCGATAACTTCAACGATGCGCTGTCGCATCTCGAAGCCGCCATGGCCAAGGTCAGCGCCAAGGGCACCGATATCGGCACCAGCAAGGAAGAGATCCGCCGCGCTTCCAATGAGCTGTCGCAGCGCACCGAGCGCCAGGCCGCCAGCCTGGAAGAAACCTCAGCCGCACTCGACGAACTGACCGTCGCCGTCCGCCAGACCGCCGATGGCGCCCATGAGGCCAGCAAACGCGTCCACTCGGTCAGCACCGAGGCGACCCACAGCGATGCGATCGTCACCCAGGCGATCGAGGCGATGAGCGGCATCGAGAAGTCGTCGTCGGAGATCACCAAGATCATCGGCGTCATCGACGAGATCGCCTTCCAGACCAATCTGCTGGCGCTGAATGCCGGCGTCGAGGCAGCGCGCGCCGGTGAAAGCGGCAAGGGTTTTGCGGTTGTCGCCCAGGAAGTCCGTGAGCTTGCCCAGCGCTCCGCCGCTGCGGCCAAGGAGATCAAGGATCAGATCGCCCGCTCCTCCAGCCAGGTCGACCACGGCGTCCGTCTGGTCGGCGAGGCAGGCGAGGCGCTGAAGCGCATCTCCGACCAGATCAAGGCCGCCAACGAGATCGTCGCCAAGATCGCCCACAGCGCCTCCGAACAGGACACGACGCTGCGCTCGATCTCCTCGTCGATGAACCAGCTCGACGCCGCCACCCAGCAGAATGCCGCCATGGCCGAAGAGACCACGGCATCGGCAGAGACACTGGCCACAGATACCGACGAGCTGATCGACCTTATCCGCGGCTTCCGCGTCCGTGGCGAAAGCGCTGCCCCGGCCATGCATCAAGGTCGCCGTGCTGCCTAAACGGCGCGGGACAAAAGCGTTTTTATCACCAAATTCTTAGCGGCCGTCGGTTCTCCGGCGGCCGTGCCATTTGAAGCTCATTACTCAATATGGTCCGGGCTATCTCGGCTTCACCACAGTGTAAGATAGAGATCGTTCCACTCGGGATTCATGGCTTCGACAAGATCGATTTTCCATTGCCGATACCATCGCTTCAAGGATTTCTCGCGTTGGATCGCACTGCCGATGTCCCAGTGTTCCTCGTACCAGACGAGACTGGTGCATCCGTATTTCCAGGCAAAGCCCGGCGTCAGCCCTTCGCGATGCTCGTAGATGCGGCGCTCCAGATCGGATGTCACGCCGATATAGAGCGTCCCATTCTTCTGGTTGGTCACGATGTAAACATATCCGGCCATGCATGCAGAGTGCTTGGGGCATGGATGTTCGCGTCAAGTCTAAGCATGAAAGGGGTTGAGGAGCGCAATCGGCGGAGACGCAGCTACGCCCGTATTCCGCCACGCGTTGCTGTATTTGCCACAGAGCTCACCCCACCCTCCGTCATGCTCGGGCTTGACCCGAGCATCCAGACGGCACCCGTGAGCGGTCGTGGCATGGATCCTCGGCTCAAGGCCGAGGATGACGGAATGTGCGGTGACGTTTCCGCCAAACTCGCCGTCAGCGATGCGGGTGCCGGACCTCCTCCGTCAATTCCTTTAATGATTGTTTTGGATGATGTGACCGAGATCACCCGAGCCCTGGTAGTGCCCGCGCTGTGAATGTATCCTTCCGCCCGACCACCCTCCGTCATCCTCGGGCTTGGTGATCCGAGGATCCACGCCGCAGCACCCGTTCGTGCTGACGGCAACGGCCGCCGATGGCGGCCGAACATCATCCCGAAATCTTCGAGAAGTCCGCAACCGTTCCCGTCGCCTCGCGGATCAGTCGCAGCAAAGCGAGACGGTTGGCGCGGATGGCGGCGTCCTCGTCGTTGACGAGTACCTCTTCGAAGAAGCGGTCGACCGGGCCGCGCAGCTTGGAAAGCGCTTCCATCGCCGAGCGGAAATCCTCTCCGGCAACTGCGTCTGAGGCATCCTTCGAGGCGCTGGAGATTGCGGCGAAGAGCTCCTTCTCGGCATCGAGCTTCAGAAGCGCTGGCGAAACGCCGTCGGCGATCACAGTGCCCTTCTTTTCCTCGGCGGCAAGCAGCTGCGTCGCACGTTTGGTGCCGGAAAGCAGGTTCTTGCCGTCTTCAGAGGTGATGAAAGCCGTCAGCGCTTCGACGCGGCGCGCCACCATCAACAGGTCGTCGGCATCTGAAGTCAGCACGGCGTCGATCAGATCATGGCGGGCGCCCTGGTCGCGCAGATAGACCTTGAGACGGTCGTGGAAGAAGGAGAGCAGGTCGGAGATCGCTTCTCCGGTAACCTCGATTTTCTCCGTTCCGAGCACCTTAGCGTCGAAGGCTACCCCAATTAAAGACGCCAGCAGCGGCAGGCGGATCCTTCGCTCGAGCAGGATCCTGACAACACCGAGGGCCGCCCGCCGCAGGGCGAACGGATCCTTCGACCCGGTCGGCTTTTCGTCGATAGCCCAGAAACCGGTCAGCGTATCGAGCTTGTCGGCAAGGGCGATGGTGATCGCCACTCTGTCCTCCGGCACGCGGTCCGACGGACCCTGCGGCTTGTAGTGGTCCTCGATTGCTGCGGCAACGGAGGCATTCTCGCCCTGCAGCACCGCATATTTGCGGCCCATCAAACCCTGCAGTTCCGGGAATTCGCCGACCGCTTCGGTGCGCAGATCGGCCTTGGCGAGCACGGCAGCGCGATCGATGAGAGCCGCGTCGGCGCCGGTGATGTCAGCCAATTCCTTGGCCAGCGTGCGGATGCGGGCGACGCGCGCGCCCTGTGTGCCGAGCTTGGCATGGAACGTCACGTCGAGCGCATCGAGCTTGGCCATGCGCTGGTCGAGCGGCTTGTTGATGTCGAGGCCGAACTTTGCCGCCGAAGCCGTGAGCGTCTCGAGATCCGGGAGATTGCCCTGGTCGCGCTTCCAGAAATGCAGCGCATCCGAAAGCCGGGCCCGCACCACCTTGCCGTTGCCGTGGACGATTTCCTTGCCGCCGTCGCTCGCCTGGATGTTTGAGACGAGGATGAACTTGTTCGACAGCGTCTCGCTGCCGCTCGCGCGCGTCACGAAACACTTCTGGTTCGTCTTGATCGTTAGCCGGATGATTTCGGAGGGGATCGAGAGGTAATCTTCCTCGAAGCTGCCCATCAACACCTGCGGCCATTCGACGAGGCCGGAGACCTCCTCCAGCAGGCCTTCGTCTTCCACCAACTCCAGCCCGTTGGCAAAGGCGATGTCGCGGGCGTCGTGCAGGATGATGTCCTTGCGCCGCTCGGCATCGAGGATGACCTTCGCCTTTTCCAGGTTCGCCGCATAATCGTCGAAGCGCCGCACCGTGATCGCCTCGGGCGCGTGGAAACGGTGGCCGTAGGTGATGTTGGAGGCGGTGATGCCGTCGATCTCGAAGGGGATGACGGTGGTCTCTTCATGCTCCGGGCCGAAGGTGCAGACGATCGACTGCAGCGGCCGCACCCAGCGCAGCGCGCCGGGCTTCGACGAGGCCTTGCCCCAGCGCATCGATTTCGGCCAGGGGAAGTCGCGGATGATGCCGGGCATGACATCGCTGACGATCTCTTCCGTTGCGCGGCCGGGCTTGGAGATGACCGCGACGTAGAAATCGCCCTTCTTCGGATCGCTCACCACCTGCGCCTCGGAGACCGAGGAAAGGCCCGCGCCGCGCAAAAAGCCTTCGATCGCCTTCTCGTTGGCGTCGGTGCGCGGTCCCTTGCGCTCCTCGCGCACATCGGCGGAGCGGGCCGTCAGGCCGTGAATGTCGAGCGCAAGCCGCCGCGGCGTCCAGTATTCGCGCGCGCCCTCGTAGGACAGACCCGCTTCGACAAGCGCATCGGTGACGAGCTTCTTCAGGTCGCCGGCAGCCTTGCGCTGCATGCGGGCCGGAATCTCTTCGGAGCGGAGTTCGAGAAGAAGGTTTGGCATGTCGAATTTCCTTGCCTCCCGCGTGAGGGGAGGGATGGCATGGGCGCCGGGTCAAAACGTTGCTTCTGCTAGCAAAGAATGGCGCATCTGCACAACCGCAAAATCGCCGCCTTTCCGGCATGCTTATCCTGTGGATCGGCGCTTGCCTGCAAACTCCAACATTGCCTCGCCGCTTTTCGCCGCTATGGTCCCGCCACCTCTGACGAAACAGGAAATCCCATGGCCGCAGACCTCCGTTTTCTCGCAGCCCGCATCTCCGCCGAAATCAACGCCCGGCCCGAACAGGCCAAAGCCGCCATCGAGCTGCTCGACGAAGGCTCTACCGTGCCCTTCATCGCCCGCTACCGCAAGGAAGTGACGGGCGGGCTGGACGACACGCAGCTGCGCAATCTCGCCGAGCGGCTGGTCTATCTGCGCGAGCTCGAAGCCCGGCGCGACGCGATCGTCGAATCGATCACCGGCCAGGGCAAGATGACCGACGAGCTGATGACTAAGGTCGCTGGCGCCGAAACTAAGGCCGAGCTCGAAGATCTCTATCTGCCCTACAAGCCGAAGCGCCGCACACGGGCGGAAATCGCCCGCGAACGCGGCCTCGGCCCGCTCGCCGAGACGATCCTTGCCGACCGAGCCAGGGAACCGGCGGTATTGGCCGAAGGCTTCGTCACAGCTGATGTACCCGATGTGAAGACGGCGCTCGAAGGCGCGCGCGACATCATCGCCGAAGGCATTGCCGAAAATGCTGACCTGCTCGGCAAGTTGCGCGCCCATATGCGCCAGGCCGCACTGCTGAAGGCAAAAGTCGTCGACGGCAAGCAGGCAACGGGCGAGAAGTTTTCCGACTATTTCGACCATTCCGAACGCTGGGCGACTGCGCCGGGCCACCGCGCGCTCGCCATGCTGCGCGGCTGGAACGAGGAGGTGCTGACGCTGACGATCGAGGCCGACGCCGAAACCGCCTCTCCGAACAAGCCGGTCGAACGCATGATCGTGGCCGCCTACGAGATCGGTACCAGCCGTCCCGGCGACCGCTGGCTGATGGAGGTCGCAAGCTGGACCTGGCGCGTCAAGCTTTCCATGTCGCTCTCGCTCGACCTCATGCGGGAACTGCGCGAAAGGGCCGAAGAAGAGGCGATCCATGTCTTTGCCCGCAATCTCAAGGACCTGCTGCTGGCAGCGCCCGCCGGCTCGCGCGCGACGATGGGTCTCGATCCCGGCATCCGCACCGGCGTCAAGGTCGCCGTCGTCGACGGCACCGGCAAGGTGGTGGCGACATCGACCGTCTATCCCTTCCAGCCGAGGAACGATGTGCGCGGTGCCCAGGTCGAGCTCGCATCGCTGGTCCGCAAGCACAATGTCGAGCTGATCTCGATCGGCAACGGCACCGGCAGCCGCGAAACCGAAAAGCTGGTGGCCGACATGCTGGCCGAGTTGCCGGCGCCGAAGCCGACCAAGGTCATCGTGTCGGAAGCCGGCGCCTCGGTCTATTCCGCCTCGGCGACCGCAGCGGCAGAATTCCCCGATCTGGACGTGTCGCTGCGCGGCGCCGTCTCCATCGCGCGGCGCCTGCAGGATCCGCTGGCCGAACTCGTCAAGATCGAGCCGAAGTCGATCGGCGTCGGCCAATATCAGCACGATGTCGACCAGCAGAAGCTGTCGCGTTCGCTCGATGCCGTGGTGGAAGATGCGGTGAATGCCGTCGGTGTCGACCTCAACACGGCGTCAGCGCCGCTGCTCTCGCGCGTCTCCGGCCTCGGCCCGTCGATCGCCGATGCCATCGTCCGCCACCGCGACAGCGAGGGCCGTTTCGAGACGCGAAAGGATCTGCTGAAGGTCGCACGCCTCGGCGGCCGCACCTTCGAGCAATGCGCCGGCTTCCTGCGCATCCCCAACGGCAAGGAGCCGCTCGACTCTTCCTCGGTCCACCCGGAGGCCTACGGTGTCGCCAAGAAGATCGTTGCCGCCTGCGGCCGTGATCTGCGCGCGCTGATGGGCGATAGCGCCGTCTTGAAATCGGTGGATCCGCGCCAGTTTATCGACGAGAAATTCGGCCTGCCGACTGTCAGGGACATTATCGCGGAATTGGAAAAGCCTGGCCGCGACCCGCGTCCGAGCTTCAAGACCGCGACCTTTGCCGAGGGCGTCAACGAAATTTCCGACCTGACGCCCGGCATGGTGCTGGAAGGCACGGTGACCAACGTTGCCGCCTTCGGCGCCTTCGTCGATATCGGCGTGCACCAGGACGGTCTGGTGCACGTCTCCCAGCTTGCCGATCGCTTCGTCAAGGATCCCCACGAGGTCGTGAAGGCCGGCGATGTCGTCAAGGTGCGGGTTGTCGAAGTTGACGCCAAGCGCAAGCGCATCGCTCTCTCGATGAAACGTGATGACGGCTCATCAGCGTCGCCGCCGCGTGGTGATTCTCGCCCAGGCCAAGGGTCGCGGCCGCAGAACGAGCGCCGGCCGGCGGCTGAGAAACCGGAGAGCCAGGGCGCCTTCGGCGCGGCACTTGCCGAAGCCATGAAGCGAAAATAAGGGTTTAGCCGGCATTTCGGCAAAAATGCAACAGTTTGGCAGCGTTCTGAACGGAGTGCTAAATCCGGCGCTTGTATGGCGAAAGAGAGCTATTAAGTTGATGTGACTATCCTGTCACATTTGCGAGGCGTCCATGGCGTCGGCATTCTTATCGATCGTCCAGCAAATCGTCCGCAAGGGTTCACTAAAACTTACCCTTGCCAATGGCGAAACCCACACTATCGGCGACGGCACCGGTGAACCCGTTGTCGCCCGCCTTGCCGATCAGGAGGCCGAGGACGCCATCCGGCGCGACCCGACCATGAAGCTCGGCGAAATGTACATGCAAGGCCGGTTCATTCTCGAACAGAGCAACATCTATGATTTCCTGTCGTTGGTGAAGCAGAACACCACCAACGAGATCTTCGATTTCAAGATGGCGGCACTGCTTCTCGGCCGAATTGCACGGCAGCAACTGAAGAACCGCGTGCCGGTCAACCGCAACAAGCACAATGTCGCCCATCATTACGACCTGTCGGCCAAGCTCTTCGATCTTTTTCTCGATGAGGACTGGCAATATTCCTGCGCCTATTTCGAGCCGCCGGGCATTGGTCTCGACGAGGCGCAGCTCGCCAAGAAGCGCCATATCGCTGCCAAGCTTCTTCTCGAGCCGAACCAGCGCATCCTGGAGATCGGCTCCGGCTGGGGCGGCATGGGCATGTACCTGACGGAGGCGACGGAAGGTGCCGAGTTCACCGGCATTACACTGAGCGAGGAACAGCTCAAGGTCTCGCGTAAGCGCGCCGAAAAGCGCGGCCTTGCCGATCGGGTGCGTTTCGAACTGCAGGACTACCGCACCATGACGGGCAGGAAGTTCGACCGCATCGTTTCGGTCGGCATGTTCGAACATGTCGGCATCGGCCATTACGGCAATTTCTTTCGTAAGGTATCGGATCTCCTCGACGACAACGGCGTCATGGTGCTGCATTCGATCGGCCGCCCCAAGCCGAGCTTCGGCACCAATGCCTTCATCGAGAAATACATCTTCCCGGGCGGCTACATCCCTTCCGTCGGCGAGGTCGTGCCGCCGCTTGAAAAGGCCGGGCTGCTGGTCAAGGATATCGAAATCCTGCCGCTGCATTATGCCTATACGCTGCGTCATTGGCGCGAGCGTTTCGTGGCGCGCAAGGCCGAAGCGGTGGCACTTTACGACGAGCAGTTCTTCCGCATGTGGGAATTCTATCTGGCGGGTTCCGAAATGGGCTTCCGCTGGGACGAGCTCTTCATCCTGCAGATCCAGATCGCCAAGAACCAGTTCGCCGTTCCCGACAATCGCAGTTACATTGCGCGGAATGAAGCGAAGTTGAAGGAATTCGAGGCGAGGCGCGCCCCGCTCGAAAAGGTGACATTCTGATCCCCGGGAAATGCCGCTTCCGCTGGCGATTTTGCCGAGGAACGATTCTCATGAAAGGTTGTGCCGATGAGCAGTGCGTTTCCCGAGATCTACCTGGTCCGCCACGGTGAAACCGAATGGAGCCTGTCGGGGCGGCATACCGGACGCAGCGATATTCCCTTGACGGCGAACGGCGAGGCCGCCGCCCGCAAACTCGCCGACCGGCTGGCGGGCCTTAGCTTCTCCGCCGTCTGGTCGAGCCCGTCCGAGCGGGCCCGCAAGACCTGCGCGCTCGCCGGGTTCGGATCGGGCGCGGTGATCAAGGACGATCTCGCCGAATGGGACTACGGCTCTTATGAAGGCATCACCACCAAGGCGATCCTTGCCAACCGCCCCGGCTGGCAGCTCTTTCGCGACGGCTGCCCGAAGGGCGAATTCGCCGCCGATGTCGGCGATCGCGCCGACGCCGTGATTGGCGGACTACGTCAAACGGCCGGCACCATCCTGGTCTTTTCGAGCTCGCATTTCCTGCGAGTCCTCGCCGCCCGCTGGCTCGGCCTGCCGCCGGAAGACGGCTCCCGTTTCGTACTCGATACGGCCAGCATCAGCGTGCTCGGCTACGAGCACGATCTGACCGAGCCGGTCATCCGCCGGTGGAACCAGCGGTAAAAACCAGACGCAGTCGTCTGCCTGCTCAATCTCGCCGCCGTGGTTAACATTGGGGTAACGACATCGGGATAGATGTAGCGAGCGCCGCCCTCCGCGGCTTTGTTTTTGCGTTTTCTGGAGTGTGGACGTGTCTCATCGATCAGTCGTATCGATCTCTTTGGCTATTGCCCTTTTATCTGCTGGCTCGGCGGCCGCCCAGGAAAGCGGCCAGCACTTCTGGTCCGGCGACTGGTATCTGAGCGTCGGCGTCGCCGGCTTCTCCGCCCCGAAATTCGAGGGCTCGTCGCACAATGAATTCAAGTTCAGCCCGCTGGTCTCCGTCGGCCGCCAAGGTGCCGGGCCGCGTTTTTCCTCGCGCAACGACAATCCTTCTTTCGCCCTCATCGACAAGGGTGCCTTCCGTGCCGGCATCGTCGGTAAATTCGTGCCGTCGCGCGATGACGGCGACGGCAGCGAGCTGAAGGGCTTGAAGAAGGTCAAATGGGGGGCGGAAGCCGGCGGTTTCGTCGAGGTTTACCCGACCGACTTCCTTCGCGCCCGCGCCGAAGTCCGCCAAGGCATCCGCGCCCATGACGGCGTTGTCGCCGATCTCGCCGTCGATGCCTTCACCGATATCGCCCCCGACCTGCAGCTGTCAGGCGGACCGCGCGCGACGTTTGCCAGCAGCGGCTATTACGACGCCTATTACGGCGTCAACGCCAAGCAGGCGGCGGCTAGCGGGCTTGATCCCTATAAGCCGTCGTCGGGCATCCAATCCTACGGCGCAGGCGCGGCGCTCACCTGGAAGGCGACGGAAAACCTCTCGGCAAGTTCCTTCCTCGAATATAAGCGGCTGGCAGGCCCTGCCGCCGACAGCAGCCTCGTGCGCGAGCGTGGCTCGAAGAACCAGGTCCTGATCGGCGTCTCGGCGACCTACAAGTTCAATTTCTCACTGCAGTGATTGATGCGGCTGCGCATCCCATCTCAGATGCGCAGCGCTGTAATGCTTTGAATTGCCCTATAATTTCACCCTTGGATCAGAATCGATCCAACGGTGATGCAAATCGCAGCGCATGATCGCTTCTTGACCGCATCGACGGCCCGCCGCTAGATGAGCGGCATGCACGACACGGGCGACTTCAACGATCGCGTTTCCGACGCACCTTCCGATAACTGGGTCTACCGGATCCTGCCGCCATGGCTTTGGCCCTATGCGCAGCTCGCGCGCTGGGATCGCCCAATCGGCTGGCAGCTCTTGATGTGGCCGTGCTTCTGGTCGGCGACACTTGCTTCCAATGCGGCGATCGGCGAGGGGATCTATTCCGGCAGCTTGCTGGTGTCTCATCTGTTCCTTTATTTCATCGGCGCGGTCGCCATGCGCGGCGCCGGCTGCACTTATAATGATCTCGTCGACCACGAGATTGACATGGAAGTGGCGCGCACGCGGTCGCGTCCGCTGCCCTCCGGCCGCGTCACGCGCGCCCACGCGAAGATCTTCATCGGCTTGCAGGCGCTGGTTGGCCTCATCGTGTTGCTGCAGTTCAACTGGCTCAACGTCTTCCTCGGCGTGCTCTCGCTCGGGATCGTGGCGTTTTATCCCTTTGCCAAACGTTTCACCGACTGGCCGCAATTCTACCTCGGACTTGCCTTCTCCTGGGGCGCGCTGATGGGCTGGGCCGGGATTATGGGCGGCCTCTCCTTTGCCGCCATCCTGCTCTATGCCGCCTCCGTCGCCTGGACGATCGGTTACGACACGATCTATGCGCATCAGGACAAGGAGGATGACGAACTGATCGGCGTCCGCTCCACCGCGCGTCTGTTCGGCGACAGGACACGGCAATGGCTGATCGGCCTTTACGGGCTGACGCTGCTGCTGATGTTTATTGCTTTCGCTCTCGCCAGCGCCAATCTCATCGCTTTCCTGGCCTTGCTCGGCGCCGCCGGCATGTTCGCCTGGCAGATCGTGCGGCTCGATATCAACGATCCCGACCAGTGCCTGGCGCTCTTCAAGTCAAACAACCGCGTCGGCCTGATCATCTTCTTCGGCCTCTTCGTCTCGCTGCTCTTCGCCATTCCCTGATTGGGATGATGAATGAAACGATAAACCCGGCGCGGGCGCCGGGTTTCAAAATGGCATTGCCACATTGGGACTTTCGCGATTTCGCTTAAGTCCGGGCGATGATTTCCTTACCTTCGATCTTCATGGCGACGCCCAGCCGGCCGGTGGTGCGGCGCACGAGGAAGCGCGGGCGGCGGTTGGCGAAGTAGGAATGACGGCGGCGTGGCTTGAGATCGCTGGTGCGCAAGGCGCCGATGTGCTCTTCGAGCGGCCGGGCGACGCCGTCGGCCTCGACCATCAGCATCGGAATGCGGAAGGCTTCCGACCAGCTGCGCCAGTCTGCAGCGATGTCGCTGAGATCATGCGCCACGAGCAGCGGAATGCAGAGCTCCGGATCGGTGTGATGGAGTTCGAGAGTTACCGTGACATCGCCGTCGCCATGGTCGATGGCGCGGGCGGCGACGCCCTTGAAAACGCGCTTCGGCAGCGCAATCGAGAGCGGCAGGCCGCTGGAGGGGAGGACCTTGCGCAGGACCGCACCGCGTTCGTCTATGGTGATATTGACGTCATCCGAACAATCGTGGATGGCGTAGCTGACCTGCTGGGGAAAGCGGGACGGATCGAGGCGTAACGTCGTGCTAGCCCAGGCGGGCTTCATAACGGGATTGTTCATTTCATTCTACCCTTGTCTTACCTGAGAGCCGATTTCCGGTCTTCTCCTTGGGACTTTTCGTCCTCTATGGCCGACAATAGGCAGCCGCCGTTCCGTACAGCTTAAAAATTGCGGTTAAGAAAACTTTGCCTCCTCTGATGGTTATCAAAACCGAATCCGGCAGGGTTTCCGGAAGGTGAACGATGTGGTGTCCTGGAATGATGCATCCGGAGGTAAGCCTCAGGTAAGCTTTCCATGGCAAAATGTGCTCACCAGCATTTCGTCGTTCTTTTAGAGATTTTGCCGAAAAGGGCGCTTTCCATGATCACGGCTTCCCTCGCTTACACGATCCTGTCGCGGGACATGACGTCGAGCCTCAACAAGGTCGCGTCGCAGACGACGGTCAAGAAGGATGCCCAGTATTACGCCGACCATATCAACAAGGTCACCAATGTCGACGACTTCCTCGGCGACTACAAGCTCTACAGCTATGCGATGAAGGCCTATGGCCTCGAGGACATGACCTATGCCAAGGCCTTCATGAAGAAGGTGCTGGAAAGCGATCTCACCGATCCCGACAGCTACGCCAACAAGCTCTCCGATACGCGCTATCGCGAATTCGCCGCCGCCTTCAATTTCAATGCGCCGGAGAAGGACGTGCAGACGGATGCGCAGGAGGACGAGCTCATCGGCCTTTACAAGCAATCCTTCGCCGATGCCGAAAAGGCCGCGAGCGCCGAAAGCACCTATTACAGCAACAATATCGATAGCGTGCAGAGCGTCGACGACCTGGTCAACAACACCCGGTTGCGCACCTATGTGCTGAAGACCTTCAAGATCGATCCCACCTATGCGTCGAAGGACTTTCTGCGGCAGGTGCTGACCAGCGATCTCAGCGACCCCACGAGCTTCGTCAATACGCAGGGCGGCGACAAGTATAAGGCGCTTGCCGCCCAGTTCAGCTTCAACGCCGACGGCACTGTCACCGGCACGGCCCAGACCGCCGCGCAGAAGGCCTTGGTCATCGAGTCCTACACGCTGAATTCCCAATCGGTCATCATCGACAATTCGGTTGGCTCCGACGTCTATTACGTCGGTAAGACGGCGGCCGAATACAACAAGGCCTATTACACCGCCAAGATCGGCACGATCACCAATGTGGATGACCTGGTCGCGGACAACCGGCTGACCTCATATATCAAGACAGCCTATAGCATGGGTGCCGACTTTACCGCCGCAGCGCTGCGCACGGTGCTGACCGACCCCGGTTATGCCCAGCTGATGGGCTTCACCAATGTCTACAATGCTTTCAATTTCAAGGCGGACGGTTCGACGTCGAACACGGCGCGCGCCCAGTCTATCTCCCAGGCGAACAATCTGAAGTCGGCTGCGTCGAACACCGGCAGCTATTATACCTTGACCTCGCAATCGAGCAGCATCACCAATGTCGATGACCTGCTCGCCGATGATGTGCTGGCGCGCTATATCAAGGATGCCTATGGTCTCGGCACGAATTTCAGCAATGCCGACCTCAAGAGCATTCTGACGGATCCGGCCTATGCCGCGGCTCAGGGCCATGCCGACATCAATGCCGACTTCAATTTCCAGGCGGACGGTTCGATCAACGGTTCGGTAATTCAGACGGAAGCTCAACGAAAGTCGACTACCGACAAGTCGGCGGCGAACGCCGCGCATTTCAACGGCATGATCGGCAATGTCACGAATGTCGATGACATCATGTCGGATGCGGTTGCCGTCAGCTACATCAGAAACAGCATGCAGATCGCCGATAGCGTCTCTGATGCGACCTTGAGGACGTTCCTGGTCGATCCCGCGGCTGCCAGCGCCCAAAGCTATAGCGACGTCCACGATCTTTTCAACTTCAAGACGGACGGTTCTGTCGCCACCCTTTACGCCTCGCAAAGTGCCTCGCAGAGCGCGAGCACCACCAGCAAGGCGAATGATGCGGCCGTCTACTATCAGGCGACCATCGCCGGCATCTCGGACGTCGATCAGTTGCTGGCGGACCAGAAACTGAACAATTTCGTCCGCAACGCCTTCGGCATCCCATCGACGGTCAGCGATGTCGATCTCAGGAATATCCTGACTGACCAGAGCGGCACCGGCACTTATGCCGACGTTGCCGCTGCCTTCAACTTCAAGGCGGACGGCACGCTTGAAGATGGCATGCAGGCGCAGACGGCCGCCCAGATCAGCAATACGAAAATTAGTGCGACAGCGCGGACCAACGACTATTCCGCACGCATGGGGGCGATCGCCAATGTCGATGATCTTATTGCCGATGACGGCATCACCAATTTCCTGAAGAGCACTTACAATCTGCCGTTCGATATCTCGAACGCCGACCTGAAGAGCATTCTGACCGATGCGACGGCGGCTGCAGCAGCCGGCCACGCCGATCTCAATGCCGACTTCAACTTCGCCGCCGATGGATCGCTTCCTGTCGTCAGCTCGGTCCAGACGGCCGACCAAGCGCAGACCACCAACGACAATTATGCGGCGCGCTACGACGACGAACGCGACGAGGCGATCGACGAGGTCGCATCCAACTACCAGAAGCTTATGGCCGACAGCAGCAGCCTGGTGAATTTCTCCGACGTCAACAGTGTCAATGATTTCCTGCGCAGCAATTCGTCGGCCGATTTCAGCAAGAGCAACGACAATCTCCCGGATCTCTTCCATGTGGCGCTGCAGGCTTTCGGCCTGACGGACCAGGATGTATCGCGTTCGATGATGCGCAAGATCCTGACCAGCGATGCCTATGATCCGAACGGCTATGTCGCGTCGCTCAAGGATGAGCGCATCACCAACCTTGCCCGCGCCTTCAACTTCGGCCCCGACGGCAAGGCTGCATCACCCTTCCAGGCGCTGCCCGACGCGACAATGGCCAAATACGCCACCGACTATAGATCGCATATGACCATGCTGATGAAGGACGGTCCAGTAAAGGACAAGGCGGCGAAGGATGCGACGGCGGAAGTCGATTATTTCGCCAAGGGCATGGCGAAGGTGAAGTCGCTCGACGATTTCCTCGACGACAGCCGGCTGACCGATCTGGTCCTGAAGGCTAATAACCTTGATCCGAAGGATTACGACAAGGCGACGCTGAAGAAGATCTTCACGTCCGACCCCGATGACAAGAAGAGCTATCTCAACGCCACCGCCGATGCGCGATTCCAGGACATCGTCGCCGCCTTCAATTTCGACAAGGACGGCAACTTGACCCGCGCCAAGATCGGCACCATCCAGAACAAGGCGGCCGAGGAGCATACGCAGGAGCTCTATGTTCAGCAGACGATGGAAGCCCAGCAAGGCGAAAGCAACGACGGCGTCCGCCTGGCGCTCTATTTCAGCCGCAAGGCCTCGAGCATCACCTCGATCTATGGAATCCTCGGCGACAGGGCGCTTTATCAGGTCATCACCACAGCCTACAGCCTGCCGTCGCAGATCTCGGGCATGGATGTCGCCAAACAGGCCGATCTCATCAACCGCTTCGTCAAGCTCGAGGATCTCCAGGATCCGAAGAAGGTCGACAAGCTGCTGCGCCGGTTCACCGCGATGTACGACGTCCAGAACGCCACCCAGCAGTCGCCGGCGCTGATGATCCTGACCAACGGCGGTACGCAGTAGGCCTGATGACGTGCAGTCTCACGGATCGAGGCTGACCACTTTTCCCGGGTTCATGATATCGGCAGGGTCGAAGGCGCGCTTGATGCGGCGCATTAGCTCGATTTCGATGGCCGGGCGGATCGCCGCCAGTTCGTCGCGCTTCAACTGGCCGACGCCGTGCTCGGCGGAGATCGAGCCGCCATGGGCAAGCACCAGTCCATGCACTATATGGTTCATCTCATGCCAGCGGGCGATGAAGGCGTCCTTGTCGGCGCCGAGCGGCTGGGAAATATTGTAATGGATGTTGCCGTCGCCCATATGGCCGAAGGCGCAGATGCGGGCGCCCGGCATGGCCGCCATCACCGCTTCTTCGGCCTCGGCCATGAAATGCGGGATCTTCGATACGGGCACGGAAACATCGTGCTTGATCGATCCGCCTTCCGGCTTCTGCGCATCCGACATGCTTTCGCGCATGTGCCAGAGCGCCTTTTGCTGCGCCACGGATGCGGCGATTGCGGCGTCCAGCACCAGCCCAGCCTCGAAGCCCTGTTCCAGCACGCCACTCAACATCCGCTCCGCCGTCTCGGCCGAATCCGACGTCGAAATGTCGATCAACACATACCAGGGATAGGCGGCCTCCAGCGGATCGCGCACGCCGTCGATATGGCGCGTGGTGATCTCGACGCCGAAACGCGGCATCAGCTCGAAACCGGTGAGCGAGGCGCCGCAGAGGCTGGAGGCGAGGTTGAAGAGGCCAAGCGCATCTGCCACCGAATTCAGGCCAGCGAAGGCCACCTGATGGCCGAGCGGCTGGGGAAAGAGCTTCAGCACCGCGCCGGTGATGATGCCGAGCGTGCCCTCGGCGCCGATGAAGAGGTCGCGCAGGTCGTAGCCGGTATTGTCCTTCTTCAGGCGGCGCAAGCCGTCCCAGATCTCCCCGGTCGGCAGCACCACTTCGAGACCGAGGCAGAGCTGACGTATATTGCCATAGGCAAGCACCGCCGTGCCGCCGGCATTGGTGGAAAGGTTGCCACCGATGCGGCAGGAGCCTTCCGAGCCGAGCGACAGCGGAAACAGCCGCCCATGCGCCTCGGCCGCCTTCTGCACCTCGGCGAGGATAGCGCCGCCATCGGCCACCAGCACGTTCGCCACCGGATCGACATCGCGGATCCTGTTCATACGCTCGAGCGACAGAATGATATCGGACTTGCCCTGACGCGGCGTCTGGCCGCCGACGAGGCCGGTATTGCCGGTCTGCGGCACGATCGCCGTTCCAGTCTCCGTCGCAAGCTTCATGATATCAGAGACTTCTTCGACCGAAGCGGGCTTCAAGAGGAGAGGGGAGGAGCCGTAATAGAGCCCGCGGTTTTCGATCAGATGCGGTGCAAGATCGGCCTCGCTACGCAGCGCGTATTTTTCGCCGACGATGGCCGCGAAGCGATCGAGGAGTTCGGTGGAAATGCTGGAATTGCTCATCGGGCTCGGTCCTTCATCGTGATGCACGGTCCTTCAGTCGCGGGGCGCGGCTGCCCGCTGCAGCCGGTCGTTGATTGCCTCGCCCAGGCCGTCCTCGGGAATCGGCGAAAAGGCGATGCTCTGGGCGCCGCTCGCATCGGCCCGCTTCATATAGTCGAAAAGATTGGCGGCGGCCTCTGCAAGGTCGCCGCGCGGGCTAAGGTCAAGGACGATCCGCGCACTGTCCGCGCCGGAGACCGCAGCGCTGCCGAAGGCGATCAGCGCTTCGCCGGGTTCGACTGCCGTCGCGTTGAGGCGCACGGAAGCACCCGGCGCGTAATGGGAGGCAAGCATGCCCGGCGCCTCGATGGCCGCCGATGCCGTCTTCGCCCGCAGCAGCGGCTGGCCTGCAACGCGCTCGATCTCGCGCGCCGCCAGTCCGCCCGGCCGAAGCAGCCTTAGTTGGCCGCCCTCTGCCTTGACGATCGTCGATTCGACGCCGACAGCACTCGGGCCTGCGTCGAGGATCAGCGGGATTTTCGCCCCGAGATCGGCTTCGACATGGGCGGCACTCGTGGCGCTGATCCCGCCTGACGTATTAGCGCTGGGGGCTGCGAGCGGCCGTCCGAAGGCGCCGATCAAAGCGCCGGCAAACCCTTTCGGCACGCGGATGCCGACGCTGTCGAGCCCCGCGGTCGCCAGCGAATGGATCGAACTCTGAGGCTTCAGCGGCATCACGAGGGTCAACGGGCCGGGCCAGAAGGCTTTGGCGAGCGCCCGCGAGACCGGGTCGAACTCGGCATGTTCTTCGGCCATGGCAAGGTCGGCCATATGGCAGATCAGCGGGTTGAAGCGCGGCCGTCCCTTTGTCTCGTAGATGCGGGCAATGGCCAAAGGATTGGTGGCGTCGGCGGCAAGGCCGTAGACGGTCTCAGTCGGGATGGCGATGGCAAAGCCGTCGGCAAGAGCGGCTGAGGCCGCCTCGATCGCTGCCTGCCTGTCTGCCTCTATGTCGATCGTTCGTGCCATGTCCTGCCTGTGTTCGTCCCGGCAGTCATTAGGCTTTCCGCCGCCCGCGATCAATCGCGTTGTTCATCTATGCATGTCGCCCAAAAGTGTGCAGCGGTTTTGGGTCACGACATGCATCAAACAAGGATTATGCATGTCGCCCAAAAGTGTGCAGCGGTTTTGGGGTCACGACATGCATCAAGCCAGGATTATGCATGTCGCCCAAAACTGTGCAGCGATTTTGGCACCGACGTGCATCAAGCAAGGACGTAAAGCGCGGCGAGCTTTAGAGCTGCCGGATGATTTCGCGCAGCTGTTCGTTGCGGGCGCCGAGCAGCAGGATGTTGCGGATCGCCGCCTGCGGATCGTGGGTGCGGAAGAGCAGGCCGTTGCCGCGGACCGACCGGTCGATGGTCATCTTTTCCGCGGACTCTTCGCCTGGCTTTATGGCGACAGCGAAATACATGCGGGAATAACCGACGTCGATGCGCTCAAAGAAGTTGTCGTTGTCGCCGATGTCGGAGTAGAAATTGGCGATGTAGAAAGCCCAGCTCACCTCCTCGTAGCGGGCGAACTTCGTCCGTGCGGCGGTGACGTGGCAATAGCCGAGATGCGGGCTATCCTGCAGCGTCCGGTGGAAGATTATCTTCGGAAACTGGATCGAATGGTGGAAACCGTTGATGTTCTGATGCGTCTTTTCGCCGGCCACCTGCAGCTTGCGGCCGGTCTTTGCGGCGACCTCGTCGTGGGTGAAATATCGCTTTTCCTCTGCCAGCCAATGCCGCCGCTCGCGGGGGATGCGGCCGGTGCGCAGGAATTCGGAATGGGCGGCAATCAGCTGCGGCTCTTGCGGTCTGCTCGCATCTTTCGCGTCGAAATAACGGAGTTTGGCCATGGTTCGCGTTCTTCGGTCGGTCGGTGATCACCAGGAGGATAGGGCCGTATGCTTAAGGCGATGTTAAAAAATAGTCTCGCAGCCGGCAGGCGGAAGGGCAAATGCCCGCAAATGTCGCAAACGCGATGGCGGTCGATCTCGGCAGCAGACCTCTTTGCGGAGCGGGTCTTTACGCCATGTCGCAATTGACGATAATTGCCTGGAGAGTCGGGCGATGTCATCGACCGGGATCGGCAGCTTGCGGCTTGCCGCATCCTGTCGTCAATTTCGAAGCCGATGTCGCATTACAACCAAGCGGCAGGCAGGCTCGGTGATTAAATGACGCCATGAACACTTCTCCCGAAGGAGAAGCAAGCGGGCGCGCTTCCGCCGGCCTTCTTGCCGGAAGGGCGGCAGCCGGGTGCACGAGGACATGAAGATGGATATTCGCAGCAACGTTTTGCGTCAGCTCAAGAGCCGCCGTGAGGGCTTCAGCCTCGAACAGCCGTTCTATATCGACGAGGATTATTTCCAGCTCGACATGGAGATGATCTATTATCGCGACTGGCTGTTTATCGGCCATGATTGCGAGCTGCCGAAGCCGGGCGCCTATTTCACTGTTCAGATCGGCAGCTATCCCGTCGTCATCGTCCGCGGCCGTGACAATGTCATCCGCGCTTTCCACAACAGCTGTCGCCATCGCGGTTCGCGCGTCTGCACCAAGGAGCACGGCTCCTCCGTGCGTCTCGTCTGCCCCTATCATCAATGGACCTATGATCTCGAAGGCAAGCTCGCCTTCGCCCGCCACATGGGCGATGATTTCGACAAGACTGGCTTCAACCTGAAGCCCGTCCATTGCGAGATCGTCGCAGGCTATGTCTTCATCTGCCTTGCCAACACCGCTCCGGATTTCCAGCCGGTGCGCGACAAGATCGAACCCTATGTCGCGCCGCACCGGATCAGCGAGAGCAAGGTCGCCTTCCAGAGCACGATCATCGAGAAGGGCAACTGGAAGCTTGTCTGGGAAAACAATCGCGAATGCTATCACTGCGCCGCCAATCACCCCGAGCTCTGCCGCACCTATCCCGAAGCCCCGAGTGTCACCGGCACGGATGGCGGTGCCGACGATCCGGAGATCGCCGGCCATTGGGCGCGCTGCGAGGCCGCCGGCCTGCCGAGCAAATTCCAGATTTCGCCGGACGGTCAGTTCCGCACCGCCCGCATGCCGCTGATCGAGGATGCCGAGAGCTACACCATGTCGGGCAAGAGTGCCGTCAAGCGCCCGCTCTCCGACGATATCTCGATCAGCCATATCGGCACCATGCTGCTCTTCCACTACCCGACGACGTGGAACCACCTGCTCGGCGACCATGCCATCTCCTTCCGGGTACTGCCGCTCAGCGCCAACGAGACGGCGGTGACGACCAAATGGCTCGTCCACAAGGACGCCGTCGAAGGCGTGGATTACAATCTGGAGGAGCTGACCCACGTCTGGACCGAGACCAACGATCAGGATCGCCGCATCGTCGAGGAAAACGCCTTCGGCATTCACTCGCCCGCCTATGAGCCCGGCCCCTATTCCGCCTTGCATGAAGGCGGCGTCATGCAGTTCCTCGAATGGTATTCGAACTTCATGGTGAACCGTCTGCAGGGTGACCAGGCGAAAATTTCCGCCGTGGCCTAATGCATGTAGCCCGGAACTGTTACGGTTCCGGGATAACGGCATGCATGAACAAAGGACTGAAGTGCGTTCCGGGCGACATCATCGGCCTCCCGGTTAATGCCCGGTTCAGATCGATTTCTGTACACATACGAAGGCAGCTAGGCCCGGGCCGCTTTCGGAACCATTCCGGCACGAAAGCGTTGCTGAGCAGGCGGTTATCGCTGTTGAATGGGAGAGAAGAATGTTCGGTTTGAGTAACAAGATCGCGACCGCAGTTCTGGCGGCCGCCGTGGTGCTGACGGGCTTTGCGCCGTCGCAGGCAATCCAGATGCCCACCGCCCCGCAGGTGGAAAAATCCTCCGCCGTCGAGAACGTGCAGTACCGCCGCTATTATCGCCCCGGTTACCGTCCGGGCTACCGGCCTGGCTATCGTCCCGGCGCCTACTACCGGCCCGGCTATTACGGTGGCTATCGCGGATATTCCTATTACCGCCCGGGATACCGCCGCTATAACGGCTACTGGTATCCGCTCGCCGCCTTCGGCGCCGGCGCGGTCATCGGCGGCGCCATTGCCGCACAGCCGCGTTACGTCGCACCTGCGCCCCGCATGGGTTCGAGCCACGTCGCCTGGTGCGCCAACCGCTACCGGTCATACCGCGCCTACGACAACACGTTCCAACCCTATAACGGCCCGCGCCAGCAGTGCTATTCGCCGTATTGATAAGACCTGGAAACGCGCCGCCGTATCGAAAAAGTCTGCCCCTCACCCGAACCCTCTCCCCGTAAACGGGGCGAGGGACGTGCCAAACGCGACGTCGAGATTGAGAAAGCCGACGCATTGCCCTCAAAGAATATCCACCCGCCTCAGCAACCACCAGGCAAGGGCAACGGAGGCGAGGATGAGGACGATGGCGTATTCGGTGCCGTAGTCGCCGACGGCGAAGGGCAGGTTTGCCGTGTTCATGCCAAAGAAGCCCGTCACCAGGGTTGGCGGCAGCAGGAAGGCCGTCATGATCGACAGCAGATAGAGGTGACGGTTGGTTTCGGAGGATTGTTTCGAATCGATTTCTTCGTGCAGCAGGCGTGCCCGGTCCTGCAGCGCATAGATATCGTGGTCGACCGTTTCCAGCCGGCCGGTCAGCCGCCGCGCTACATCGTCGAAGCCGAAGGGCATCTCGTCCTCGTCGGCCGCCGCCGCCCGGCGCATCAGCGCCAGCACCGTGCGCAGGTGCCGATGCAGCCTGACCACGGTTCGCCGCACCGGCGCCAGGCGCCGGCGTTCATCGCGCTGCGCGCTGTCGTAGACGATATCCTCGATCTGGTTCAGCTCTTCGGTGAGTTCGATGACGATCGCGATCAGCGTCCGCTGGAATTCGGTCACCAGCAGTTCGAAGAGATCGACCGGCCGCGAGAATTTGCCCGGATTCTTCTCTATCAGCGCCCGCGCCCGTTCGACGCTGCGCAGCGGCTGCAGCCTCGTGGTGATAATGAAGCGGTCGGACATGGCGAAATGCAGCCAGCCGAGATTGTTGGTATCCTCGGCGAACTCGCGCTGGCAATCGACGAGCGTGCCATAGAGCATCTGCTCGTCGACGGTGATGGCCGCATGCGTGTCCCGCGTCGTCAGCGCCGATTTCGCGTCCTCAGTCAACCCCTGCAGAGTATCGAGCAAGGCCGGCACCCGGGCGTCGACAAGGTTGAGGTGCAGCCAGTAGAAACAGTTATCCGCGGTCAGTTCCGCCACCGTCGCACTGTTGTTCAGCCGCACCGCAGTCTTTTCATCCGGCGAGAAGCGATAGCCCCAGACGAAACCGGGTATGTTGACGGGCAATGTGTCCATTATTCGCCGATCCTTTGCGAAGGCGATGTCTTCCCTTAGAGTTTGTTCATGACGTCCATTTGGCCGATGGTGCAAGAGCAAAGGGTCATCTCAGCCAAACTATCGCATCGGCGCCGAGGAAATCGAAATTGACGTTTACGTAAAAATCAACTAGCCCTTGCCTCGGAGGGGTTTTGCCGCGCGCGAGGCCGGTCTGCGGAGGAAAAACCATGTACAAGGCGCCCGTCGAGGAAATCGCATTCACGCTGAAGCATGTAGCGGGCATGGGCGAGGCGATTTCAAAAGGCCTTCTCGGCGATCTCGGCGAGGATCTCGTCGACGCCATCCTCGCCGAGGCGGGGCGTTTTGCCACAGAGGAAGTGGCCCCGCTTGCCGAAATCGGCGACCGCCAAGGCGCCCGCCTGATCGATGGCGAGGTCCGGCTGCCGGATGGCTGGCGTGAACTCTACCGCCATTGGATTGCCGGCGGCTGGAACGGCTTGACGGCGCCCGAGGCTTTCGGCGGCCAGGCCTTGCCGCATATGCTGAATGTCGCAGCCCTCGAAATGTGGAATTCCGGTTCCATGGCCTTCGCACTCGCCCCGACCCTGACGATGGGCGCCATCGAGGCGGTCAGCGTCCATGGCAGTGCTGCGCTGAAAGACATATATCTGGAGAAGATGGTCTCCGGCGAATGGACCGGCACCATGAACCTGACCGAGCCGCATGCCGGCTCCGATCTCGGCGTGCTGAAAGCCCGCGCCGAGCGCCGCAATGACGGCAGCTACCGCCTTTTCGGCCAGAAGATCTTCATCACCTGGGGCGAACACGACGCGGCCGACAATATCATCCATCTGGTGCTGGCCCGCCTGCCGGATGCGCCGGCCGGCACACGCGGCATCTCGCTCTTCCTGGTGCCGAAATTCCTGGTGAACGACGACGGCTCGCTTGGGCCCCGCAACGATCTGTTCTGCCATTCGCTGGAGCAAAAGCTCGGCATCCATGGTTCGCCCACCTGCACGATGATCTACGGCGACGGCAAATTCGGCGGAGAAAAGGGGGCTGTAGGCTGGCTGGTCGGCGAGGAGAACAAGGGGCTCGCCTGCATGTTCACGATGATGAACAATGCCCGCCTCGCCGTCGGCATGCAGGGCGTGGCGATCGCCGAGGCCGCCACCCAGAAGGCGCTTGCCTATGCCAGGGAACGCACCCAGGGCAGGGCGCCGGGTTCAAGCGGCGCCGGCATGAGCCCGATCGTCGAACATCCCGATGTCGCCCGGATGCTCCTCACCATGAAGGCGCTGACGCAAGGGGCGCGCGCCATCTCCTATGCCTGCGCCCATGCGATCGACATGTCCCATCGGGCAGGTGACACCAGCCGCCACTGGCAGGAGCGCGCCGCCCTTTTGACGCCGATTGCCAAATCCTTTTCGACCGATGCCGGCGTCGACGTCGCCTCGCTCGGCATCCAGGTGCATGGCGGCATGGGTTTTATCGAGGAGACGGGTGCGGCGCGTTATCTCCGCGATGCCCGCATCGCGCCGATCTATGAGGGCACCAATGGTATCCAGGCGATCGACCTTGTCACCCGCAAGCTGCCGCTCTCCGGCGGCGATCAGGTGAAGGGCTTCATCGCCGAGCTTAAGCAGATCGCCGATGGCGTCCGCCGCTCCAATCTCAATGGTTTCGGCGAGACCGCCGTGAGGCTCGACACTGCGATCGCCGATCTCGAACAGGCGACCGCCTGGCTGATCAAAACACTTGCCGATGACAAGGCCGCCGAGGCGCTCTCCGGTGCCACCCCCTATCAGCGCCTGTTCGGGCTGGTGCTCACCGGCTGCTATCTTGCCAAGGGCGGTCTCGCCGAAAGTGCCGATGGTGCAGATGAAAGCCGCATCGCGCTCTGCCGCTTCGCCGCCGAAAACCTGCTTGCCGAGACCGCAGCCCTTCGCGATCGCGTCGTCAATGGCGCGGCAAGCCTTGCCGCCGCTCGCATCCTGCTTGCCTGAGGAGACCTTATGACCGATCACATCATCGTCGAGCAGCCTTCCGCCCATCCTGGTGTCCAGTCTATCCGCTTCAATCGGCCGGAGAAGAAGAACGCCATCACCCGCGCCATGTACCGCACCATGGCCGATGCGCTGAATGCGGCCAATGCCGATCCCGCCATCCGAGCCATCGCCTTCCTCGGCACCGAAGGCTGTTTCTCGGCCGGCAACGACCTCAACGATTTTCTCGCTGCTGCAATCGGCGGCGGTGGCCTGGGACAGGAGATCCTCGATTTCCTCTATGCTCTGGTGAATTCCGAGAAACCCGTCGTCTCCGGTGTCGACGGTCTGGCGATCGGCATCGGTACGACGATCCATCTGCATTGCGACCTGACCATCGCCTCCAGCCGCAGCCAGTTTCGCACACCTTTCGTCGATCTGGCGCTGGTGCCGGAGGCGGCTTCCAGCCTCGTCGCACCACGCCTGATGGGTCATCAGCGCGCCTTCGCCATGCTTGCCGCCGGCGAAGCATTCTCGGCCGAAGAAGCCAAGGAAGCCGGCTTGGTCTGGAAGGTCGTTGAGTCAGGCGAGGTCGATGCCATGACGCTTGGCCTCGCTGCAAAGCTCGCGGCCAAGCCGCCGGAGGCGCTGCGCATCGCCCGCGATCTCATTCGCGGCGACCGCAGCGAGATCATCGCCCGCATCGACGAAGAAGCCAGCTATTTTTCCGCGCGGCTGAAAAGCGCCGAGGCTCGGGCGGCATTCGAGGCCTTCATGCGCCGCTGAGCCTGGCTTCGCGGCAATCTCGATCGTTTCCGAAGAATCTTTGGCAGTGTGGCAGCAAACGGATGCCGATTAGACTGCGGGCACGTCGAATACTTCGCCAGCCCTGAGCGGCCGGAACCGTTCCGGGGGAATATCATGCTCGCGCATTGCGTCTTGCAACGCTTTTGCCGGCGCGTCGACCGCTTCATTTGTCAGTTGGAACGTGGCGAAGTGATGCCCGGCCACATAGGCGGCATTTGCCAACTTCATCCCGATCACCGCCTCCTGCGGATTCTGGTGCTGCCCTTTCATGAACCATCGAGGCTCGTAAGCGCCGAAGGGTAAAATGGCCAAGCGAAAGCCGCCATGCTTCTGCTGTGCCGCTTTGTAATTGATTCCGTCGTGAAAACCCGTATCTCCGACGTGATAAATTTTTCCGGCGGGAGTCGACAAAACGAACGACGCCCACAGCGCCATCCGGCGATCGGCGGTTCCGCGGGCGGACCAATGGTGTGCAGGCTCCGCATCGATGCTTATGCCGGCGTGCGAAATGCGCTCGCCCCAGTCCATCGATGTCGTCTCTATATCGGGCACGGCACGGCGAATGATCGTGTCATTGCCAAGTGGCGTCACGACACGCGGCCGATGCTTCGCACCCAACCGCCTGAGCGTTGCGATATCGAGATGATCATAATGATTGTGCGATACCAGCACGAGATCAATCGGCGGCAAATCATCGAACGCGATGCCCGGTGGGACGACGCGCCTGGGTCCGGCAAAAGCGAAGGGACTCGCGCGCTCCGACCATACCGGGTCGGTGAGGATATTGAGCCCAGCGACCTGCACGAGCATTGTTGCATGGCCAACCATGGTCACCCTTAGATCCTCGCCGTCGACGTGTGGATCCGGCTTGGCCATCGCGAACGGACTTGGGACCGACCTCGGCCAACGCTCACGGCCACCGCCGAATTGCCAGCGCATCAGGTCGCGGAAACCAAGGGGCTCAATACCTTCGGGATTGAAGAAATGCGTGCCGTCGAAATGATCGGACACTGGGCCGTTATAGTATGGGTTGCGTCTTTTGGTCTTTTCGACAGACACGCCTATTTCTCCAGCGTCGCCACCACCTCGACATGCGAGGTCCAGAGGAACTGGTCGATCGGCGTCACGCCGGTAATGCGGTAGCCGCCCTCGACGAGGATCGCGAGATCCCGCGCCAGCGTCAGCGGATTGCAGCTGACGGCCACGATCCTCTTCACGCCTGAGCGGGCGAGCTCCTGGCACTGGAACTCGGCTCCGGCGCGCGGCGGATCGAGGACGACGGCGTCAAAGGGCTTGAATTCCTGCGTCATCAAAGGACGGCGGAAGAGATCGCGCTTTTCGACGGTGACCGGCTTCAGCCCCTGCGTGTTGCGCGCGGCATGGTCGAGTGCTGCGAGCGCCTTTGCCTCGGCTTCGACGGCGTGCACGCGGCCGATCCGCGCCAGCCGCAGCGAAAACGTGCCGGAGCCGGCAAAGAGATCGGCGATCCGCTTCGCCTTGCCGGCATGGGCAATGACCAGCTCCGCCATCGCCTCTTCCGCCGGCTTCGTCGCCTGGGTAAAGCCGCCCGGCGGCGGTGAAACCTGGACGCCGCCGAATTCGACCATCGGCTTCGACGGTTCGACGAGAATTTCGCCGTTCAGTGAAACACGGGCGATGCCGCGCAGGCTGAGCGCGGTCTCGATCGCCTTGCGCCGCTGCGGATCGGAGAGTTTCTTCACGTCGTCGACGGAGATGTCGAGGCCGGAAAGCGTTTCGAGCACGGCGACGCGGAAGGGTTCGGCGCTGGTCGCCAGCGATGCAGCAATCGCCCTGATCGCCGGCAGCCGGGCGATGATCCCTGCCGACGAGATCGGACATTCCTCGATGGCGACGATATGGTGGCTTTCGGCCTGGTTGAATCCAACAAGCATGTCCTTCTCGGTCTTGCGCGCCGCAAACACCACGCGCCGCCGTTCGCCCGGCCGAGCCGGAACGATTTCGCCGACCTCCGGCGTCAGCCCCTTGGATTTCAGCGCATCGATGACCAGCTGCCGCTTGAAGGCGCGGTAGGGCGCATCTGCCATATGCTGCACCGTGCATCCGCCGCAGGTGCCGTTGAGGCCATCCGGGCCGAAATGCCGGCAAGGCGGCTCCTGCCGGTCGGGTGAGGGCGTCGTGATCGACATGATCGTGCCCTGGCTCTTGACGCGGGCAATCGCTACGGTTTCGCCGGGCAGGGAAAAGGGCACATAGACAGGTCCGCCGGCGCTGCTGGCGATGCCGTCGCCCTGGGCGCCGAGCTTCTCGATCGTGACTGTTTCGGTGCTCACGGCTTCAATCCTGCCAGAAGGAATTCCTGATTGCCGTCGCCGCCGGAAATCGGGGAGGGGATGAGGCCAAGGCTTTTCCAGCCCATATCCTCGACGAACCAGCGCTCCAGTTCCGCAGCAACAGTGGGAGCGGACGAGGGGTCCTTCAGCATCCCGCCCTTGCCGATCGCCTCGCGCCCGGCCTCGAACTGCGGCTTGACCAGCAGCACGGCGACAGCGCCGGGTTCGGCGATCTCAAGAGCCGGTGCGAGCGCCAGCCTCAGCGTGATGAAGGAGACGTCGGAAACGATGAAGGTGACGGGATGGCCGATATCCTCTGCAGTCAGGTTACGGGCGTTGAGGCCCTCCCTGTTCGTCACCCGCGGATCGCCGGATATGCGCGGATGCATCTGCCCATGGCCGACATCGATCGCGGTGACATGCGCAGCCCCGCGCTGCAGCAGCACCTCGGTGAAGCCGCCGGTGGAAGCACCGACGTCAAGACAGTGATGGCCGGCAGGATCGAGCCGGAAATGATCGAGTGCGGCGGCAAGCTTCAGTGCGGCGCGCGAGACATAGTCTTGCGCCGGATCGTCGATCTCGATTGCCGCGTCTGCGCTAAACAGCGCGCCGGCCTTCGTGACCACCTGACCGCCGATCCTGACAGTGCCGCGCTGCACGGCGTCGCGGGCGCGCGAGCGGCTGGCAAAAAGGCCGAGGGAGACGAGAAGCTGGTCGAGACGTTGGGTGTTTTGATCTGACATCGGCTGTGCATGACCGGCAAAGCCGTCGGTTGCAAGCATTTTGTTCCCAAGACCGTCATTGACCCTCAATAGCTTTCGGCGATAATCCCACCGCGGCGATCGCGGAGCGTGCCGCAGACACGGGGGTGTTCCATGCTGAAGCTCTTCACTCTGCCTGTCGCGATGGGGCTTGTCGCGGCAGTGATCGCATCGCCCGCGCTCGCGAACGATACTATGGCCGAGGTCAAGACCGGCGGGCTGATCTTTGCCCAATCCGACGATGTCAGCATGGCGCAAGAGGATCTCTTCATCTCCGCTTCGGAAGTGCGCGTCGACTATGTGTTCGAGAACAGCTCCGACAAGGATGTCGAGAGCCTGGTCGCCTTTCCGATGCCCGACATCACTGGCCAGGTCGACAACAATTCCGCCATCTCCGATTATGACAGCGATAATTTCCTGCATTTTTCCACCGTGCAGGACGGCAGTCCGATCACCGCCAAGCTGCAGCAACGCGTCGTCTCGCTCGGCATCGACGTGACCGACGAGTTCGCCAAACAGGGCATCCCCGTCCTGCCCTACAGCCAGAAGACGACCGAGGCGCTCGCCAAGCTTTCCGAAACCGTCCGCAAGGACTGGATCGCCCGCGGCCTCGTCTATCCCATGGGCGCCGGCGATGCCACGGTCGATCTCGTGCCGCTCTGGACGCTGCGCTCGACCTATTGGTGGCGCACCACCTTTCCGGCAAAGAAGAAGGTCAGCGTAGCGCACCGTTACAAGCCGGCCGTCGGCGGCACCGTCGCCATCAGCTTTCTCGAAAATGGCGAGCCGAAGGGTGAGCGTTTCGAGGAATATTCCCGCAAATACTGCCTTGACGGAGATTTCGTCAGGGTTGCCCAGCAGCGCGCGCGGGAAGCCGAGGCCGGAGGCGCCAACTATACCGAAAGCTGGATCTCCTATGTGCTGTCGACCGGCGCCAACTGGGCGGGGCCGATCAAGCGCTTCCAGCTGACGATCGACAAGGGCAAACCCGGCAGCCTCATCAGCTTCTGCGGCAGCAACGTTCAGAAGATCGGCCCGACGACATTCCGAATGACATCAGAGGATTTCGATCCTGCAAAGGATTTCGACATCCTGATCCTCAATCCTCCAGAAACGGCACAATAATCCGCAGGCTTGGCCGCTGTTGCGCTGCACAAATTTAAACAAATTTAAAGCCTGCCCGGATAGGTTCGGCGTGATTGTAGCGGTTCATCCAAGCCGCTCGGCGCCATGACGGCGCAAGCGTTTCCACGCCGATCATGTTCTCAGCTTCAAACATCTGGCGGTTGCGTCTCGCGCGACCTGCCTCTCGTCGCGTCGACTGTCGTCAGGAGAATCACCCGATGTCCGCCAAAAATATATCCTTGAACGGTAAGCTTGCGGCCACGTTCGCAGCCCTCATTCTCATTTTCGTCGCCGTTTCCGCTTTCGTCTATTCCAAGGCGACGGCGTCCGCGGCAGCGTCTGCCGAGCAGGAAAAGTCCGAGCTGCTCGTCAATCAGATCGACGATGCGCTGCAGGCGATGCTCGAACAGGCCGTCAACCTGCGCGGCTTCATCCTCTTCCGCAGCGACAGCACCTATGGCGATGTCTTCGCCAACCGCGAGCGCATGCTGAAGGCGATTGCCGCCGCCAAGCAGACGGCCGCCGGCGAGCCGCAGCTGGTCGAGATGATCGACGGTATGCAGAAGGCCGCCGATCTCTATTTCCATGAACTTGCCGAGCCGCAGACCAAGGCGCGCAAGGAAACCGACATGCCGATCGAAGAGGTCGTCAAGATCGGCGTCAACGCCACCAAGGGCCAGCTCGATGGCTTCCGCCAGGCCTCGGCCAAGATCAAGGCCACCGCGCGTGAAAAGTCGAATGCGCTGGCCGCTATCCGGGCCGATGCCAACAGCGATCTCAAGGTGACGCTGCTTGCCGGCGGCATCGTCGCCTCGCTTGCCGCCGCCATGCTCGCCTGGCTGATGTCGCGCATCATCGTCCGCCCGGTCGTCGGCATGACGAGCGCCATGGATCGCCTCGCCGGCGGTCAGAACGACATCGAGGTTCCGGCTGTCGAGCGCGGCGACGAAATCGGCCGCATGGCTCAGTCCGTCCTGGTCTTCAAGCAGGCGGCGATCGAGAAGCTGCGCCTTGCCGGCGAGACCGACCGCATGCGTGACGATGCCGAGCGCCAGCGCCGGGCAGGCGACGAGCAGAAGGCGCGCGAGGAAGGCGAGATCCGCTATGCCATCGACGCTCTGGCGGGCGGCCTTGCCGAGCTTGCCAATGGCGATATGGCCGGTCGTCTCCAGACGCCGTTCGCCTCGCAATATGACAGTCTGCGCAATGACTTCAACCACGCCGTCGAAAAGCTGCAGGCGGCACTGCAATCGGTCGGCCGCAACGCTTCGGCAATCAATGCCGGCGCCGGCGAAATCCGCTCCGCCGCCGACGATCTGGCCCACCGCACCGAGCAGCAGGCTGCCGCCGTTGAGCAGACCGCAGCAGCGCTCGAGGAAGTGACGACGACCGTCCGCGACAGCGCCAAGCGCGCCGAGGATGTCGGCAATCTCGTCGAGCGCGCCCGCCTCGGCGCCGAAAAGTCAGGCGAAGTCGTCCGCAAGGCCGTCTCCGCCATGCAGCAGATCGAGAAGTCCTCGGGTGAAATCTCCAACATCATCGGCGTCATCGACGACATCGCCTTCCAGACCAATCTTTTGGCCTTGAATGCCGGCGTTGAAGCCGCCCGCGCCGGCGATGCCGGCAAGGGCTTTGCGGTCGTCGCCCAGGAAGTGCGCGAGCTTGCCCAGCGCTCGGCGAAGGCCGCGAAGGAGATCAAGGCGCTGATCACCACCTCGGGCGAACAAGTCGTTGCCGGCGTCGGCCTCGTCGGCGAGACCGGCAAGGCGCTGGAGGTCATCGTCTCCGAGGTGCAGGAAATCAACCACCACGTCAGCGCCATCGTCACCGCCACGCGCGAACAGTCGATCGGCCTGCAGGAGATCAACACCGCCGTCAACAACATGGACCAGGGCACGCAACAGAACGCCGCTATGGTCGAAGAGCAGACCGCAGCAAGCCATGCGCTTGCCCAGGAGGCAAACGCCCTCGAAGAATTGCTGCGTCAGTTCAAGCTCGGCCAGGTGGCCCCGGCACCGCGCGCCAGCGTTGCCGGCACGAGCTCCCGCCCGGTCGCCTCTCCAGCCCACGCCCTGACCCGCACCGTCGCCAAGGCCTTCGGCGGAAGACAGGCAAGCGCTGCGGCGACCGTTCAGGAAGAGTGGACGGAGTTCTGAGAGCGGACCCTTTGCAGGGACGTTAAATGAAAAGGGCGGTGCAGTGATGTGCCGCCTTTTTTATTGAGAGGACCTGCCGAGCAGCCCCCTCATCCGCCTGCCGGCACCTTCTCCCCGAGGGGAGAAGAGATATGCCGCAACGTCTCGATTCCCTCTTCTCCCCTCGGGGAGAAGGTGCCCGTAGGGCGGATGAGGGGGCTACACGGCACACCCTCGCAAATTCACCTATCCCGCAACCCCAACCGCAACACCGCGCCCCAGCGCCCTGAACACCGTCGAGACGATGCCGGCGCGGTCGAGGCCGGCGTGGGCGTTCATGGCTTCGGGCTTGGCCTGCTCCATCCAGATGTCGGGCATCACGAGCGAGCGCAGCTTCAGGCCGTTGTCGAGCAGGCCCTCGGTGGCGAGGAAATGCATCACATGGCTGCCGAAGCCGCCGATCGAGCCTTCCTCGACCGTGATCACCATCTCGTGGTGGCGGGCAAGCTGCCGGATCAGATCATGGTCGAGCGGCTTGGCGAAACGCGCATCGGCGACCGTCGTCGAAAGCCCGGCGGCATCGAGATCCTCGGCGGCAAGCAGACAATCGGCAAGCCGGGTGCCGAAGGAGAGCAGCGCCACCTTGGTGCCTTCCTTGACGATGCGGCCCTTGCCGATCTGCAGGATTTCTCCGCGCGCCGGCATGTCGACGCCGACGCCTTCGCCGCGCGGATAGCGGAACGAGATCGGCCCGCCATCATAGGCGACAGCCGTGCGCACCATGTGCTTGAGTTCGGCCTCGTCGGCCGCCGCCATCACCACGAAGCCGGGCAGCGTGGTCAGGAAGGTGGTGTCGAAGGAGCCGGCATGCGTCGGCCCGTCGGCGCCGACGAAGCCGGCACGGTCGATCGGAAAACGCACCGGCAGTCCCTGGATCGCCACGTCGTGCACGACCTGGTCGTAGGCGCGCTGCAGGAAGGTGGAATAGAGGGCGGCGAACGGCTTGTAGCCTTCCGCTGCCAGGCCGGCGGCGAAGGTCACGGCATGCTGTTCGGCAATACCGACATCGAAGCAGCGCGACGGAAAAGCCTCGGCGAGCTTGTCGAGGCCAGTACCATTCGGCATGGCGGCGGTGATGCCGACGATCTTGTCGTCGAGGGCGGCTTCCTGCACCAGCGCTTCGGCAAAGACGCTGGTATAGCTCGGCGCATTCGGCTTGACCCTTGCCTGGGCGCCGGTGATGACGTCGAACTTGTTGACGCCGTGATATTTATCGGCCGCGGCTTCCGCCGGCGGATAGCCCTTGCCCTTCTGGGTGACGACATGAATGAGCACCGGTCCGCGCCCATTGTCGCGCACGTTGCGCAACACGGGCAGCAGGTGGTCGAAGGAATGCCCGTCGATCGGCCCGATATGATAAAAGCCCATCTCCTCGAACATCGTGCCGCCGGTGACGTAGCCGCGCGCATGTTCGACGGCGCGGGTGATCGCCCGGTCGATGTTCTTGCCGAGATAGGCCGTTAGCTTCTTGCCGAAGTCACGGAAGCCCATATAGGTGCGACCCGAGGCGAGGCGGGCGAGATAGGCGCTCATGGCGCCTGTCGGCGGCGCGATCGACATGTCGTTGTCGTTGAGGATGACGATGAGGCGCGCATCGAGTGCGCCGGCATTGTTCAGCGCCTCATAGGCCATGCCGGCCGACATCGCCCCGTCGCCGATGACGGCGATGACGCGGCGGTCTGATTTGTCGAGGTCGGCGGCAATCGCCATGCCGAGGCCGGCCGAGATCGAGGTCGAGGAATGCGCCGCCCCGAAGGGATCATATTCGCTTTCGGCCCGGCGGGTGAAGCCGGACAGCCCGTCTTCCTGGCGCAGCGTCCGGATGCGGTCGCGCCGGCCGGTGAGTATCTTGTGCGGATAACATTGGTGGCCGACATCGAAGATCAGCCGATCATCAGGCGTGTCGAAGACGCTGTGGATGGCGATCGTCAATTCGACGACGCCGAGACCGGCGCCGAGATGGCCGCCGGTGCGCGACACCGCATCAATCATTTCGTCCCGGACTTCGCGGGCAAGCTGCGGCAGGTCGCGATCCTCGAGCTTGCGCAGGTCGGCGGGATAGATGACCTGGTCGAGCAGGGGGGTCTTCGGCAGTTGTGTCACAGGCGGGCGCTCTTTCTTGCTTTTCCTTGTTCCGCTTTATTCGATTAGATTGCGGCAAAACAAGTGCATTTCAGGAACCGAAGCTTTTCACCTTAGAGCATGATGCCGGAAAGTGTGAACGGTTTTCGGAGTATATCCTGGTCTATTTCTCTCATTTCGTGTCGCTCAGCCCTCCGGCAAAGGCACGAATTCCTCTTCATCCCCCGGCACGATATCGAAGCGGCCGCTACGCCATTCTTCCTTGGCCTGTTCGATCCTTTCCTTAGAGGAGGAGACGAAATTCCACCAGATATAACGTTTCGAATTCAGCGCCGCGCCGCCGAAGAGCATCAGGTGACAGCCATCGCGGCCGGCCTCCAGCGTGATCGCATCGCCTGGCCGGAAGACCAGCAGCTGGTCGGCGGCGAAGCGGTCGCCTGATATGACGACCTCGCCCGAGAGCACATAGACGGCGCGCTCTTCATGAGCCGAGCCAAAGGGAAATTTGGCGCCCGGCTGCAGGTCGAGATCGACATAGAGCGTGTCGGAGAAAACGCCGACGGGGGATGCCATGCCTTCGAACGAGCCGATGACCACACGCCCGCGCACGCCTGTCGTCTCGATCAGCGGCATCGCGGATTTTTCCGTATGGGCGAAGGCGGGATCGATCTCCTCCTTGTCGTCTGGCAGCGCCAGCCAGGTCTGCAGCCCCGACATCAGCAGCGGATGGCCGCGCAGATTGTCGGGCGTGCGCTCGGAATGGACGATGCCGCGGCCTGCCGTCATCAGGTTGATATCGCCGGGACGGATGACCTTTTCGGTGCCAAGGCTATCGCGATGGCGGATCTCGCCGTCGAACAGATAGGTGACCGTCGACAGCCCGATATGCGGATGCGGCTTGACGTCGAGCGCCTCGTCGGGCTTCAGGATCGCCGGCCCCATGCGGTCGAAGAAGATGAATGGCCCGACCAGCCGCCGCTGCCGGCTGGGCAGCGCGCGGCGCACCTGGAAACCGCCGATATCGCTGGTGCGCGGGATGATCAGGTTCTCGATCGCGTCGCAGGCGAAGGCATCGCCGGGCAGGGGGTCTTTACCGGGAAAGAAGGACATGGGGATCTCCGATCGCTACAGGGCCGCGCGTCATCGCCCACAGATAGCGCCTGGAGCGCCGCGCGTCCAATCGGACGCGCAAAGACGCTCCAGCACTGGAAAGTGCGCCGCGTGCCCAATCGGACGTGCACCCGCTCAGATCGCGGTAAAACCGTTGTCGACGAAGAGATGGGCGCCATTGACGAAGCTCGACTCGTCGCTGGCGAGATAAAGCGCGGCTCGCGCCACGTCTTCGGGTTCACCGATCCGCCCCTGCTGCGCGGCAATGGCGGCATCCGAAACGTCGACGCCGAGCGCCTGCAGGTCGGCCACCTCGCGCAGGCCGTGCGGCGTGCGGATGAAGCCGGGACAGACGGCGTTGCAGCGGATGTTGCGGTCACGGAATTCCACCGCGATGGCACGGGCAAACATATGCACGGCCCCCTTGGTCGTGTCGTAAAGCACTTCCATCGGCGTGGCGGCGACCGCCGAGATCGACGAGGTGCAGACGATCGATCCGCCGCCGCTTGCAATCATCTTCGGCAGCACGGCCTTGGTCATCAGGAACATCGAGCGCACATTGACCGCGTGCAGCCAGTCCCATTCCTCAACGGTCGTTTCGAGGAAAGGCTTGATGACGATCGTACCGGCATGATTGAAGAGCACGGTCACCGCGCCGTAGCGTTCTTCGACACCGGCGACGGCGGCAATGACGGCGGCTTCGTCCGAGACATCGGCGGTCCAGCAATCGGCCTCGCCGCCGGCATCACGGATCTGCTTCACGGTCTCGGCGGCTGCATCGCCATTGCGGTCGATGATCGCAACACGCGCGCCTTCCGCCGCAAAAAGCTTCGAGGCGGCACCGCCCATGCCGGTCGCGCCGCCCGAGATAATGGCGACCTTGCCCTTCAACCTGTCCGTCATTTTTCCTTCCCCTCACTGTTTTGCAAAGGGATCATAGATCGGTCCGAAGCCGATAGCCAAGCGTCTTCAAAAGGGAGTTTGCTGTCTCAGGCGCCGTCGAGCGGCTCGACGCCCTGCGGCTTGCCGGCGCGGTCGAGCCTGATCTTCTCGATGCGGTTTTCGGCGGCTGAAAGCAGGGTCTCGCAATGTTTCTTCAGCGCTTCGCCGCGCTCATAGATCTCGATCGATTCATCCAGCGCCACATCGCCGCGTTCCAGCCGGGCGACGATGCTTTCGAGTTCGGCGACCGCCTTTTCGAAGGAAAGGCCGGACACCTCCGGCTTGGCGCTGTCAGTCATTCTCAACCCTTCATCATTCTCAGAATATGCATGCCCGCCGATTCGGCGAGTCCCTCGAGATCATAACCGCCTTCGAGCAGGCTGACGACCCGGTTCTTCGCATGCCGGTCCGCGAGTTCCAGTACGCGCCCGGTTGCCCAGTCGAAATCCTCGCCGGTCAGATTGATCTGCGCCAAGGGATCGCGGTGATGCGCGTCGAAGCCGGCGGAGATGATGATGAGATCCGGCCGGAAATCGTCAAGGGCGGGCAGCACGCGCGATTTGAACGCCTCGCGAAAATGGTCGCTGCCGACATTCGGCGATAGCGGCGCATTGACGATGGTGTTGTGCGTGCCCTTCTCGTCCTTGGCGCCGGTGCCGGGATAGAGCGGCATCTGATGCGTCGAGCAGAACAGCACCGAAGGATCGTCCCAGAAGATATCCTGCGTGCCGTTGCCGTGATGCACGTCCCAGTCGACGATGGCGATACGCTCGGCGCCATGCGTCTTCTGCGCATGCCGGGCGGCGATCGCCGCATTGTTGAAGAAGCAGAAGCCCATCGCCGTCATCTTCTCGGCATGGTGCCCCGGCGGGCGGGCGGCGACGAAGACATTGTCGGCCCGGCCGGTAAAGACATCGTCCACCGCCGCCATCGCCCCGCCGATGCCAGTCAGCGCCGCCTGCAGGGACTTGCTGCTGGCGTAGGTGTCGGCTTCGATCTGGTTGATCTCACCCTCTTCCTCGGGGATCTCCCGCATGACGGCGGTCAGATGTTCCTCCGGATGGGCCAGCAGCACCGCATCCTCATTCGCCTGCGGCGCCTCTCGGCGCTCCAGCCGCTCGAAATTCGGATGTTCCAGCGCGACATTGATGGCGCGGATCCTATCCGATCGCTCCGGATGGCCGGCGGGCGTGACATGTTCCAGGAAGATCGGGTGTTCATAAAGACGGGTGCTCATGAAGACACTCTATCGGTCGCTTATGTCATGTGCCACAGCAGATGGGGCATCGCCTGACGATTTCAACAAGCGGCCTTGCCGCGCCTTCCGACCGTTCGCCCATCAAACTGTCTCGTTCGCGCCGTTTCCGTCAATCAGGTCCCTTGCAACGGCGCCGCATCCTTTCAGGCGGGTGGAGGACACTGTAACACTTTGAACTATTGCGTAATTCTATCCTTAAACCGGTTCCGGTATAAGCAATTATGCAGTAGTGTTCTCATGGGGAACTCAGTAGGGCAGATCTGTTGATGAGTCAGTCGAAACGCCCGGATGTGGCGGAAATACGCGTGCCGTTTCGCGATGTCGATATGACCGGCCAGATGTTTCTGGCCTCCTATATTTCCTATGCCGAGTCCGTCCTGGCAGGCTTCTGGTCCTCACGGCCCGATGTCGATGACGAACCGCTCTATAGCCCCAGCAAGGTTTCCTGCATGCTGCACCGTCCGCTGCACTATGACGAGCCGGCAACCTTCACCGCCACCGTCGACAAGATCGGCATGCATTCCATCGGCTTCCTCATTTCGATCGACACCGGCGAGGAGCGCGCCGCCGAGGTCGAGATCATCTGGCAGGCCCGCACCCGCGAAGACCAGTCGCCGGCCTCGCTGCCGGAGGAAACGCGCGACTGGCTTTATCGGTTTTTGGATTAGGGGATTCCAAAGGCGAAACGGTTTTCCCGGGAGTTACACGAAGGCATTTCAGTGCCTTCGAGAAACGGGAGCGCTCTTTCCGGCAGCTGAATAGCCGGATTACGCTGGAGTATGCCAAGCCCGGCTACGCGCTGACCGGCTCCGAAACGCTCTTTCGCGAACTCCACTCCTCCTTGGTCTGCGTCTTGATGTCGAACTGGTCGCGCGTCCTTGCGTAGGTATGGCCACCCATTCTTCCGACGGCGTCCATCAGTTGCTGGTCGATATGCAGGTTCGTCGGATTGACTGCATCGCTTCTGACATAGACGCCAAGCACTTCGCCGAGGATGATTTCGCGCGCCGGGCCGACCTGCAGGGTGGTGTGGCGGCGGCATTCGAGTGCTGCGGGCGCTGCCAGGATGCGCGGGCTTCTGACCATCTGTCCCGGCGCCGTTGCCAGTCCGGCTTCCGAGAGTTCGTCGACCTCAGGCCCGAACTTGATGGCGCAAACCTCCATCTGGTCGACAAGGGCGTCATCGCAGATGTGTACCGTAAACTCGCCGGTTTCGCGGATGTTGCGGGCCGTATCCTTGAAACGCATGTCGGCATAATTCTCGACGCCGATGGCGACGATTGCCGGGTCGTGGGTCAGGACGTTGAAGAAGCTGAACGGGCCGGCATTCGGCAGGCCCTCCTTGCTCGCCGTCGTCACCAGCGCGATGGGGCGGGGAATGACCGTGCCGATGAGGATCTTGTAACGCTCGCGCTCGGTCAGCTTGGCGAAATCGAAATGGGTGTGTTGTTTATGATTGATCATGTCAGGCCTCGGCAGCGACGCGGTGGGTTTCAAGCGGGGTATGGCGGCTGAGGTTCTCAAAGCCGTCCTTGGTCACGACATACATGTCGCCGACGTTGCAGCCGGCCGACAGCGGCTCCAGCCACTGCGTGTGCAGCACGAAGACCATGCCCTCTTCCATCCTGTCGTAGTTATGCGAGGAGATATTGAAGCTGTTCTGGCCGCCGGCCATGCCGACCGAATGGCCGAGGTTCGGATTGTGCGGTCCGTGCGTTGCCGGATAGACGTGCATGAGCTTGCGGCCCTGCGCCTCCCAGTCGATGTCCTTCACATACTGATGGGGGATCAGGCGTGCTCCGCCGTCTTCCATCGGCGACCAGTTGTAGGGCATGGTGCGCGCCTCGGCTGAGGTCAGCATGCCTCGCTCGATCATCGGTTCGAAGGCGGCGTTGTTGATATCCCGCATCAGCGCGCCCGGCCTGATCAGCTTCTCCGCCCGCTTGACGCCTTCGGTGCAGGCGGCAAGCACATCCTCCTGGTGGCTGGTGATGTCGCCGACCGCGATCATGCGAGCGGTCTGGGCGGTGTAGCCGCGATAGGTGACGTTGGAAATATAGAGGTTGATGAGGTCGCCCGGGCGGACGATGTGGCCATAGGGCTTGCCGCAATGAGTGCCGAATTCGTTGATGCCGATCTGGTAGCCGTCGCCCGTTTCGCCGCCGAGCGCCATCTGCGCATAGGTGAAGGCGGCCAGGATTTCATGGTCGGTGACGCCTGACTTCGCTACATGATAGGCAGCCTGCGTGCCGATGCTGATCAGCTGGGCAGCGGCGCGGAACATCTCGATCTCGGGCAGCGAGCGGACCTTCTGCATGCGGTCGAGGATGGCGTTGTCGGCGACGAACTTGCTCTTCGGCATCAACTCGTCGAGCGCAGACCAGAAGGTCAGCGACGTGCGGTCGCCGATCCTGCCGATCTGGGCCTTGGCGAGGCCGAGACCGGCGAGAACCTCGGCGCATTTCTCGGCAGTCTTGATGACGGAATCGCCGGGACGGTCGGCATATTCGCGGCCGATCGGTCCGATCTGCCAGATTTCGTCGACGAGTACGGGCTCGCCGCCCGGCGGCAGCAGGACGGATTGGGTGAAGAACGAGAGAAGCACCATCGCCTTGTCGGCATCGGTCGGAATGATCAGCACGCCTTCGCGCATCCAGTCGCAGATATAGCGCAGATAGGCGTTGGACGCGTGGAACCAGCCGACGCTGCCGGCATGGACGATCAGTGCGTCATGGCCGGCTTCGACCGCCTGACGGCGAATTTTGCGAAGGCGATCCTCGAACTCTTCGACAGGAAGCGGCAAGGGCGCGGAGAAGTCGAAATCCGGCTGGAAGTCGGCCAGCAGCGATCCCATCCGATAGCCGCCTGCGTTTGTCGCGCGCATGTTCATGAGTTTGTTCCTTCCAAGTTCAGGCATAGGTCATTGACGGATTGTTCAGGCCTGCCGTGGCGGCGCGAGCACGCGCCGGGCAACCAGCAGTCCGACCAGCGTCACGGCGATCAGAATTCCGGAGATTGCCGCGACGCGCACATCGAGCGATTCCTCGATCAGCGCGAACATCCGCAGCGGCAAGACGGTCGTGCGGGCGTCGGCGAGGAAAAGCGATACCGACACATTGTCGAGCGACTGGATGAAGACGAGGAATGCGCCGGCCAGAATGCCGGGCATCAATAGCGGCAGGGTCACGCGCCGCAGCGTCATGAACCAGCTCGCGCCCATGGTCGTCGATGCCTCGGCAAGCGAGGGATTGAGTCCCTGGGCGACGACGGAGGCGGCGCGGTACATCAGCGGCCCGAAGACCACGACATGGCCTGATACGGTCAGCCAGAGCGACGGCTTGAAGCCGATAAAGTTGGCGACGATCAAAGCGGCAAGGCCGTAGACCAGGCTCGGCAGGACGAGCGGGGCGAGCAGCAGCGGCTCGATCGTGCCGGCGGTGCTGCGCTTCATGCGCGTCATGCCGATGGTTGCCGGAACCGCAAAGATCAGCGATCCGAGGACGGCAAGGCCGGCGATCTTCAGCGAGTTCCAGGCGGCGATATGTTCGGTTGCCGAGCGCACGGGATCGAGCAGCGCCGCATACCACCTGAGCGAAAAGCCCTGCGGCGGATATTTCAATGTCTGCCCCGAGGTGAACGACATCGTCAGCGCAATCACGATGGGCGCCACGAGATAGATGACGCAGAGGCCGCCGAAACCGTAGGCGAATGCCTTGTAGAGGATGACGGGAATGGGATTTTCGCGACGATCACGCATGACCGACCAACCTCCTGTGACGGGACATCATGGTAAGGGCGACCAGCAGGCAGCCGGTGGACAGCAGCAGGACGACGGCGATGGCCGAGGCCAGCGGCCAGTCGAACAGCGTGCCGACTTCGCGGTAGATCAACTGCGGCACATAGACGTTGCGCGCGCCGCCGATGACGGCCTGGGTGACGAAGGAGCTGCTGGTGCTGGCAAAGACCAGGATCCAGCCCGCCAGCAGGCCCGGCAGCATCAGTGGCAAAAGCACGGTGACAAAGATGCGCCAGGGACCGGCGCCGGAAACCTGGGCCGCTTCCGTCAGCTGCACCGGCGTACGCGACAGGATGGCGATCAGCGGCAGGATGATCAGCGGCAGGTCGATCTGGCACATGGCCATGACCAGGCCGAGTTCGGTAAAGAGCAGGCTGGTCGGCATTCCTGTCAGGCCGAGCCCGACCAGCGCTTCGCTGATCGGTCCCTGGCGTCCGAGGATGACGATCCAGGCGAAGGTGCGCACGACATTGCTGGTCAGCATCGGAATGAGCGTCAGGAAAATCAGCACCTGCCGCAGGTTTCTGCCGCCATGCCAGTAGAGGAGTGCGATCGGCACGCCGAGCAAGGTCGTGCCGATGACGGTTTCGAGGCCGAGCCTTGCGGTATTGACGAGGACGCGGAAATTGAACGCGTCGCCGAAGAAGCGGGCATAATGTTCAAGGGTCGCTCCGCCGGGACCGGCGAAGCTGAAACCGACGAGGACGGCGAGCGGCGTTGCGAAGAACGCCACGGAAAGCAACAGCATCGGTAGGACGTAAGGGAAGCCGCTCGCCTTCATCACATCACCTCAACCGGCAACGAGCGCGTCGAACTGGCGGATCCAGCCGTCGCGGTTCTTGTTGATCGCGACCCAATCCGGATAGACCATGGTCTTGATCTGGTCGCGGGTGACATAGGCTTCGATGCCCGGCGTCAGCGCCACGTCCTTGTTGGTCGGGAACATCTCGGTCGGCGGCTCCTTGAGTTGGTCCTGGGCGGCCTTGGAGATCGCGGCATCCATATAGGCATAGGCCGCGTCGAGATTGGCCGTGCCCTTGGTCAAGTGGATATTGACGGGGGCTGCCGGCGAGCCGGTTTCGGGTTGGACGAACTCGGCGTTGAGGCCGAGGCTCTTCAGGCGGGCGACGTTGCCGGTCGAGCACATGAAAACGGCGATTTCACCCTGCTGGAACAGCGTCATCTGATGGTTGGTGCTGTCGACCACGCCCTTTAGATGCTCCGGATGATCCTTGAACAGCTTGAAGACCGCGTCCATGTCGTTGGGGCCGGAACCGAAGATCTTGGCGATCTCGGTATAGGCCATGACGGCGGTGTTCGAGGCAAAGCCGGTCCAGGAAACCTTGCCGCTATAGGCCGGGTTTTCGAAGAGATCGCGATATCCCTTCGGCTTCGGCTTCGGAACGAGATCGGGATTGTAGGCGATGCCGTTGACCTCGATGGTCACGGTCGGGCCGTATTCGCCCTGGAAGGACGGATCGAGCATGCCCCAGTTCTTGAGCTTGCTCGGATCGATCTTCTGGATGAGATCCTTCTCGATGGCGACGGCCATCTGGCCAGGCGACATCAGCAGCGTGTCATAGGGCGGGTTGCCGGGGCTCGCCATGATCTTGGCAAGCTGGTCCTGCGCCATCGCCGGGGCAATGGTCAGGTCATAGCCTGCATCCTTGACCATCGGCGTCAGCACTGCGCGGTAGGCATCTTCCCAGCTGCCCGGGAAAGTGGCGGCAACGGCTCCGCCGCCGGCAGCGCGGGCGGCAAATGGAAGCATGGCCGATGCGGCAACACCGGCCGCCAGGAAACCGAACCCACGACGGGTAATCTGAAAGTCCTTCATCACGTTCACCTCTGTTGAATTGTTTCTTCACTCATGATTTCCGGTTCGGCCGGAAAGGCGTGACACCTTGCGGTGTCGATCTCGGCAAATAGCTGCGTTCCCGGTTCGGGAATGAACGTGGTGGGGCCTCTGACCTCGGAAGCGCGCAGACCGGTGCCGTCTTCCAGAACAAGGTCATGGACGAGGGAGGGGCCGAGCGGCACGGAAACCGTCATGCGTACCGGCAGGGTGCTCTCGCCCGGCTGCGTCGACAGGCGAACCTCTTCCGGCCGGAAGGTGATCGTGACCTTCGAGCCGAGGGTGAAATTCAACCGGCGCGGCAGGAGCAGGGTCCGGTCATCGGCAAGGCCGATCAGGGTGCTCTCGGCATCGAGGCGCAGCACCGTTCCGTTGAGCAGGTTTGCCTGGCCGATGAAGGTGTTGACGAAAAGCGTCTTCGGGCGATCGTAGACGGTCATCGGCGTGTCGATCTGTTCGACATTGCCCTTGTTCATCAGCACCAGGCGGTTTGCGAGGCTCTGGGCTTCCTCCTGATCATGCGTGACGATCAGCGTCGTGATGCCGAGCGTCTTCTGCAGGTGAAGCAGCTCGACCTGCAGATCGAAACGCAGGGCGCGGTCGAGCGCGCCGAAGGGTTCGTCGAGAAGCAGAAGGGAGGGGCGCCCGGCGATGGCGCGGGCGACGGCGACGCGCTGCTGCTGTCCGCCGGAGAGTTCGCGCGGCAGGCGGTTGCCATAATCCTTGAGCCTGACGAGAGACAGCATCTCCTCGACGCGCGCCTTGCGCTCGGTGCGAGGAAGCTTCTGGCAGGCGAGCGGATAGGCGATGTTTTCTGCGACCGTCAGATGCGGAAACAAAGCATAGTTCTGAAAGACCATGCCGACGCCGCGCGAGCGGGCCGAGACATTGGCGAGGTCCTGATCTCCCAGCTCAATCCTGCCGTTCTTCGGCTGGATCAGCCCGGCGATGGCGCGCAGTACGGTCGACTTGCCGCAGCCGCTCGGCCCGAGCAGGGCAACGATCTCGCCAGCCTCGATATCGAAGGCCACGTCGCTGATGGCATTCTGGCCACCATAGCTGTGTGTGAGGCCCTGAACGCTGAGCCGTTTGCGTTCAGCCATATTCGGTATGCCTGGCATAGGGCCTCCCTGGTTCTGGGTCACGGATTGCTGCGCGGTCTCCGGCACAAGACGGAGATGCGGTCCGGCGAGAAATTTTGCGTCGAGCTTGTTCATGAGAAACGAACTGCAAGCGGCGTGCCAGTTTTGCCGTTTGTCGTTGACGACGCTACCAAGTCTATGAAAATAAATCGATATTTTTGACTTATAAAGTTTCGAAAGTTTGTAATAATAATCATTCGATTTGAAATTCGAAGTTACTTTTGTATAAATTTTCGCCAGTGCCGTATATTAAATGGGCATCAGATAGAACTAGCCACGGCCCCTGAACGGGCGATCAAGCGCCGAAAAGGTTGGGTTTTGGCATCTGAACAGGTGTTTTTGGGTCTTGTGGGCGAATGAGACGGTCAAAAGTGATGCGGCAGGGCCGGGGAGCGTAAAAATTGTGCATTATACGTTCGAAACTTCATGCGAATTATATTGCGAAACTGTATCCGAAATGTTGTCATCAACAAAAATCCTATTGATATCAGATAATTATTGACGCGCCACTGCAGGTGGCACGGCGATTGCATGGGTGATCCCGAGAATTCACCGATACAAAAATGACAGGGGATCACATGATGCGCATTCAGAAAATCTTGAAGGCCGGAGTTGCCGGAGCGATGGTCACTTTGATCGCGGCCTCTGCTTATGCTGCCGGCGGTGCCGCCGAGAAGATGACGGCCGATGCCGATGTCGCCAAGCTCCCCGGCGTCGTCCTCACGCAGAAACTGGCCGATGGGCTGCCGCCCTCCATCAAGTCATCGGGCGTGCTGAAGGTCGCGACCGACCTGACGCCGCCGATCAGCTTTCATGGCGAAGACGGCAAGCTGATCGGCATTGATGCCGATATCGCTGCCGCACTCGGCGTCATCCTGGGTGTCGATGTTGAAATGACCGATGTCGGCGCGGGTGCGGCCATCGTGCCCTCTATATTGGCGAAGCGCTTCGACATCTCGATCTCTGGGATCAACGACGATCCGGAGCTGGAAAAGCAGGTCGACGTCATCGACTACATGTATGACGCGACGACGATCATGACGATCAAGGACAATCCTCTCGCCATCAAGGGCATCGAGGATCTGTGCGGCAAGAAGGTCGCCGTTCCCGTCGGTACCTTCCAGGCGAAAATGGTCGAGGCGGCATCGGCCAAATGCGCGACGCCGGTCAATATCATGTCGATCCCGAAAATGCCGGATGTGCTGCAGGCCGTCCGCACGGGGAGGGCTGACGCCACGGTCAATGGTTACGCCACCAGCGTCTACACCACCGAACACCAGAGCGGAAACGGCAAGGGTCTGCAGGCGCTGCCGGATATCCGCCTTGCCGTCGGTTATCTCGGCATGCTGACGGCCAAGGACAATCCGCAGCTGCGTGACAGCGTCGTTGCCGCCTTGCAGCAGATGGTGGATTCCGGCGCCTACGAGACCATCATGAAGAAGTGGAGCCTCGGACCACTGGCCGTGAAGACCGTCAAGGTCAACGATGCCGCCAGCATGCCTGCGGATTGACGCCGATGGCCCTGTTTCAAGCGTCACCCATATCGCTCTCCCTTGCGCCATCGGTCGGAAAACCGATGCGTTGGGGGCAGATCGCAACCGGTGCCATCGCGATTTCAGCGCTGGCCTTCTTCGCGCTCATCGTCGGGCAGAGCCAGAGCATCCAGTGGTCCGAGATCCCCCGCTATCTGGTGGATCCTTCGATCCTGCGCGGCGTGCTGCTGACGCTTGAGCTGACGGCTGGCGCCATGGTGTTCGGCATCCTGCTCGGATGCCTGCTGGCGCTGATGGCGACGAGCCAGAACCTGGTCCTCAAGGTGATCGCCGCCGGCTTCGTCTGGTGGTTTCGCGGCGTGCCGCTGATTGTCCAGATCTTCTTCTGGTTCAATATCGCCCTCTTCATCCCGCAGGTCGGGATGGGAAGCTTCACCATTTCGATCAACGATCTGGTGACGCCGGCCCTGGCCGGCTTCCTCGCACTCGGACTGCACGAAGCCGCGAACATGTCGGAGATCATCCGCGGCGGCCTGGTCGCGGTCGATCGCGGCCAGCGCGAAGCGGCCACCGCGCTCGGGCTGAAAAAGACACAGACTTTTCTCACCGTCATCATGCCCCAGGCCACGCGTATCATCGTGCCGCCGACGGGGAACCAAGCCATCGGCATGCTGAAGGCCAGCGCCATCGTCTCGGTCATCGGCATGCAGGATCTGCTGACGCAGGCCCAGGCGATCTACGCCCGGAACTTCCTGGTCATCGAACTGCTGTTCGTCGCTTCGATCTGGTACCTCGCCATCACGAGTGTCGCATCCCTAGGCCAGCACTATCTCGAAAAGAGTCTCGTTCCGAAAGGCCGGACAGCAGGGAAGCCTCGCGCCCCCGGACGGGCGTGATCGCGGATCCGTCGACGTGAATTGAGACCAACAACGAAGGGGTCGCCAGTGCAGCGCGCCCCATCAGGAAACAGCAGAGGAGCATGACATGAAATTGGGAATCGACAGCATAAAGCTGCCCGAGGCAAAGAAGCGGGGTCCGCTGGCAAGCCTTGATCACGTCAAGGAACTTGGGCTCGCAGGCATTTTCTTCAGTACGGCGCTGGACATGAGCCCGGATCTCGACACCGGCCTGCTGCGCGAGATCAGGGCGAAGGCCGACGACCTTGGCCTCTATCTCGAAAGCGGCATCGGCAAGATCAATCCCTATTGCAGCGCCGAGGAACCGGCCCTTCGGGCAGCCGGCGGCGGCGATATCATCGCCGGTTTCACGCGCATGATCGAAGCAAGTGCCGCGATCGGCTGCCACGAGCTTTGGGTCGCTCCGGGCAATTTCAAGGGTGAATATCGCGGCCGGCTGGCCAATGACCGCTTCCGCACCGATGTGACCTGGGAAGAGCAACTGCTCGGGATCGAAAAGGTCCTCCGCAAGCTCGCGCCCGTGGCGCGCGCCAATGGCGCGCACATGAACATCGAAACCCACGACGAAATCACCTCCTTCGAGATCCTGCGATTGATCGAGAAGGTCGGCGCCGATTGCGTCGGCGTCGTCTTCGACACGGCCAACGGACTGCAGCGGGGCGAGCATCCGGTCTTCGCCGCCAAGCGCCTGGCTTCCCATATCCGCCAGACCCATATCAAGGATGCCTATGTCGGGCGCGCTCCTGGTGGTCTCGATTTCCAGACCAGACCCGTTGGCGGCGGCATCGTCGATTTCGCCACGACCCTTCCCATTCTTGCGGAGGCCAACCCGACGCTGAACCTCTCGCTGGAGGTTGCCCAGTCTGTCGCCGACAGGCCGCGCAAGGCCAATCCGCGCCAGTGCATCGAGATCGACGATCCTATCTGGCGCGCCGGCCACCCCGACCTGACGGCGGATGAGCTTGCGGCCTATATGGCGATGGTGGATGTCTATGAGAAACGGGTCGCCTCCGGGGCTGTTCTCGACTGGGAAGCCTATGAGAGCAGCCGCTACGGCTATCCGACCTATGAGGTGCAATCCTACGGTTTCGACGAGGCAATCGCTTTCATCCAGCAATCGGCTCGTCACGTCGAGACGGTTTGCGCCGAAAAGGGCATTGCCCTGTCGGTGCCGGAAAAGAAGCAGAAAGCGGCTTGAGTCCCGAGGCGGTGCCGGCGTTTTTCCATCGGCACCGCCTATCGAAACGCTGGTGCCGACATTATTTACGCAAAAATATTCTTATGGAAATAATTACGGCGCTTGGATATCTGGTGATCGATCGAATCCACGCCGAGCCGCCAGAGGCAATTTGGAGACTGCAATGAGGAAGATGCGCCGTCAGAGTGCCAAAGTGATGACAGCGGCCAATGGGCCGGTGGAAAGCACCGATACCAATGACGATGTTTCGGAACGCATCCGCGCCACGCTTGCCGCCGCCATCGGCGAAGGGGCGCTGAAGCCCGGCACCAAAATCCTGGAGGAAGCGATCGCCGAGCATTTTGGTGTCAGCCGAACGGTGGTGCGCGGGGCGCTCGGCGTGCTTGAAAGCGACCACCTGCTGGAGCGGAAGAGAAACCGCGGCACTTTCGTTGCCGAGCCGAGCGTCGAGCAGGCCAGGAGCCTTTTCGAGGCGCGCCGGAAGATCGAGGGCCTGCTGCTCGAACTGGTGATCGCCCGCGTCACGCCGGAGCAGCTGGATGCGCTGCAGAAGCTGACCGATGAAGAAGAGCACATCCACCACCATGGCGACGAAAAGTCGAAGACGGTTCTGTCCGGCAAGTTCCACATCGTGCTTGCCGAAATCGCCGGCAACCCGGTGCTGACGGAAGTGCTCGCCAAGATCGTCGCCCGGCTTTCGCTGGTCATGTCGCTTTATGAGGAAGACCGCAAGGACGACTGCGGCGCGGACCACCACCGCATGATCGTTGCCGCGCTGAAGGAGAAAAACCTCGCCAAGGCGCAACAGCTGATGGACCACCATCTCGCCGACATCGAGGGTCGCGTGCGCCTGACCGAAGGGCAGGGCGACCGGCACACATTCCTGGCCGTGCTGGAGAATTTTTCCTGATGGAGACCCGCGCGCATCGGATGACGGCTTCCATCGCGCGGGTGTGGGGCTTTCCTGCCGCCTGAGCTCGGTCACGCCGTCAAGTCATCTGACCGCCATGCTTGCGACCAGATCGCTGAACCTCTCTCCCTGAATGCCGACATGCGTCCGCAGCAGGCGGCGGGCTTCATCTCCGTCTCCGGCAAAGATCGCATCGACGATGGCGCAATGTTCTGAGAAGGACGTCGACAGGCGGTTGCGCACGCGCAGCTGGAGGCGGCGATAAGGCCGCAGGCGGCGGTGCAATTGCACACATTGCTCCTCGAGGAATTCGCTTCGGCCGGCTGCGTAGATGGCCTTATGGAATTCCTCATTGTCGTAATAATAGGCATCGCTGTCACCGGCCGCGGCTGATTGCTCGCAGCGGCTGTGGGTGGCCGTGATCGCTTCCCGGGAGGCCTTGTCCAGCCGTCGTGCGGCGAGCGACCCGGCCAGGCCCTCCAGCTCGGCCATCACCTCGAACATCTCGTAGACGCGGTGCGGCCCCGGATCGATGACGATTGCGCCTCTGCGCGGTCGAATTTCGATGAGGCCGATCGCATCGAGCTGCATCAGCGCCTCGCGCACCGGCGTGCGGGAGACCCCGAAACGCGTCGCAAGAACCATTTCGTCGAGCCGCTCACCGGGGGAGAACTCGTTGGAAAGAATTGAGTTTTCAATCTCATCGCGAAGCCATCGGCCGACATTCTCGGACATTCGTTTCAATTTCCTCATACATAAAATCACTTCTTGTATACACGATCATTGACCTCGTGTACGAAGAGTGGCATTCTACATACTACCGGTGAAACCCGACGATGGGAAGCAGCCGTCAAAAACGGTCCGCACCCAGTTGGCCGGTAGAAGAGAGGAGAATGGCATGTCTGAGGCTTCCTTCTTCACCGACATGCTGCAGAGCATCACGGATCGCGGACGCCAGCTTCTGTTTTCCGGCTCGCGCGCCACGCAGGTCGCAGCCAAGGCCGATCTCCAGACACTCTGTGAAATGCTGCTGTCGAGCCGGGGCGAAGCCTCGGGCATGGCGCTTGCGGCCGAGATCCTCGATCGATGGGGCGCGCTCGAGAGCGAGGGCGCGCAGGCATTCCTTGATATGCTGCATGTAAAGTTCGGGCCCGACACGGCCAACCTCGACCAGGCGATTGAAAATTACCGCACTGACAAAAGCTCGGCCGCGATCATTGCTCTCCACCAGGCAGCCGAGCCGCGGCGACAGGAGCTTCTGCGCCGATTGAATCACGCGCCGAACGGCACCGCCAAGCTTGTCCGGATGCGTGAGCAACTGCTTGCTTCCAAAGACCAATCCGCAGGATATCACGCGCTTGACGCCGACTTCACGCATCTGTTCGGCTCCTGGTTCAATCGCGGCTTTCTGACGCTACGACCTATCGACTGGTCGACGCCGGCCTACATCCTTGAAAAGATCATCAAATACGAGGCCGTGCACGAGATCGCCGGCTGGGAGGAGTTGCGCAGTCGGTTGGCGCCGGCCGACCGTCGATGCTTTGCCTTCTTCCACCCCCGATTGGCCGACGAGCCGCTCGTGTTCGTCGAGGTGGCGCTGACACGATCCGTGCCCAGCGCAATCGGAGATGTGCTCGTAGAGGGCAGGGAGCAGATCAATGCCGACGAGGCGACGACGGCTGTCTTCTATTCGATCTCCAACTGCCAGGATGGCTTGCGCGGAATTTCGTTCGGCAACTTCCTGATCAAGCAGGTCGTGGAAGACCTGCGCAGGGACCTGCCTGGCCTGAAGAATTTCGTCACGCTGTCGCCCGTTCCAGGCTTCGCCCGCTGGCTTGCCAAGGTGCGTGCCTCGGCCGCCGACCGGTTGCTGCCGGAAGCGGTCCTCGAAACGCTGACGCTGCTGGATGATCCGAGCTGGCCTGACAACGAGAATACCGCGAGCGAAGTGGAGCGCGTGTTGCTGCCTCTTGCCGCGCGCTATTTCCTGACCGAACGGACGCCGGAGGGCCGCCCCATCGATCCTGTTGCCCGCTTCCATCTCGGCAACGGCGCTCGACTGGAAAGACTGAATTTTCTTGGCGACCGCTCGGCCAAGGCGATGCAGCAGGCCCACGGCCTGATGGTCAACTACCTCTACAAGCTCGACGATATCGTCGCCAACCACGAGGCCCTGGCGCAGCGCGGCGAAGTGATTGCCTCGCCTGCCGTCAAGAGCCTGCTCAACCAGAACGACGAAAGCCGCCGCAGCGGCAATGGCCAGCAAGGCTCCCGGCCATTCGCACAGATAATGAATTCAACGCTTGGAGGAGGGCGAAAGTGAGCAACCATCTTTTCGACGCCATGCGGACGGCTGCGCCCGGTGACGCACCGTTCATCCGGATCGATAGCACGCGCACATGGACCTATGATGACGCGCTCGCTCTTTCCGGCCGCATTGCCGGCGCGATGGACACGCTCGGCATTCGCCCGGGCGACCGGGTGGCGGTGCAAGTCGAGAAAAGTGCCGAGGCACTGATCCTCTATCTCGCCTGTCTTCGAACCGGTGCGGTCTACCTGCCGCTCAACACCGCATATACGCTGGCTGAGCTCGATTATTTTATCGGCGATGCGGAGCCGCGTTTGGTGGTTGTCGCGTCGGCTGCGAGAGGGGGCGTGGAGACAATCTCCAAGCCTCACGGTGCGATCGTCGAAACACTCGATGCCGACGGCAGCGGCTCGTTGCTGGACCTCGCACGCGATGAGCCGGCCGACTTTGTCGATGCCTCGCGTTCCGCGGATGATCTGGCTGCGATCCTCTACACGTCGGGAACGACCGGACGCTCCAAGGGGGCGATGCTCACGCATGGGAACCTGCTCTCGAACGCCCTGACCTTGCGAGACTATTGGCGCGTCACCGCCGACGATCGGCTGATCCATGCCTTGCCGATCTTCCACACGCACGGGCTGTTCGTCGCCACCAACGTCACATTGCTCGCCGGCGCCTCGATGTTCCTGCTGCCGAAGTTCGATCCGGAGGAGATCCTGTCGCTGATGCCGCAGGCAACGATGCTGATGGGCGTGCCGACCTTCTATGTGCGCCTCCTGCAAAGCCCACGCCTCGACAGAGAGGCGGTCGCCAGCATCCGCCTCTTCATTTCCGGTTCGGCTCCCCTGCTTGCCGAAACCCATACCGAGTTCCAGGCCCGCACCGGCCACGCCATTCTCGAGCGCTACGGCATGACGGAAACCAATATGAATACGTCGAACCCCTATGAGGGCAAACGCATTGCCGGAACAGTCGGTTTCCCGCTGCCTGATGTCACGGTGCGCGTCACCGATCCCGCCACCGGGCTCGTGCTGCCGCCTGAAGAAACGGGCATGATCGAGATCAAGGGACCGAACGTCTTCAAGGGCTATTGGCGCATGCCGGAAAAGACGGCGGCCGAGTTCACCGCCGACGGTTTCTTCATCAGCGGCGATCTCGGCAAGATCGACCGGGAAGGCTATGTCCACATCGTCGGTCGCGGCAAGGATCTGGTGATTTCGGGTGGATACAACATCTATCCGAAAGAGGTCGAAGGCGAGATCGACCAGATCGAGGGTGTGGTTGAGAGCGCTGTGATTGGTGTGCCGCATCCCGACTTCGGAGAAGGCGTAACCGCTGTCGTCGTGTGCAAGCCCGGCGCCGTCCTCGATGAAATGACCATCGTCAGCGCCCTCCAGGACCGTCTTGCACGCTACAAACAACCCAAGCGCATCATCTTCGCCGACGACCTGCCGCGCAACACCATGGGTAAGGTTCAGAAAAACATCCTGCGGCAGCAATACGCCGATCTTTACACAAGGACCTAGAGCAATTCCAGGAAAAGTGTGAAGCGGTTTTCCGTACGGAATTGCGTAAAAACAAAAACTTAGAGCGGTTCTGCGCTTCCATGAAAAGCTGAACCGCTCGAAGGCGAACGCGCCCTCTGGGAGGAGGGTGGGTCGACATTCCGCATCAATCTCGAACACAACAACTACGGCGCTGGAGGCGTCGGAGGGAGGGGAATCATGGGTATTGAACTATTGGCCATAGGCCTGCTGGTCGCCATGTTCATCATTGCGACAATCCAGCCGATCAACATGGGTGCGCTCGCTTTTGCCGGCGCCTTCGTGCTCGGCTCGATGATCATCGGGATGAAAACCAGCGATATATTTGCCGGCTTTCCGAGTGATCTGTTCCTGACGCTGGTCGCCGTCACCTATCTCTTCGCCATAGCGCAGATCAACGGCACGATCGACTGGCTCGTGGAATGTGCCGTCCGCCTGGTGCGCGGGCGGATCGGCTTGATTCCCTGGGTGATGTTCCTGGTCGCCGCCATCATCACCGGTTTCGGTGCTCTTGGGCCCGCCGCGGTCGCCATTCTCGCACCCGTCGCGTTGAGCTTTGCCGTGCAATACCGCATCCACCCGGTCATGATGGGCCTGATGGTGATCCACGGCGCGCAGGCCGGCGGCTTTTCGCCGATCAGCATCTATGGCGGTATCACCAACCAGATCGTTGCGAAGGCCGGCCTGCCTTTCGCGCCGACCTCACTGTTTCTCTCCAGCTTCTTCTTCAACCTGGCGATCGCAGTGCTGGTCTTCTTCGTTTTCGGCGGCGCAAAAGTGATGAAGCAAGATCCAGCATCGCTTGGCCCCTTGCCCGAACTCCATCCCGAAGGTGTATCGGAGACGATCAGAGGTCACGGCGGCACGCCGGCTAAGCCGATCAGGGAACATGCCTATGGTACGGCGGCGGATACCGCGACGACATTGCGCCTGAACAATGAGAGAATTACCACCTTGATCGGCCTGACCGCGCTCGGCATCGGCGCCCTGGTCTTCAAGTTCAACGTTGGCCTCGTCGCCATGACCGTCGCCGTCGCCCTGGCGCTCTTGTCACCGAAGACCCAGAAGGCGGCAATCGACAAGGTCAGCTGGTCGACCGTGCTGCTGATATCAGGCATCATCACCTATGTCGGCGTCATGGAGAAGGCGGGCACGGTCGACTACGTGGCGAACGGCATATCCAGTCTCGGCATGCCGCTGCTGGTGGCGCTCCTGCTTTGTTTTACCGGCGCCATCGTCTCGGCTTTTGCATCCTCGACCGCGCTGCTCGGCGCGATCATCCCGCTTGCCGTCCCATTCCTCCTGCAAGGACACGTCAGCGCCATCGGTGTGGTCGCGGCGATCGCCATCTCGACGACGATCGTCGATACCAGCCCGTTTTCCACCAATGGCGCGCTTGTCGTCGCCAATGCGCCGGATGACTGGCGGGAGCAGGTGTTGCGACAGCTGCTGGTCTACAGCGCCCTGATCGCGATCATCGGCCCGGTCGTCGCCTGGTTGGTGTTCGTCGTGTCGGGGCTGGTGTGACGGCGGGCTGCCAGGAACCATCGCTCTCCGCCGCAGGCCATGCCCGCGGCGGCCAACGCATCCGGATCGAAAAGCACGCTTGTCCAAAACGGCCCGCGATGCTAGAAAATCGCATGGACAACACCCTGATCAGCACCGTCGTGATGATGCCGCGCTCATAGCGTGGCGGGTTTCGTGCGTCCAGAATGCACCAGCGACCGCCCTCGAGGCGGTCTTTTCATGGGTCGATCCGTCTCGCGGGGCAAACAGCCTTCGAAAGGAAACACCATGAACAAGATCTACATCACCACCTCGATCCCCTATGTGAACGCCGCGCCGCATGTGGGCTTTGCCCTCGAGCTGATCCAGGCCGATGCCTATGCCCGCCATTTCCGCCTTCTCGGCCACGATATCAGGTTCCAGTGCGGAACCGACGACAACAGCCTGAAGAATGTCCGGTCGGCCGAAGCCGCGGGAGTGCAGGTCAAGGACTTCGTCGATGCGAATGCAGACAGGTTCGAGCACCTTGGCGGTCTGCTCGATATCTCCAACGAGGAATTCGTCCGCACCTCCCGCGATCCAAGGCATATCGCCTGCGTCCACGCCTTGTGGAAGGCATGCGCTGGAAATGGCGATCTCTATCGCAAGGCCTATGAGGGTCTCTATTGCGTCGGCTGCGAGCAATTCTACGAGCCGTCGGAACTCGATGACGGGCGCTGCCCGGAACATGGCATTGCCCTTGAGACCATCCGTGAGGAGAACTGGTTCTTCCGTCTCTCCCGTTACGGCGACCGGCTCATCGAGCTGGTCGAGACCGGCGAGCTTCGGATCGTTCCCGCCCATCGGCGCAACGAAATCCTTGGCCTGCTACGGCGTGGCCTGACCGACATCAGCGTGTCGCGCAGTGCCGAGCGGGCGCGAGGCTGGGGTGTTCCCGTCCCCGATGGAGACGAGGTCGTCTATGTCTGGTTCGATGCTTTGGCGAACTATCTCACAGGTCTCGGCCACGGGTCCGATGAAACCCTCTTGCAGCGCTATTGGAACGGCGGCCAACGCATCCATGTCGTCGGCAAGGGCATCTCCAAGTTTCACGCCATCTACTGGCCGGCCATCCTCTTGTCCGCAGGCCTGCCGCCGCCATCGTCGATCCTCGTGCACGGCTACGTCACGGTGGACGGCCGGAAGATCGGCAAGTCGGCCGGCAACGGCATCGATCCGGAACGCATCATCCAATCCTATGGAACGCCGGACGCACTGCGATATTACCTGCTCCGGCATATACGCTCGGGAGACGATGGCGACTTCTCCGGCGAACGTCTCCAGGCCGCGTGGTCGGGAGAGCTCGCCGGGCAGCTCGGAAACCTCGCCAACCGGGTGCTTGCGCTTCTGTCCACGTCATTCGACGGAATCGTTCCGCCAGTGCCGGACAGCGCTTTCGTGGACGAGGCCGCCCGCCTTCCGGGGAAGGTGGCTGAAGCCTTCGATGCCTACGAGCTCCATGTCGGCCTCGCCGATATTTTTGCGTTTATCGGCGAGGCGAACAGGCGGTTTACACAACGCGCGCCGTGGGCGGATGCGAAAGCCCTGCTTGCCGATCTCACGCCGGAAGATCGGAGGGCGACCGCCGCTCGCCTTGGCGCCTCCCTGGCCGAGCAGGTCTATGGCCTTGCGATCATTGCCCGCTGCCTCCTGCCGTTCCTGCCGAGCTCGGCCGCAAAGCTGCATTCCAGGCTGGGAATACCGTCTCCTCGCCTCTATCGGGCGCCCTTGATCGTGGCTGGAGTCAAAACCGCCCCGCACGCCGTCCTCTTTCCGCATCGAACGGCGGCTTGAAGAGGCAGCCCGAGATCCTCTGCGCTGCGCCTTGGAAGCGCAGAGTTTTGACGTCATCCAGAATGTCATGAAAGTTTCATATTCAGGCTATTTCCGGGAGGGGCAAAATAATCTACTATTTTAATCAGGAAACAAGATTTCCTGAAACAAACGAAGGAGACTGATTGAGTATATTTCTTATGACTACCATGCTCATCGCAGGCTATGGCCTGTTTGCCCTGATCACCGGGGCAGCACGAGGGCGCACTGCCCAGACCACCGCAAACACCAAGCGCAGGTCGGGCAGTTCAGGAAGTTCCGGTGATGGAGGTGGAGGCTGGTTCGATGCCTCAGGCGACGGCGGCTGTGATGGCGGTGGCGGAGATGGTGGAGGAGGAGACTAAATCAAACTGAAATCGAAAGAATGCCCGACCGCCTCAAGGCGGTTTTTTGTTGCCCGGATTCCGGCGCGGCGGTGCGCCCCGGTCAATCCAAAGGCATCACAAAGGTGAAGCGCGTCTCCTTGTCATCGGAACTGACCGTGATCGTCCCGCCATGGGCGCGGGCAATTTCCGACGCGATGTGCAGACCCAGCCCCAATCCTCTTTGACTTGTGCCGGCTTCACCTTTGAAGAAAGGCTGAAAAAGCCCTGTCATCGCCTCGCTGGAAATCGGAGCGCCGCCATTGGCGATCCAAAGCTCCAGCTTTCCGTCGACAGTTGCCGCCGATAGCCGCACCGGTTCGTCCGGCGTCCCGTGAGTCAGGGCATTTCCCAAAAGATTAGACACCAGCTGGCCGATCCGGCCGCTGTCGCAGTTTATCGGCCCGTCGAATTCGATGGTCACCTCAATTGCGCGGTCGAGATGACTGAAGCGGAGTTCTTCGATGACCTGCCGCAAGAGCGGCTCGAGATGCTCCGCCCGCCTCTCGAGCGTGATGCCGCCACCCAATCGTCCGCGTGCGAAATCGAGGACGTTGTCGATCAGGCCGGACATGCGAACGACGCTGCCCTGCATCAAATCGAGAACTTTGATCGCGCGATCGGTCTGCTTTTCTTTTCGCAGAATGCGCGCAGCGGCTGAAATCGAGGCAAGCGGGTTGCGCAGGTCGTGGCCGAGAACAGCAATGAACTCTTCCCGCAACTCGGCGGTTTGCTGTTCGAAGGCAAGTTTGGCTTTGATCGTGGCGCCGGCAGCATCGGCCGCGGCGCGTGCCTCGACCAGCTCCCGTTCATAACGGCGACGCTCGGCAGCCTGAAGCATCGTCACGCGGGTGAAAAGCAGAGCACCGTCTTCTGCCCGTCTTTCCATCGCATTGGCGAGCACCGGCAGCTTTTTACCGTCCACTGTGACGAGATCGAGGGCAACTTCGTTGAAAAATCCTTGCATGCGCAGCAAAGGCGCAAAATGGGTCTCGTAGAATATACGGCCCGACGTGTTGAGCAGGTCGTGGAGTCGCTTGCCGAGGAGTTGCTCGGCAGGGATGCCGATCCAGGTCGACAGCGTTCTGTTGACCTTGACGATGCGCCCATCCGGCTGCAGCGAAAGATAGCCGCAGGGCGCGTTTTCGTACAAGTCCTCGAGGTCTTCCGCCGGCATGGAACTCTGCGTGTCGATTGCAGTCATCGGACGAACCGCCGGATTGCGGATATGACCTCGTCGGGAGCGCTGAGGTTGGGACAGTGGCCACTCGCGTTCAGCACCACCAATTGGCTGTTTGGGACCTGCCGATGGACGAATTCGCCGACCTCTTCGGAGGCGATGATATCATCGCGGCACTGAAGGATCAGCGTTCTGGCGGTGACGTGTGGAAGGTCGCTGCGATTGTCCGACGTGAATGTCACCCGTGCGAATGCCTTGGCGATCTCAGGATCGGTGCGGCAGAAGCTATTTGTCAGCTCTTCGCTGAGTTCCGGTCGATCGGGATTGCCCATGATGACGGGCGCCATGGCGGCAGACCACCCCATATGGTTGTCGTCCAACGACGTCAGCAAATCGTCTATGTCTGCCGCGCTGAAACCGCCGAGATAGTCATCGTCGTTGATATAGCGCGGCGACGGTCCGACAAGGACCAGGCTTTCAAACAGTTCGGGTGCCTGCAGCGACGCGATGACGCCGATCATCGCGCTGACCGAGTGGCCGACGAAGACCGTTTGCGTCAGGCCGAGCGCGCGGCAAATTTCCACGAGGTCATCCGCATAGCCCGCCAATGAAGAATATTTCCGGGCATCATAAGCCGCGAGATCGGATCGTCCGGCGCCGACATGATCGAACAGCACCGTCTTGAAGTCGTCCTCGAAGGCTGGTGCCACGAAGCGCCACATATTCTGGTCGCACCCGAATCCATGCGAAAAGATCATCGCACATGGTCCGTCGCCCCGAACTTGAACATGATTTCGATCGATGACGGTCATCTCGCCCTCTTTCCTCTCATAGCATGTTCCGCCTGCCTTGGATTGAGGAAAGATCGGCCAGGCAACGGGTTCGATGGATGTGTGACATGATATTCCAGAAGGCGGTCGCCCGGCGGTTTGCGACATGCCTCAGTTGATCACTTTACGGAGCTTGAAGAAGAATCGCCGAGGGTCGTCGTGCACGCACATCATCCCGGCAATCCCGTCATCGTCAATCCTCCGGAAGTAGTCCACGATCGGCTGTTTGTCGTAGACCATCGCAGCCGTTTCGACATCGTCGAGACGCTGCAGCCTCAACGAAGCTGTCGTGCCTCTCGCTCGAAGCCGCTTCTGCAGGTAGGAGAAGCAGTGGCGGGCGACGAACGTCCGGCCAAGGGGCGCCATCTTGATCGCCAGCCCAATGGGTAAGAAACTTGGCTCGATCGGAACAAGCCGGCCCGGTCTCCACTTGAAGAGCAGGGCGTCCGCCCGCATGTCGGAATGGAAGCGCTTGCCAAACCAGTTGAGATTCTCGAGCACGCCGTCCAGTGGATGACCCGACGGAATACCAACGCCGCTCCAAAGGCCGACCATGTCCTTTGGCTGGATGGGCTCCAGCGACCGGAACCAGGTAGCCATCTCCTCCTGCTGGTCGCCTCGCATGATTTCTCCTTCACGGATATTCGTTGCGGAAAAATGAAAAGAAGGTCTGGAAGTTCCCGTTCATGCGGACCGGGCGGAACGCCTGGTGAGGCTTTCGCATAGGTTCTATGTCTTTAAGCCTAACGGCCCTCGAAGGAGCCGTTGGGCATTGGCCAGATAAGATCGACCTCTGCCTCAGGCGCGTGACGGCAGCAGGGGATAGCCGACCATGACGGCGCGGCCAAGCAGGGCCGCGACGAAAGCCTTGATCACATCACCGGGAATGAAGGCCATCGAGCCGACGAAGGCTTTCGTAAAGCCGAGGCCGGCGACGGTGGCCAGATAGGTGATGCCGAAGGCGTAGAGCACGACGATGCCGCCGACCATGGCGGCGAGAAAGAAGCTCACCGTCTGCACCAGGCCGGATTGCTGATGGTTGACCAGCCGCTCGCTGAGATAGCCGGTGACGAAGGCGGCAAAGATCCAGCCGATCAAGAAGCCGGCCGTGGGCGACGCGAAGATGGCAAGCCCACCGCGGCCGCCGGAAAGCACCGGCAGGCCGATCGCCACCAGCACCAGCACGATCAGCACGGCAATCGCGCCGCGCCGGGCGCCGAGCACGACGCCGGCCATCATGACGCCGAGGGATTGCGCAGTGATCGGCACCGGAATGAAGCCGAGCGAGATCGGCGGCAGCAGGCCGAGCGCCACGATGATCGCGGCAAAGAGGGCGGTAAGAACGAGGTCGCGGGTGCTCATCATCATGAATTCCGTGTTTATCAATCGTTAACTCACATGCCGCCGAATGCCGCGCGCGTCAATCGCCGCGGCGATATTATCCGCATCTCTGAGCGTCAGGATGATCAGCGGCGCCAGCAGCGTCGTCGGCCGGACCTTCAGCCCGCGTGCCCTATGCGCCTCGCGGATCGCCTGATAACGCCCGACGATCTCCGGCACGAAGCGCAGCACCAGCCCGAGCGCCAGCCCGATATCGTCGGCCTGCACCCAGCCGGTGCGTTCGAGCGGGCGGGCAAGCGCCGTGACCTCGTCGATGAACTCAGCGATCGACGTCGTCGCCGTCACGGTGGCGGCCAGAAGCATCAGCGCCGTCAGCCGCAGCAGGGGCACGAGCGCCTGCTGCCAGGGATTGAAGATCAGGTTGAAGAGTGCCACGACCGCGATCGTCAGGAAGATCGGTCGCAGCCGCCTGAGCCCATCGGCAAACGGCAGGCCGACCATCCGGTAGAGGATCGTCGTCAGCAGCACGGCGATCGACAGCAGGACGAGGTTCCCGCTGATGAACAGCACCACGCCGAAGATCGTCAGCGACAACAGTTTTAGCCGCGGCGAGAGCCGGTGCATCACGCTGTTGCCTTCGACATAGAGCGACTGCATCAGGCGGCGATCTCCTTGTAGCGGGCTATCGCTTCGGCAGCCGGCGCATCGGCGGCAAGCCGCCCTTCATGAAACAGAAGCACCCGCTCGAAACCGGCGATCAGGTCCAGATCATGGGTGATGATGATGGCGCTTTCCGGCAGCCCGGCGATGATCTTCTCGACCAGCGCCCGGTTCTTGAGGTCAAGCTGGTTGGTCGGCTCGTCGAGGATGAGAATGCCAGGCCCCGTTGCCAGCACAGAGCAGAGGGCGGCCACCTGCAACTCGCCGCCGGAAAGCTCATGCGCGCGGCGATCGGCCAGCGCCTCGGCGCCGAAGCGGGCCAGCACGCCCTCGACCTTCGCCTCGATTTCCGCCTTGGTGAAGCCGCGCCGCTTCAGCCCGAAGGCGATGTCGTCTTTGACGATCGGCAGGATGATCTGGTTCTGCGGCGACTGGAAGATGAAGCCGACATCGGCCACTGCAGTCTTCTCATCGCTCGTGTCGCGGCCGTTGACGGTGACGCGGCCGACCGACGGTTTGGCCAATCCATTGATCAACCGCGCGAAAGTCGTCTTGCCCGAGCCGTTCAGCCCGATGACACCGATGCGTTTCCCGCTGATGCCAAGCGTCAGCGGCTGTAGCGCCACCCGTGCCCCGAAACTGACCCCGGCACCTTCGAAACGAATATCCAAACCAATCCCTCGCATCCATGCGATCCCGCTTCTATACGGGTAATCGAGGGTGATGAAAGAGCAAAGTGCGCTGTCGATATCGGGTGGCTAGGAAGATTTTCCGGATTATGATGGGTCATGACGAATCTGCTTTCCAATTCCGACGCCCGCCGTGTCTTCCTTGCCAAGCAGGGCCTCAGCGCTCCGCCGAACCGCGCCTTGAACAAGGCCGGCCTGTTGCAGCTGATCCATGAACTGGGTTTCGTCCAGGTGGACAGCATCCAGACGGTGGAGCGGGCCCATCATCAGATCCTGTTTTCCCGCAACCAGACCTACCGGCGCGAGCATCTGACGGCGCTGCTCGAGAAGGAACGCGCTTTGTTCGAGCACTGGACGCACGATGCCTCGATCTTGCCGAGCGCCTTCTTCGTCTATTGGAAGCACAAGTTCCGCCACCAGGAGAAGGTCTTGATCGAGCGCTGGCGCAAATGGCGCGGCGAGGGCTTCGAGGCGGCCTTCGAGGAGACCTATGAGCGCGTGCGGCGCGACGGCGCGATCCTGTCGCGCGACATCAAGGCCGATGGCCACGTTTCCGGCGGCTGGTGGAACTGGCATCCGAACAAGACGGCGCTCGAATATTTCTGGCACACCGGCAAGCTCGCCATCGCCGGCCGCTCGAATTTCCAGAAGATCTATGATCTCACCGAGCGGGTCATTCCGGCCCAATTCCGCGAGCCGGAGGTGAGCCGCGAGGAGTTTGTCGACTGGGCCTGCCGCAGCGCCCTTGCCCGCCTCGGCTTTGCTACCCATGGCGAGATCGCAGCCTTTTGGAACCTCGTCTCGCCCGATGAGGCCAAGGCCTGGGTATCAGCCCATCGCGACGAGCTGACCGAAGTGCTGATCGAACCGGCGCTTGGCGGCAAGGCGCGCCCATCCTGGGCTTTTGCCGATTTCCTCTCGACGCTCGACACTTACCCCGGCGCGCCGCCCCGCATCCGCGTGCTCAGCCCCTTCGACCCAATGATTCGCGACCGCAATCGCACCGAACGCCTGTTCGGCTTCTTCTACCGCATCGAAGTCTTCGTGCCCGAGCCGAAGCGCGAATATGGCTATTACGTCTTCCCGCTGCTCGAAGGCGACAGGCTGATCGGCCGCATCGACATGAAGGCGGACCGGAAGAAGTCGACGCTCGACGTCAAACGGCTCTGGCTGGAGCCGGGTATGAAGCCGTCGGCTGGCCGGTTGGAGAGGCTGGAAGCCGAGCTGGACCGGCTGGCGCGGTTTGCGGGTGTGGAGAATGTCGTGTTTTTGGACGGGTGGAGAGCATGATTTTCCTCTAGCGCACCACGGTTCAAATCCGAGTCATATCCTGCCGCTCGATCTTTTCCACGCTGAGAGATATCTTCATCTCACCAAGTGCCAAATACTCAGCAGTAGTTATCAATATCCCCCGCCCTAAGCCATGGCGGAGCTGGAGAACATTGACCAAGATCCTCGCCTGATCAGGCTTCGACGTTCCCATGATTTTTTTGGACAACATGACTGCACTAGTACCACGCCACAGAGATTATGACTCTTTGACGGGGTAAGCTTTACGGAGCTTTTTGCGGGCATTTTCGGTTGTGAACATCCATTGGATCTTTGCGCCGTGGGCGTTGCGTTGCTGCTCCCAGGCTGCGACTTCGGCGATTATGGTGTCTTTGTTGTCGATACGACGGTCGAGGCATTGGCTACGCAGGACACCGATCTCGATCTCGACCATGTTGAGCCAACTGGCGTGCTTGGGCGTGTGGTGGAACTCCAGTCGCTTCAGCACCCTTCGAGCTTGCGGGGCGGGAAATGCGTCGTAAAGCGCCCCGGCGGAATGAGTGGAGAGGTTGTCCATCACCACGCGGATGATCGGCGCGTCGGGATAATCGACGTCGACCAGTTCGCGCATGCACTCGGCGAAGTCTTGGTTGGTTCGCCGATCGGTGACCTTCACCCTGCGCCAGGGCCGGTGGGCGTCCATGAAGACAAACAGATTGACCGTGCCGTTTCGGCGATACTACGCAATCGTAGCGTTCAAGCTGGCCAGGCTTGGCCGCAATGGGCTCGCGCACTTCGCCGATGAGTTGGGTCGGGCTCTCGTCGAAGCAGACCACGGGCCTTTGTGGATCAGGCGTTTCTGCGTAGAGGTCGAGAACATCCTCCATGCGCGCGACGTATTCCCCATCGATCTTTGGGATGCACCACATGTCTTTGCGCCAAGGCTTGAGATGGTTCTCAGCCAGCCGGCGACGCACGGTCTCCGAGGACAACTGGTCATGATCGGTGAGCCGGACCATCTCATCTGCCAGAAGCTCCAGGGTCCAGCGGGCTCGCCCGGGCGGCGGCTTTGAGCAGGCGGTCGCTACCAACAGCGCCTCCTCCTTGCTCGATAGCTTGCGCTCAACACCCGGGCGCGGTTCTTCGCTGAGCGCCCCTTCCAGATTGGCTTCCACAAACCGGCGTTTGGTCCGGTAAATCGTCGATCCGCTGACGTTCAAGGTTGCCGCGATCACCTCGTCGCTGAAGCCTTCGTTCGCTGCGACCAGGATCTGGGCGCGCTTGATCTTGCGCGACCTGTGGCACCCCCCGCTCAACAAAGCGGCCAGTTGGTCACGTTCCGATTGGCTAAGCTCTATGTGAAACTTTATATTCATCGACACCTCCTTCAGCGTGGAGACGCAGATGAATCCCAAAATGAGTCCCTCACTTGACCCGCAAGCCGCAACGGCAAGACGGGGCCTTACGCAGATCCAAGGCCAGTACCTGGCCTTCATCTACGCCTACAGCCGCATCTTCAAACAGCCTCCGGCCGAAGCCGACATGCGTCGCCACTTCGGCGTTACGGCTCCGTCTGTTCACCAGATGGTGCTGACCCTCGAGAAGGCGGGTTTTATATCTCGCGTGCCAGGCGCCGCACGCAGCATCCAACTTCTCATCCCACCAGAAGCCCTGCCAATTCTACGATAAGACAAACCGTCATAATCTCTGTGGCGTGGTACTAGGCGACATAATTGCATGCTGTGGTTGCGGCGCTTGCGATCAATCTCGAACAATGTAAGATAATCGAATCCAAGGAGAAAAAATTGCTAAGCGGACGCTTTTCAAATGCGTGCATTATATTAGTATATCCAATACTGTTTATTATATTGTTTGTGTATAATTATTTCACTCAATATTATTTAGTATTAAATGGTGATTTTCTCGGCGACGGCGTTTGTTATAATGATATTAAGATGCACTTCATCAGGCATTTCACGGCAGTAGTGTCGTTTTGTGTTGCCTACTTATGTATTTTTCTTTTGGTGAGGAATCGGTTTTCCGTGAGCGTGGCTGTTTCAGCGTTGATTGCTTTTGCATGCTCCATCGTTCTTTCTGGGCAGATTATAAGTAGTTTTGTTTGCCCAGAATAATATCTCCGGGTCGTAAAAATTGCGTATGAATATCGCCTGGCGGCAGCCGCTAAGCTCCTTCAGCAAATTTCCGTCGTGCTGATCTTGATGCCGAAACCTTCGAGGCCGACATAGTGGCGCTCGCGGCTGGTGAGCAGCTTGATCGAGCTGACGCCGAGATCCTTGAGGATTTGTGCGCCGAGGCCGATTTCCAGCCATTCGCTGTCGCGCGTCTGGGCTTCGGCATGGGCTTCGCGGCCCTGGTTGCGGGCCTTGCGGCCGTTATCATGATGGCCGACGCCGACGGAGCCTTCGCGCAGATAGACGATGACGCCGCGGCCTTGCTCGGCAATCTTCTGCATATAGAAATCGACCGGGCTGTTCTTGCCGAAGAGATCTTCGGCAACATTCTCCGGATGCAGGCGCACCGGGATGTCGACGCCGTCGCGGATGTCGCCGAAGACGACGGCAAGATGCTGCATCGGATCCCAGGGCAGCGAGTAGGTATGAGCCTTGGCCTTGCCGAACGGCGTCTCGATGTCGAAGCTGGTGCCGAGTTCGATCAGCGTTTCCTTACGCTGGCGATAGGCGATGAGATCGGCGACGGAGACGAGCTTCAGCCCGTGTTGTTCGGCAAAGTCAACCACCTGCGGCCCGCGCGTCACTGTGCCATCATCGTTGACGAGCTCGGAGATGACGCCGATCAGCGGCAGACCGGCGAGCTTGCAGAGGTCGACGGCGGCTTCTGTATGGCCGGAGCGCATCAGCACGCCGCCTTCGCGGGAAACCAGCGGGAAGATATGGCCCGGACGGACGAAGTCGGAGGCGCCGACATTCGGATTGGCGAGGTTGCGTACCGTCAGCGTCCGGTCGTCGGCGGAGATGCCGGTCGTCGTGCCGTGCTTGAAATCGACCGAGACGGTGAACGCCGTCGTATGGGCCGAATCGTTTTCCGCCACCATGGCGTTGAGGTTGAGGCGCTTGGCCTCTTCCTTCGGCATCGGCGCGCAGACGATGCCGGAGGTGTGGCGCACGATGAAGGCCATCTTCTCCGGTGTGCAATGCACGGCGGCGACGATCAGGTCGCCCTCGTTCTCGCGGTCATTGTCGTCCATGACGACGACAATCTCGCCGGCCTCGAAGGCCCGGATGGCGTCGACGACGCGCTTCTGGTCATAAGACATGGGGCGAGGCTCCTATTTCAGACGGCCGGTCTGGCCGCGGTCGCGAAGATAATGGTCGGCGATCGCGCAGGCGACCATCGCCTCGCCGATCGGCACGGCGCGGATGCCGACGCAGGGGTCGTGCCGGCCCTTGGTACGGATATCGACATTCTTGCCCTCCGCATCGATCGACTGGCGCTCGGTCAGGATCGACGACGTCGGCTTGACGGCAAAACGCGTCACCACCGGCTGCCCGGTGGAGATGCCGCCGAGAATACCGCCGGCATTGTTGGAAAGGAAGATCGGCGTGCCGTCATTGCCGATGCGCATCTCGTCGGCATTGTCTTCGCCTGACGTTTCGGCGGCGGCAAAACCATTGCCGATCTCGACACCCTTGACCGCGTTGATCGACATCAGCAGCGAGGCGATGTCCTGGTCGAGCTTGGCATAGATCGGCGCGCCGAGGCCGGCCGGCACACCTTCGGCGATCACTTCGATGACCGCGCCGATCGAGGAGCCGTTCTTGCGGATGCCGTCGAGATATTCCTCCCAGACCGGGACGACCGCGGCATCGGGCGAGAAGAACGGGTTCTGCCCGACCTGGTCCCAGTCCCAGTTGCGGCGGTCGATCTTGTGTTTGCCGATCTGCACCAGCGCGCCGCGCACGGTGACGCCAGGCACGACAAGGCGGGCGATGCCGCCAGCGGCAACCCGGGCGGCAGTCTCGCGCGCCGAGGAGCGGCCGCCGCCGCGATAGTCGCGAATGCCGTATTTGAGGTCATAGGTATAATCGGCGTGGCCGGGGCGATATTGCCGGGCAATCTCGCCGTAATCCTTGGAGCGCTGGTCGGTGTTTTCGATCAGCATCGAGATCGGCGTGCCGGTGGTCGTCATCGTCTCGCCGTCGGCGTTGAGCATGACGCCTGATAGTACCTTCACCAGATCGTCCTCGCGCCGCTGCGTCACGAAGCGGGATTGGCCGGGCTTGCGCTTGTCGAGCCAGACCTGCAGGTCCTCGAGCTTGAAGCTGAGCCCCGGAGGGCAGCCGTCGACGACGCAGCCAAGCGCCGGACCATGGCTTTCGCCCCAGGTGGTTACGCGGAAAAGGTGACCGAATGTATTGTGCGACATGTGTTCCGACCGGTGGCGCGCCGAAGCCGATCGCTGCCGGCCGCGCCATTGCTTGAAAAGGCGCGACACTCATAGGCCAAAAAACCGCCGAGGCAAAAGCCTTTCTTTGCGCCAAACCGGCAGCTCAGGAAATGCTGTTTCCGTTCGTTGCCGGGGACGGGCGGCCCATATTGCCGCCACTCTCTTCGCACAGGCGGGGAGGGGGCAAGGCGAGGGCATCGGCAGGCGGCGATCAGGACGCCAGCCGCCACCCCGCTCCTGTGGCTTCGTTGGTGAAATCGTCGAAGGAGAGCGGCCGCGAGAAGGCATAACCCTGCAGGATATCGCAGCCGAGATCGCGCAGCAGTGCGGCATGGGCTGCCGTCTCCACCCCTTCGGCCACCGTCTCGACGCCGAGCGAGCGGGCGATCTCGATGATCGAGCTGACCAGCGCCCGCTCCTGCGAGGCATTGACGATCGGTTGCACCAGTTGGCGGTCGATCTTCAGCCGCTTCGGCTTCAGCTTCAACAGGCTGACGATCGAGGTATGGCCGGTACCGAAATCGTCGATCTCGATATCGATGCCGAGCGCCTTGATACGCTCGAGATTTTGCGAGACGACGTCCTCGCTCTCGTCGAGAAAGATCGATTCCACCAGCTCGAAGGAGATCTCACCCGGACGGATATGCAGATCGGCGAGCGATTCCAACAGGCTGCCGTCATGCAGCCGCCGCGCCGAAACATTGACCGAGACCTTAGGCACCACAATGCCGCGCGCCGTCCAGCGCACCTTGTCGCGCAGCGCCGTTTCCAGCACGATCCGGTCGAGCATCTGCACGACATTGATCTCGTCGGCGATGCGCAGGAACTTGTCGGGGGCGAGCCACCCTTTGGAGGGATGCTTCCAGCGCACCAGCGCCTCGACGCCGGTCAGCTCCATCGTCCGGGCCGAAAATTGCGGCTGGTACCAGGCGGTGAATTCGCCATTGTCGATGCCGGCGAGGATCTCGTCGGCGGTGCGCTTGGTGTTGATGATATCGGCCTGGAGATTGTGATTGAAGAATTCGAAGCGGTTGCGGCCCATGCTTTTTGCGCGATAGAGCGCGATATCGGCATTGATCAGCACCTTGCGCGCATCGACATGGATGCCGTTGGCGAGCGCAATACCGATCGACACGCCGCAGCGGCAGGAGAAGCCCTGGAAATCGATCGGCTGGCGCATCTCCTCGATGATCCGGGTCGAAAGCTGCGCCATCTCCTTATCGTCGACATCGAGGGCAAGGATGACGAATTCGTCGCCGCCGATGCGCGCGACGATATCGCTGCCGCGGACGTTCTTGGCGAGCACCTTCGAGGCGTGCACCAGCATCGCATCGCCGGCGGCATGGCCGAGCGTGTCGTTGATGTCCTTGAAGCGGTCGAGATCGATATGCAGGATCGAGAACTTCTGCCGCTGCTGACGGCCGTCCTGGGTGAGATTTTCGAGCGCGATGTCGAGCTTGCGGCGGTTGGCGAGTGCGGTCAGCGGGTCATGCAGCGAATTGTGCTCGATCCTGTTCTTGACAAGCTCGAGCTCGATATTCTTGGCGACTGCCTCGTCCTTGGCCGCTTTCAGCCGGATCGTCATCAGCACGTCTTCGGTGGCGTCGAAGGCGATGCCCATGATCTTCATCTCGCCGGTCCCCGTCTGGTGGACCTTGCCGACCGAGCGCACATAGCGCACCGAGCCGTCGTCGACGATCACGCGGCAGACGAGGGTGTGCGAGTCGCCGTTCTTCTTGAAGTGGCGCGCGCTTTCGAGCGCCAGGCTCCGGTCCTCGGGGTGGATGCAGCCAAGCCAGGTCTCTTCGGTCATGAAGCCGTTGCGCGGCGCAAGGCCATAGAGCTCGTGCATCCGCTCGTTCCAGATCGAACCGCCGAGGCCGGGCCGCGCTTCCCATATGCCGCATTGATAGGAATCGAGCGCCAGGTCGAGCCGGCTGGAAAGCTCGGCGAGCTGTCCCTCACGACTCGAGAGCTCTTCAAGCGCCAGTTCCAGCTCGGCATTCTTGACCTCGCTCATATCCTTGGCCTTGCGCAGCGTGTCGGTGATCTCCGCATCTGCGGTCACGTCCCAGACAATGCCGATCGTCTTGCTGACGCCGCCGGCATCCGTATAGAAGGAGCCGACCGAGCGCAGGTGGCGGATGCCGCCGTCGCCGAGCAGGATGCGGTACTGCGCCGTGCAGGCGGCACCCGCAATGCTGCAGCTGAAGAAATGTACTTCGGCGGTGTCGCGGTCCTCGGGCAGGATCGCCGCCAGCCATTCGTCGAGCGCCCGGCTTCCTTCTTGCGCCGGTTTGCCATGCAGGGCCGCGGCGCGCGCGTCCCAGTGCAGGCTGTTCGAATCATCCTGCAGCTCCCAGATGCCTATATTGGAGGATTCCAGCGCCAGGTTGAGCCGCTGCGACAGTTCCAGCAGTTTTGCCTCGCGCGTCTCCAGCGCGTTGATGTTGCGATTGCGCTCGCCGAGCAGCATGGTCGCAAAGAAGATCGGCACGATGATGATGAAGCCGGCGGCAACGATAATCAGGCGCAGCTCGGTGCGGTTTTCAGGTATCGCGTTCCAGCCGCTGTTCGGCACAGCGGCAAGCTCCCATTTGCCGCCGGCAAAACCGATCTTCTGGCGCATCGGATCCTTGCCGTCGATATCGGAGGATCCGAAGAACGGCGCCGGGGGAGGAGCCTTGGCGGCGGTCGGCGCGCCGATATCGCGGATTGCGATCGAAAGATGGCCGAGATGCGGATAGCGCTCCCGGTTTTCGCGGTCGCGTGCCGGCATCAGCCCGGTCGCCTGGTAGAACATCGTCTGGTCGATCGCGACTTCGACCGCGCCCCAGATCCGCCGCTCGCCGTTCTCCTTGACGTAAACCGGGAAGAAGATGGCGAAGGCGTCCCGGCCGTCGGTGCTGACCGGGCCGTAGAAGCGCGCCGGCTGGTTGCCGGTCGCGCCGGTCATCGCCTGGCGGAAGAAGAGAGACTCGCGCACGTCGCGGCCGACCCGCTCCTTGCCGGATTGCGGCGGGTGGATGTCGCGGATGATGAAATCAGGCGCGACGGCGATATGAATGAAAGACGGGTTCTGGATCAGCAGCCAGTTGATCTGGCGTTCCATCTCCTCTCCGTTTGCCGCGCTGACGGAGATCAGGTTCGTCAGGTCGCGGACGACGCTGAGGTCCATATTGATCTCAGCCATGACCCGGGCACGGATGAGGTTCGTCTCGTTTTCGGTCCGGATACGAAGTTCGCGCACATAAGATGCAGTATTGGCCTGGTCGAGGCCGAAGCCGACCATGATGACGACGAGGGCGACAAGCGACGAAACCAGAAACGAGACGCGGCTATTCTTCAACACGCGCCGCAACTGCTTGCTGTCGCTGAGCCTGGATAACAAAATGAAACCCCCATGTTGACGAGCAACTGTAGGGCGCGCGGGTTAATTTACGATTGCCCGCCGGCGATGCCGAGAGATCGCGGGAAGGGAAAAAGCGCGGGTTAAAGCGGCATTTTGATTATATTTAAATCCTATTCATCAATTGGGCGGGAAAAGCCATTCTTACGGGCAATTTTCGCCATATTCAGGAGCTTATTTGTGGCCGGTCATGTTCTCGTGCAGCGTCTTAAAGGATTGTCGCCATGCGTTTCGTCGTCGCCACGCTTTTGGCAACAGCAAGTTTCCTGTCACCGATGAGCGGTTTTGCCGAGAGCGCCGATGTCGAGGCGACGATCAAGAAGGTCGACACGGCCAACCTCGTCCTGACGCTCGATGACGGCAAGACCTATCAGGCGCCCGAGGAGTTCAATTTCGACGGTCTCGAAGCCGGCGTGAAGGTGATCGTCTTCTATACCGAGGTCGACGGCAAGCGCGTCATCAACGATCTCGATATCGTTAAATAGGCAGTCTAACGCCTAGATCGGCGTATAAAATTTACTTCCATTCCGCTACTATGCCACGTCGGCGTAGTACCAAACGTGGTGCGCAACCTTGTAGGACAATCGTGTCCGCTATGGAGACTGATCGTATGAAGCACGCCTCGATCATAGTGCGCGCGGATTGGGATGAAGAGGCCGGTGTTTGGGTTGCCAGTAGCAATGATATCGAAGGGCTGGCCGTCGAGGCCGATACCCTCGAAGCCCTCGAGCCTAAAGTTGTCGCAGCTATAACCGACCTTTTCGAGCTTAACGGCTTCACCTCGAGCCTGCCGGAAATCCCCGTCCACATCATGGCCGAACAGCTCGTTCGCATCCCCAATCCGACCTACTGAGCCCATGGCCGGCTCCGCGAGCTCAAAGAGTTATTGCTGAAAGCCGGCTGCAAATACGTGCGACCGGGAAAGGGTGATCAAGAAATCTGGTACAGCCCGATTTCTAACCGCCTGATCGAGGGGCAATAGCAATGCCTACAGCCAGGCGATCGTCCGCTCAGTGGTTTCGATCCGGATGATCCGGTCCTGTGGGATCGCACCTTCAGCAGCAGTGCTTTTCGGCAGGTCGGCGATCGTCTGGAAAAGCGTGCGGATGACACCGCCATGGGTGACGCAAACCGTCGGACGATCGACGGAGTTTAGCCAAGAGCCGGTGCGCCAGGAGAGGATTTCATAGCTTTCCGCGTCATCGCCAGGCGGGATGAAATCCCATTTCGAGGCGTTGCGTTCCGCCACCCGCTCGCGCTGCGTCGCCTTCAGCTCCTTGATCGTCGAGCCCTCCCAGTCGCCGAAGGAAATTTCCACCAGCCTCGGATCGGTGCGATAGGCAAGCGGCGGCAGGCCCATGGCGGTGCGCATGATTTCCATCGTCGCGCGTGTGCGCTGGAGCGGGCTTGCGACGAAATCGAATTCGCCCACCGTGTCGCCGAGAATCTCCGCAAGCGCGACGCCGTTCTGCCGGGCCTGCTCCAGGCCCGTGGCATTCATCGGGATGTCCTTCTGCCCCTGCAGGCGCCGCTCTGCATTCCAGGCAGTCTGGCCGTGTCTGATCACATAGATAAGCACGGTCTCGCATCCATATGGAAAAAATCAGTCCTTGACGACGGAAATGTCGGGCGCGTCGACCGCCTTCATGCCGATGACATGATAGCCGCTGTCGGCATGGTGCACTTCGCCGGTGACGGAGCGCGACAGGTCCGACAGCAGATAAAGGCCGACATCGCCGACTTCCTCGATGGTGACGGTGCGGCGCAGCGGCGCGTTATATTCGTTCCACTTCAGAATGTAGCGGAAATCGCCGATACCGGAGGCGGCAAGCGTCTTGATCGGCCCGGCCGAGATGGCATTGACACGGATATTCTGCGGTCCGAGGTCGACGGCGAGATATTTGACGCTGGCTTCGAGCGCGGCCTTGGCGACACCCATGACGTTATAATTCGGCATCACCTTTTCGGCGCCGTAATAGGTCAGCGTCAGCATGGCGCCGCCATCCGTCATCAGCTTCTCGGCGCGGCGTGCGACCGAGGTGAAGGAATAGACGGAGATCTGCATCGTCTTGGTGAAATTGTCGGGCGAAGTGTCGACGTAGCGGCCGGTTAGCTCATCCTTGTCGGAGAAGCCGATCGCATGCACGAGGAAATCGATCTTGCCCCAGAGTTTTTCGACGTTTTCGAAAACGGCGTCGATGGTGGCTTCGTCGGCGACGTCACAATGGCCGACCAGCGTCGCGTCGATCTCGGCGGCGAGCGGCTCGACGCGCTTCTTCAGCGCATCGCCCTGGTAGGTGAACGCGACTTCTCCGCCCTGGGCATGAATGGCCTTGGCAATACCCCACGCAATCGAACGATTGTTGGCGACACCCATGATGACGCCGCGTTTGCCTGCCATGAGGCCGGATGCTTGAGCCATATTTCGCTCCCTAGGATTCTGATCGATCCTGCCTATGGCATAGGCCGTTAATCGGTTCAAGCTTGGCCGGGATCATCAACTGTTAGGGATCGTAATAAAGGGTGCGAATGTCATAAAAAATTCATAGGAACAGGCCTTCGCGCATGCTCCGCATGAGATCGGTGATTTTGTCGTCGGGTTTTTCCCACAGAATAATGCGTATTTCGACGACCAGATCGCCTCTGCCTCCCTCTTCGCGGGGCAATCCCTGGCCGGGAATCCGGATCGTCTTGTCCGAGCCGGACCATGCGGGGATCGTCACGTTCAGCGGCCCGCTCGGTCCTTCGATACGCGCCTCGGTGCCGAGCACGGCATTTTCGATGCTGAGCGGCAGCACGGCGTGCAGATCGAAACCGTCGACGGTGAAGCGCGGATCGGGTGCGATGCGAATGTTGATGACGGCGTCGCCGCGCTGCATGCCAGGCAGCTTGAAGCCCTGTCCCTTGAGCCTGATCTCGTGACCGTCGGTCGTGCCTGCCGGCAAGCCGAAGCCGATTTCGCGGCCCTCCGGCAGCGACGCAGTGATCCAGCCGCACTTTAATACTTCGTCGATCGTGACCGTAGCCGTCGTCACTTCGTCCGGTGCCTTTTCAAGACCGGTATCCTTGGCGCCGGTGAACCGGCGTACCAAGTTCGTCAGGATGCTGAGCGGCAGCGACAGGTTGGCGGCATTTTGACCAGCTTCGCCCGCTTCCTCGTCGCCCTTGGTGTCGGCCTCGGCGGCATCGCCATCCATGCGCCTGCCGGTCTCGCCCTGGGCGTTTTGGGCCTGCTGATATTGCGTCTGCTGGGCGCGACCCTGCGCTTGGCCTCCGCCGGCCGCGCGGGCTTGGGCGCCAAAAATGCGATCCACCATCTCGTCGGCGGCCTCGGTAGCGCCTGCTTGTTGCCTGGAGCCGTCGGCGGCCGCCTTCTGGGCGGCGCGCGCCAGCTCTTCCATCACGCGCTCGGCATTGGCCTGCGCCGCCTTGGCGCGCACGGCCGCCTCGCGGGCCGCCTGGCGCTGTTGCATGATCGTCTGTTCGTGCTTCTTGGCTTCGGCCATCCGCAGGGCATTGTCGAACAGGCTGCGTTTGCGCGGGTCCTTCAGGGTTTCATAGGCGCGACCGATCTCGGCGAACCGGGCCGTCGCCGTCGGGTCGTCCTGATTGTGGTCGGGATGGGCTGATTTGGCCATGTTGCGCCAGGCCGCCTTGATCTCGTCTGCTGCCGCGTCGCGCTTGACGCCCAGAATTTTGTAAGGATCGCGCATGTCAAAACCGCCGGTGTTGCGATGCGGCAAGCCTCGTCCTTGCCCGGCATCCCCGTCCAATAAAACGTGTGTGGCGCCACCCGCCGCAAAGGCAGGAACAGCCACTCTCAACGCCGATCCTGCGGGCCGAGTTGCTAATCACTTGTTATTTCTGTGAAGAGATGTGGGTGTTTCGCGGTAAATGGTTAGCTCTTTGCTAAGCATTCGGCAGAAAGCGGTCACGCGTTAACCTGTTGGGGAGGGCGCGCGCCCCGCGTCTTTTCGAACGCGCAAAGGACGCTGTAATATTTGAGCGACCTTGGGGAGATCAGCTTTCCGGCTGGAAGCTCAGAAGCTGCCAGTTGCCGCCGCCGACGAGGCAGGTCTTGCCGTAGAATTTGGCAATGCCGACATAGGAATGCCGGGTCGTGCGGAACTGGCGGCAGACCTGGCCGGACTCGTTATTCTCGACGATCGTATCGATGACGCCGGCACTGCCGGTCGATGCGTTCGCCCAGGGAAGCGGCTGGCCCTCGAGCCTTTGCACGTCGGCCGAGGTCACGGCGTTGCGCACGGTCATTTCGTCGGAAAGCGTGTCGGTGCTCGGCGGCGTCTGCGGCACGGTGCCGGTTGCCACCGACCGGTCGACCTTGGCTTCACTCAGGAAATCCATGCCGCCGCCGACGCAGCCGGACAGCGACAACATCGCGACGCCGGTGACGAAGAACACACTGCTGCGTCGCCGCAGGCCCTTTGTATGGCGAGATGACTTTGCTATGACTTCCACCCTGCATCCTGTCCAGTTATCAAAAGCTGGGCGAGTTTTGAATAATCCGGGGCATTTGAACCAATATGTCGGCAAACGAGTTAACAAGCGGTGACTTTACCGAAAGTGGCGAGCCCTTCAAGCTCTTTGCCGAATGGCTGAAAGAAGCCGAGGCTTCCGAGCCCAATGACCCCAATGCTGTGGCGCTGGCAACGGTCGATGAGGATGGTCTTCCCAATGTCCGCATGGTTCTCCTGAAGGGATTCGACGACGACGGTTTCGTCTTTTACACCAATTTCGAGAGCCAGAAAGGCCGCGAAATTCTCGGCCAGAAAAAGGCGGCCATGTGCTTTCATTGGAAAAGCCTGCGTCGTCAGGTCAGGCTGCGCGGTCCCGTCGAGATCGTCACCGATGCCGAAGCCGACGCCTATTTCAAGACGCGGGCGCGCGGCAGCCGCATCGGCGCCTGGGCCTCCAGACAATCCCGCCCGCTCGAAAGCCGGTTCGCGCTGGAAAAGGCCGTGGCCGAATATACCGCGCGCTATGCCATCGGCGAGATTCCGCGCCCCGCCCACTGGTCGGGCTTCCGCATCCGGCCGACCTCGATCGAATTCTGGAAGGACCAGAAATTCCGCCTGCATGACCGCGTCGAATTCCGCCGCCCATTACCGGAAGGCGAATGGGACAAGGTGCGAATGTACCCGTAACGAGCTTACCTGCCCATCAGCTTCAACGGTATGCCGGAGGCGAGCGCCGAGACGTAGCGTCGCTTCTGGTAGAAGCCGTTGAGCGAAATGCGCGGGAGATAGCCGGTCAATTGCGCTGACGGCAGCCCGGGCTGCGTGGTGACCGCAAGCGTAAAGCCGAGATTGCGGGCGATGCGTGCCTCGCGGGCGGTCGCAGCATCAGGCGTGCCATAGGGATAGGCGATCGTCTCGGGACGGATGCCGGTCGCCGCCTCGACGTAATCCGCCGAAACCTGCATCTCGATTCGCGCTTCGGCTTCCGGCAGCCGGGCCAGTGCGCGATGGCTGATCGTATGGGCGCCGAGCGTTGCGAGCGGATGAGCCGCCAGCCATTGCAATTCGCCTGGCCCCATCACCAGCTCGCGGACGATATCCGTCGGCTCGATGCCGTTCTCGCGCGCCAGCAGATCGATGGCGGCAACGGCGCGCGCCTCCTCGGAGCCGTGGATATAGGCGGCAAAGCGGTCGAAGGCATGCCATTGCTGCTGTGGGCTGTCGAGCGCCAGGCGCTCTCTGCCTCGGCCGAAATCGAAGTAGATTTCGCTCGGCCGGCGCAGTAGGACGGCGAGCGTTTCCCACCAGATGCTGTGAGAGCCTTCGGCAAAACCCTTGGCGACGAACACCGTGAACGGCGCCTGATGCCGCTCGAACACCGGCAACGCATGTTCCAGATTGTTGCTGTATCCGTCGTCCAGCGTGAACGCCGCGAAGGGCTTTGCGCCTTCCGGCTCCGCCAGCAGCGCCGGCACTTGATCAAGGGGCACGAAGCGGTAGCCCTCTCGCCGCAGCCGCCGCAGCGCCGCGTCGAGAAAACGGGGGGTGATTTCGAGATGCGCATTCGGCTCGAAGGCCTGGGGCACGTGCGGGCGGACATGATGCAGCGTAAAGACGACGCCGCGCCCGCGCGCTTCGCGCATCAGTCCGACTGACGCGAGCAGCCAGGAAAACTCGAGCCCGGCACCGATCGCCAGTCGCTTGCCCAATCGCTTGAATTGTCCCGTCATGCGGCGCCTATCCCTTGCCTTTTAAGGAAACTAGCAAGTGCGACTTAAGCCTTGCTGAATCCCGATCCGGCACGGGTCTTTCATTTCCTGTTTACCAAGACGATGAAAAGACTAGAAAAATGATAGGCGTTGCCTCAAAGTCGCGCCAAACTTACGGCTTCTGTCACATTACGGTACAAATGCCGGTCTGACCGAGAGCCGGCATCAAGGGCTGCGCATAGGGACCAGCGTATGAGGGACCAGCGTATGAGGGACCAGCGTATGAGGGGCCAGGGTATGAGGGGAAAGTGCATGAGAAAGCTTTTGGCGGCTGTTTTGACCGTAACGCTTGCCGTTTCGGCGCCGCTTGCGGCCCTTGCCGGCAACGCTTCGCTGATCCTCGATGCCCGGACCGGCAAGGTTCTCGCCGCCGAAAACGCCGATACGCTGAACCATCCGGCCTCGCTGACGAAGATGATGACGCTCTATCTCACCTTCGAGGCGTTGAAGCGCGGCAAGATCGCCTGGGAGACTCCGATCCGGATGTCGAAATACGCAGCTGCACGCCCGCCGACCAAGCTTGGCGTCAAGGCGGGCGGCACGATCACCGTGCGCGAGGCGGTCTATGGCATGATCGTCAAATCCGCCAATGATGCCGCCTCCGCCATGGGTGAGAAGCTCGCCGGCTCGGAAAGCGGCTTTGCTCGGGTGATGACGGCCAAAGCCCGCCAGCTCGGCATGAGCCGCACCGTTTTCGTTAACGCCTCCGGCCTGCCGGACGGCCGACAGGTCACGACGGCGCGTGACATGTCGACGCTCGCCATCGCGTTGATGAAGAATTATCCGAACGAATACCGGCTGTTTTCGACGGCCAGTTTCAATTTCCGCGGCCGGACGGTGCGCGGCCACAACAATCTCATGTACCGCTACCAGGGCATGGACGGCATCAAGACCGGCTATACCAACGCCTCCGGCTTCAACCTCGTCAGCGCCGTCAGAGACGGCAACCGCCGCGTGGTCGGCGTCGTGCTCGGCGGCCGCACCGCCCGCAGCCGCGACGCCAAGATGGCTGGTTTGCTCGACCGTTATCTCGGCCGTGCCTCGTCTTCCGGCGGCGCAAAGCTGATGGCGAGCGTCGGCGCGAGGGAACCCGTCGAAGTCGCGTCCGCCGCCGAGGCCTCCGATGTTCCGGTGCCGCTCAACGCACCGCGCCCGGCCGACGATCTCGCAGCAAAGAGCCTTGCCTATGCCGACGACGCCGTCGTGCCTCTGGAGCGTCCCGTCGCGATGGACGAGATCCTGAACGCCGGCAAGATGCCGAAGACATCGGCAGAGAAGACCAATGGCGACTGGCAGATCCAGATCTCGGCCGCACCGAGTGCCGATGCGGCGCGTGCACTTCTCGCCCAGGCGAAGTCGGAAGGCGGCGCACCGCTGGTGTCCGCCTCGCCCTATACGGAGGCGGTCGGGCAGGGGGTCAACAAGATCTATCGCGCCCGCTTCGTCGGCTTCGCCAGCAAGGATGCCGCCGTCTCGGCCTGCGATGCGCTGAAGCAACGCTCCTATGACTGCATGCTGCTGCCGGACCACGGCTGATTGCCACTCCAGCACTCCGGACAATCCACGCGGGACAATCCCACGCTGGACAAACATTGGGAATCAGCGTCTCCTCCATAAACAAAAGGAGAACGCTCATGCTGCGCCGTCTCGCCGATCAGTTCGAAATTTCTTCCTCCACCCATGTCGCGGCCCACGGCATTGAGCGTGATGCCGATTGGTTCCTTCTGAAACTGCAGGAGGAAATGGGCGAGCTGACACAGGCCTGGAACCGGCTGACCGGGCGCGGTCGTGCGAAGGGGCGTTCACCGGAAGATATGCAGCAAGACCTTGCCGACGAGACCGCCGACGTCCTCGGCCATCTTATGCTGTTTGCCCGTCACAACGATCTCGATCTTGCCGCCGCGATCGAACGAAAGTGGCTGTTTCGGCCGGCGCAAACGTCGAAGAGCTGATGCAACGCGCCGAAAATGCGCAGTGTGTTTGGGGGCGACGGCATTTCGATGTGACGGGCTTTAGGCGAGACTGTCCCTCGTCAACCGCACCAGGATTCTCCCGCAGCTTCAGTCAGCCGACCTTATAGCGGTAGAATTTGCTGTCCACCGCCATCAGCGGGAAGGCGCGGGGCAGGGCGCTCTTGGCGATCTCGCTAAAGCCGTTCTTCTCGTAGAAGCGATGCGCGGCGACGAACTTGTCCGTCGTGCCGAGGAAGATATCGGTGAGGCCGACATCCCTGGCATGGGCAAACAGGTAATCGAGAAGCCGTGCGGCCACGCCATGCTCGGAGCCGCGAACTTCAGCTGAGACGAACATCTTGCGCAGCGCCGCCTGGTTATTGCCGATATCCTTGAGCCCGACCGTGCCGACGATGGCGCCATCCCTGACGGCAACCCAGAACTGTCCCTTGCCGGACTGGTAGAAATCCGGGATGACCCTAAGATCCGGCTGCTCATCCGCGGTGATATCGATGCCGAATTCCTCGCGCTGGATCGGCAGGATCACCGAAAGCACGTCATCGGCGTCGTCGGCGGTGAAGGTTCTGATTTCGACGTCCGCCATGATGGATCCTTTCGCTCAGGTCTGCGTGCCGCCGACCGTCACCTGATCCATGCGCAGATGCGGTTGGCCGACGCCGACGGGAACCCATTGGCCGGCCTTGCCGCAATTGCCGATGCCGGTATCGAGCTTCATGTCGTTGCCGATCATCGACACCCGCTTCATCGCATCCGGGCCGTTGCCGATCAGCATCGCGCCCTTGATCGGCGCGCCGACCTTGCCGTTCTCGATCAGATAGGCCTCGGTGCAGCCGAAGACGAACTTGCCGGAGGTGATGTCCACCTGGCCGCCGCCGAAGGAGACGGCGTAGATGCCCTTCTTCACCGAGGCAATCATTTCCTCAGGCGTCTTGTCGCCGCCGAGCATGTAGGTGTTGGTCATGCGCGGCATCGGTACATGGGAATAGCCCTGGCGGCGGCCGTTGCCGGTGGGCGCCATGCCCATCAGCCGGGCATTCTGCCGGTCCTGCATATAACCGACGAGCTTGCCGTTTTCGATCAGCACGTTGTAGGCGGACGGCGTGCCCTCGTCATCGATGGTGATCGAGCCGCGGCGGTTGTCGATCGTGCCGTCATCGACGACGGTGACGCCGGGAGCGGCGACCATCTGGCCGAGAAGACCGGCAAAGGCCGATGTCTTCTTGCGGTTGAAATCGCCCTCCAGCCCGTGACCGACCGCCTCGTGCAGCATCACGCCCGGCCAGCCGGAGCCGAGCACCACGTCCATCGTGCCCGCCGGCGCATCGATCGCCTCGAGATTGACGAGCGCCTGGCGCAGCGCCTCGTCGGCGCCGTATTGCCAGCTGCCCTCGGCGATGAAATCACCGAAGCCGATGCGCCCGCCGCTGCCATAGGAGCCGCTCTCCTGCCGCTCGCCTTCGCCGACCATCACCGAGATGTTGATGCGCGTCATCGGCCGGATGTCGCGCACGCGGTGTCCGTCGGCACGCAGGATATCGACGACCTGCCAGCTTGCGGCGACCGAGGCCGTCACTTGGCGAACCTTGTCATCCTTGCCCCTGAGATAGGCGTCGATGTCCTGCAGGACCTTGACCTTTTCCTCGAAGCTCGGCTGGCCGATCGGGTTCTCGTCGCTGTAGAATTTCTTGTTGGTGCCCTGGGGTGCGGCGGCATAGGAGCCGGAATAGCCGCGCGTCACCGCGCCGACGGCATCGGCCGCCCGCTTCAGCGCCGCCACCGAGAGATCGCCGGCATGGGCATAGCCGACCGCTTCGCCGGCAACGGCGCGCAGGCCGAAACCCTGTTCGGTGTTGAAGCTGCCGCCCTTGAGCCGGCCATTGTCGAAGGTCAGCGCTTCCGCCTGCGCATGCTCGATGAACAGTTCGCCGTCATCGGCGCCGGACAGGGCCTCGGCGACGTGCTTGCGCATCGTGGCTTCGTCGGCATCGAAAAGCGTCAGGAGATCGGTGTTCATGATAGGGCTCCAATGGGCATGCGTTCAGGAGTGCACTGACTCCCTAGATAGGGCTCCACATAATAAGGAGTGAAGCCCCGCCGTCGAATTATTCTTTGTTGGGCAAGGATGATGTGGCGAGATGGAACGTACCATGTGATGAGTTGGCGGGGAACGGAGAGGGCGCGGCGCAATCTCTTCTCCCCTCGGGGAGAAGGTGCCGGCAGGCGGATGAGGGGGCCACACGGCACATCCTTCACGTAAACCCTATTCCCGGTTCGCTAACGATAACACCGCGCCCACAAGACCCTGAGCATGGTCGAGATGACGCCAGCGCTGTCGAAGCCCGTATGGGCGTTGTTGAAAAGACCGGCTTCGCCGGCCCCCTCATCCGCCCTACGGGCACCTTCTCCCCGCTGGGGAGAAGAGGGAATCGAGACGTCGCGACTAGCCCACCCTCACGGCAGAGCGTCAAAACCTTCGGCGAAGCCCTTGAGGTCGACGGGGATGCCGATGCCTTCTTCCGGGGTCTGGAAGACGATGAAGGTTGCCTGGGCGCCGCTGCGGAAGGTCTTGAGCAACTCGTCCTCGAGCACGACCTCTGCGTAGCAGCCATCGGCAAAGCAGCGGACGAAATAGGCGCGGCCGATATCCTTGCCGTCGACATTGAGCCCGAGGCCGTTCGGCAGCAGCACGCCAAGTGGTGCCAGCACGCGCAGGATCTTCGACTTGCGGTCGGCCGTCTTCAGGACGACGACGGAAAGCCCGACTTCCGGCCGATCCTCGGCGATGACGTTTTGCATCAGCGCGCATTGTTCGGTCGCGGCCCCGGCCGGCTTGTCGCAGACGACAGACCATGCGCCATGATTGGACTTCACCGTGCCCGGCGCCGGCGGCTGTGTCTGGCCGGGTGTCACCGGTTCGACATTCGGTCTGGCGGCGCTCGGCTGTTGCGGCGCCGGAGCAGGGGCCGGCGCCGGCGCGGAAGCCGGGGGGGTGGCCTGTGACGGGGTGGGTTGCTGCTGTGCGAAAACGGGCGTCGTCGCTGCGGCCGCGATGCTGGCAGTCAGGAGAAGCGACTGCGCGAGGGAACGGAAACCCATGGAAACCTCTGGATATCGAATCATTGCGGCTATTGTTGAAGCTGCCCACCAAAAATGAAAAGCCCCACCCCGTGAAAACCGGGGGACTGCGGCGGAAATTGGACCTTTGCGAAAGAATGTTTCGCGCGCGGATTGGCCGGAAAGCCGATTTTTCATATGCTGATGAAAAACTTGGGATGTTTTGCCGTTCCAGCCTGCCTATGCTTTGAGCAAAAATGCCGCATAGACAATTGCTCTGACCTGTTGCGGCAAATGCCAAACTGTGGTTTGAAGCGCTGAAGATGGCAAGGATTCTGCGTTCTATTTTGCAGGTCAAGCGCTCGAGGGAGATACTAAGGTGATGAAGAAGGCTTATGCAGCCCTGACCACGCTGGTCTGTCTGCTTTTTGCTTCCGGCACATATGCCGACCAGCCGACGCCGTGGCAGGCGACGCTGCAGCCGGCGGCAACGCCGATCATGCGGGAAATCCACTGGTTCGAACAATATACCCTGTGGTTTATCGTTCCGATCACGCTATTCGTGCTGGTCCTGCTCATCGTCGTCTGTTTCAAGTTCCGCGCCAGCGCGAACCCGGTTCCCTCGAAGACGAGCCACAACACGCTGATCGAGATTGCCTGGACCGTGGGGCCGGTCCTGGTGCTTCTTCTTCTCGCCATTCCTTCGTTCAACCTGCTGACGGCGCAGCTGACGCTGCCCGAAAACCCCGACGTGACGATCAAGGCGACCGCCACCCAGTGGCAGTGGAACTACGAATATGAAGGTTCGGGCGAAAGCCCGCTGGCTTTCGATTCCTTCCTGCTGAAGGATCAGGATCGCCCGGCCGCCGGCAAGGAAGACAAGTCGATCTATCCCAGACTTCTCGCCGTCGATAACGAACTGGTCCTGCCGGTCAACAAGACTGTCCGCGTTCTCGTCACCGCAGCCCCCACCGACGTCATCCACGCTTTCGCCATGCCCTCCTTCGGCGTCAAGATCGATGCCGTGCCGGGCCGCCTGAACGAGACCTGGTTCAAGGCCGAGCGCGAAGGCCTGTTCTACGGCCAGTGTTCTGAGCTCTGCGGCAAGGACCATGCGTTCATGCCGATCGCCATCCGCGTCGTCTCCGAGGACAAGTACAAGCAGTGGCTGACCGCAGCCGCCAGCGACCTGCCCGGCGCCTACAAGACACTCATGGCCGCAACCGATGGTCCCGCAAAGACCGTCAACGTCGCCGAAGCACAGTAATAAAGGGGATCGGGACAATGGCTGGACCTTCCGCTCACGACGATCATTCTCACGCCCATCACGATCACGCGCATGATGATCACGATCACCATGATCACGGGCACAAGCCGAGCTTTGCCAATCGCTGGCTGTTCTCGACCAACCACAAGGACATCGGCACGCTCTACCTGATCTTCGCGATCATTGCCGGCATCATCGGCGGCGCGCTGTCGGTTGCCATGCGCATGGAGCTGCAGGAGCCGGGCATCCAGATCTTCCACGGCCTGGCCTCGATGGTCTACGGCTATGAGGGCGATGCCGCGATCGACGGCGCCAAGCAGATGTTCAACATGTTCACGACAGCGCACGCGCTGATCATGATCTTCTTCATGGTCATGCCGGCGATGATCGGCGGTTTCGCCAACTGGATGGTGCCGATCATGATCGGCGCGCCCGACATGGCTTTCCCGCGCCTCAACAACATTTCCTTCTGGCTGATCGTTCCGGCCTTCGCGCTGCTCTTGCTGTCGATGTTCGTCGAAGGCCCGGCAGGCGCCTATGGCACGGGTGGCGGCTGGACGATGTATCCGCCGCTGGCGACAAGCGGCACGCCGGGACCGGCGGTCGATCTTGCGATCTTCGCGCTCCACATTGCGGGCGCCTCGTCGATCCTCGGTGCGATCAACTTCATCACCACGATCCTCAACATGCGCGCTCCCGGCATGACACTGCACAAGATGCCGCTCTTTGCGTGGTCGGTGCTGATCACCGCCTTCCTGCTGCTGCTGTCACTGCCGGTTCTGGCAGGCGGCATCACCATGCTGCTCACCGACCGCAATTTCGGCACGGCGTTCTTCTCTCCGGAGGGCGGCGGCGATCCGATCCTCTACCAGCACCTGTTTTGGTTCTTCGGTCACCCCGAGGTCTACATCCTCATCCTGCCGGGCTTCGGCATGGTCAGCCACATCATCTCGACCTTCTCGAAAAAGCCGATCTTCGGCTACCTCGGCATGGCCTATGCCATGGTCGCGATCGGCGCCGTCGGCTTCGTCGTCTGGGCCCACCACATGTACACGGTCGGCCTGTCGCTCGACGCGCAGCGCTACTTCGTCTTCGCGACGATGGTCATCGCCGTTCCGACGGGCGTGAAGATCTTCTCCTGGATCGCGACGATGTGGGGCGGCTCGATCTCGTTCCGCACGCCGATGCTCTGGGCGATCGGCTTCATCTTCCTGTTCACGGTCGGCGGCGTGACCGGCGTCCAGCTCGCCAATGCCGGTCTCGACCGCTCGCTGCATGACACCTATTACGTCGTGGCCCACTTCCACTACGTTCTGTCGCTCGGCGCCGTCTTCGCGATCTTCGCCGGCTGGTACTACTGGTTCCCGAAGATGACCGGCTATATGTACAACGAGCTGGTCGGCAAGCTGCATTTCTGGATCATGTTCATCGGCGTCAACCTGGTGTTCTTCCCGCAGCACTTCCTCGGCCTCGCCGGCATGCCGCGCCGCTACATCGATTATCCGGATGCCTTTGCCGGCTGGAACTATGTTTCTTCCATCGGCTCCTACATCTCGGCCTTCGGTGTGCTGATCTTCCTCTATGGCGTCTTCGAAGCCTTCGCCAGGAAGCGTGTCGCCGGCGACAATCCGTGGGGTGAGGGCGCAACGACGCTCGAATGGCAGCTGCCTTCGCCGCCGCCCTATCACCAGTGGGAACAGCTTCCGCGCATCAAGTAAATTGCGCGGGCATCAGGACGCCGCATTCGATACGGCGTCCTGATCGTAAGACATTCAGGACGGAATGATGACGGTCATCGACAATCACGGGGCGCTTGCAAAGGACGGCGAATTGTCGGAAGCGAGTGCGCGCGATTATTTCGAATTGTTGAAGCCACGGGTCATGTCGCTCGTGGTCTTCACTGCCTTTGCCGGTCTCGTGCTGGCGCCGGGCCATATCCATCCCGTCCTCGGCGTGATCGCCATCCTCTGCATCGCCGTCGGCGCCGGCGCCTCCGGCGCGCTGAACATGTGGTATGACGCCGATATCGACGCCATCATGAGCCGCACCGCCAACCGCCCGATCCCGGCCGGCCGCATCGCGCCGTCGGAAGCACTCGCCTTCGGCCTGGTACTGTCGGGCTTTTCGGTGGTGATCCTCGGCCTTGCCGTCAATTGGCTCTCGGCCGGCATCCTCGCCTTCACCATCTTCTTCTATGCCGTCGTCTACACCATGTGGCTGAAGCGCTCGACGCCGCAGAACATCGTCATCGGCGGTGCTGCCGGCGCCTTCCCGCCGATGATCGGCTGGGCCTGCGTGACCAACAGCGTGACGATCGAGAGCACCGTTCTCTTCCTCATCATCTTCCTATGGACGCCGGCGCATTTCTGGGCGCTTGCCCTCTTCAAGATGCGCGACTACGAGGCCGTCGGCGTGCCGATGCTGCCGAACGTTGCCGGCGAACGGGTGACCAAGCATCAGATCGTCGCCTATGCGGTGCTGACCGCCGTCTGCGCGATATTGCCGTCCTTCCTCGGTTTCGCGAGCCTCGGCTATGGCCTCGTCGCAGCCGTCCTCGGCGCGATCTTCATATACTGTTCCATCGCCGTCTGGCGCATGCCCGACGGCGATCCGAAGATGATCCCGGCGAAGAAGCTCTTCGGCTTCTCGATCTTTTATCTCTTCGCCGTGTTCTCCGCCTTGATGATCGACCGGCTGGCGTCGGTGCTGGTCTCGCATGCGGGAGGTTGGTTCTGATGGAATTGCTCAAGCTCACGGAAGCGCAGCGCAAGTCGCGCCGCAACCGCAACGTCGCCCTCGGGCTGGTGCTTGCCGGCCTCGTCATTCTCTTCTACGCGATCACCATCGTGAAGATCGGCGGAGGAATGGCTGGATGAGCGAAGACGCCGCCGCACCGAAGAAGCAGGGGCGCAACAACGGCGCCGTCGTCATGATGTGCCTGAGCTTCGTCTTCGGCATGGGCGCGATGAGCTATGCCGCCGTGCCGCTCTACCGCATCTTCTGCCAGGTGACCGGCTATAACGGCACGACGCAGCGCGTCGACCAGGTGTCGAGCGTCGTGCTCGACCGCACGATGCGCGTCACCTTCGACGCCAATGTCGCCCCCGGCCTGCAATGGGACTTCAAGCCGGTCGAGCGCGAGGTCAATCCGAAGATCGGCGAGACCATCCAGGTCAATTTCACCGCCGAGAATCGTTCGAACGAGACCCAGCGCGGCCAGGCGGTTTTCAACGTCACGCCGGGCGAAGCCGGCGTCTATTTCAACAAGGTGCAATGTTTCTGCTTTACGGAAACGGACTTGAAGCCGGGCGAGAAGCTCGACATGCCTGTCGTGTTCTACATCGATCCTGAAATCGTCAAGGCGGTGGAATCGAAGAATATCCATACGATCACGCTGTCATACACGTTCTACCCGAAAGAGGGTCCGAAGCCGGTGGCTTCGAATGAGGGTGGAGCGCAGAAGATTGAAAAGAAACTTTGATCAAGGCTCGTTTCCGGCTATGCCGGGAGCGGAGTGAAGGAAGACATCCGGGGATAACCACATGGCCGATGCTCATCAAAAGAATCACGACTATCACATCATCGATCCGAGCCCGTGGCCGATTCTAGCCTCGCTCGGCGCCTTCATCATGGCGTTCGGCGGCGTCTCCTACATGCGTTATCTCAATGGCGGCTCCTTCAAGGTCGCCGGCTTCGAGCTTGCCAATCCCTGGGTTTTCTATATCGGCTTCGCGCTGGTGCTCTACGTCATGTACGGCTGGTGGGCCGATACGGTGAAGGAAGCCCATGAGGGCGCCCATACCCGCGTCGTCTCGCTGCACCTGCGCTACGGCATGATCATGTTCATCGCTTCGGAAGTGATGTTCTTCGTCGCCTGGTTCTGGGCCTATTTCGACGTTAGCCTCTATCCGAACGAAGCGATCCAGGCCTCGCGCGTGCTCTATACCGGCGGCACCTGGCCGCCGAAGGGTATCGAGGTTCTCGACCCCTGGCACCTGCCGATCTACAACACCGTCATCCTGCTCCTGTCGGGCACCACGGTCACCTGGGCGCACCATGCGCTGCTGCACAACGACCGCAAGGGCCTGATCCAGGGCCTGACGCTGACCGTGCTGCTCGGTATGTTCTTCTCTGCCGTTCAGGCCTACGAATATGCTCACGCCCCGTTCGCCTTCAAGAGTTCGATCTACGGCGCGACCTTCTTCATGGCGACCGGCTTCCACGGTTTCCACGTCCTCGTCGGCACGATCTTCCTGGCTGTCTGCCTGATCCGTGCGCTGCGCGGCGACTTCACCCCGAAACAGCATTTCGGCTTCGAGGCGGCCGCCTGGTACTGGCACTTCGTCGACGTCGTGTGGCTGTTCCTGTTCTTCTGCATCTACGTCTGGGGCGGCTGGGGCGCACCCGTCGCAGCCGGCTGATCGGAACCACAGTCAAGCAAAAGGCGGGCCTCGTGCCCGCCTTTTTGTTGCCGCGACAGCCCGCATCTTTTCGGAGACGAGAGGGACGTGCCATGCGAGAACGGGCGAGGAACGGAGAGGCTGCCGCATGTGTCCTCTTCTCCCCAGCGGGGAGAAGGTGGCCCGAAGGGTCGGATGAGGGGGCCACACGGCACGGCCTCTCATCTTAACTATCCCTCCATGCCGACGCGAGCGCGGTCGAATCCCGCATGAATGTTGTTTTAAAGACCGGCTTCGCCGGCCCCCTCATCCGCCCTACGGGCACCTTCTCCCCGCTGGGGAGAAGAGGGAATCGAGACGCTGCGGCATATCCCCTTCGCCCCGTTTACGGGGAGAAGGTGCCGGCAGGCGGATGAGGGGCTGCCCTCGGCAATCTCCTGGGCTGAGGTAAGGGCTCCGCACCCGCTGTTTATCGCCTCAGCGTACCCCGGCGATCCGTTCGAAGGCCGAAGGTTCGGGAATACCGAGATCCAACTGGTGGCGGATCGCTTCGGCGCATTCGAGCGGTGTCAGCACCGACGTATCGACCTCCATGTCGTAGATGCCGGGACGATGCACCTCATCCTGCCAGCGTTGCACCGGTTCCGGGACTGGCACGTCCTCCGTGGCGCTGAGATAAAGCGTCTCGCGCCCCTCTTGGACAATGTCGCGCCGCTGCATGATCGTCTCGATCGGACAGCGCACGCCGACGAACAGCACGGGAAAGTCTTCCAGTCGCCGGGCGCAATCGCCGAGAATGCCGAGCGGCTGCGAATAGCTGTCGTGGTGACCGAGATCGGCGATGACATTGAGCCCCAGGCTGGCATGGATGGCGATCGATTCGTAGAGCGCTGCATAAAAGAACGGCACCAGTTCCTCGAGATCCGGCCGTTCGCCGCCCGGCCGCAGTCCGATGCCCGGAAGGTAGCGCTTCGGTGTCATGGCATTGTAGCTGTCGACGCCGAGGTTGATCCACGGGCCTTCGAATTCATCCTGGATCGCGCGCACGATGCTTGATTTGCCGCTCCGCGGCGCACCATTCAAGATTACGATCTGCCCGGCATGGCTGTCATTGCTCATCAGTTTTCTTCTTCTGTTTGGCGCGAATCGCTCGGCAGAGACCGCGCAGGTATTTCCATTCGGGATGCGAATACTTTATGGGAGAGTTAAGGCAGCATGGAATTGTCACAAGGAACAGCATGAACGAGGACAGCGCCCATTTTCCGCCCGTCGACCCGGTGAAGACCGGGATCAAGGGCTGCTGCCCGCGCTGCGGTGAGGGCAAGCTGTTCGATGGCCTGCTCGGCCTGAAGCCGCGCTGCGCCGCCTGCGGCCTCGATTATTCCTTTGCCGATTCCGGTGACGGCCCCGCCGTCTTCGTCATCCTCATCGTCGGCTTCATCGTCATCGGCATGGTGCTGTGGCTGCAGGTGAATTACGGGCCGCCGATCTGGGTGCACATCCTGCTCTTCGCTCCGTTGACGATTATCCTGTCGCTGCTGGCGCTGCGCTGGTTCAAGGGCATCCTGATCGCCATGCAATACCGCCATAATGCCCGCGAAGGACGCCTGAGTGACTGATATCGACCATGCCGCGCCGCGCCGCCGGCTGCCGGTTTTGACCGGCATCCTGGTGCTGATCGCTCTTGCCATCCTGATTTCGCTCGGCACCTGGCAGGTGGAGCGCCTGCACTGGAAGGAGGGCCTGATCGCCGATATCGCCGCGCGGCAGGCAGCAAGCCCCGTGCCGCTTGCCGACATCGAGGCGATGACGGCGACAGGCGGCGACATCGAATACCGCAAGGTCACCGCCACCGGCCGCTACATCAACAACAAGGAGCGGCACTTCTTCGCCACCTGGCGCGGCCAGACCGGCTTTTATGTCTATACGCCGCTGGAGCTTGCCGACGGGCGCATTCTCTTCGTCAATCGCGGCTTCGTTCCCTATGACAATAAGGAGCCGGAAACGCGCATGCAGGGCCAGCTGACGGATCAGCAGACCGTCACCGGCCTGGCGCGCGAAAAGCTTCCCGGCAAGCCTTCCTGGGTGGTGCCCGACAACGACGTCGCCAAGAACATCTTCTACTGGAAGGATCTCGACGTCATGGCCGAGAGCGTCGGGCTGGAGAAAGCGAGGGTCATTCCCTTTTTCGTCGATGCCGATTCCACCCCCAATCCGGCCGGCCTGCCGATCGGCGGCGTCACCCAGGTGGATCTGCCGAACGATCATCTGCAATATGCTTTCACCTGGTATGGGCTTGCCGCCGTGCTCGTCGTCGTGGTGGCGATCTCCTGGCTCCGCAAGGGTGCCAAGCCACCTCAGCAATAGTATCACTTCAATTCTCGACCATATTGGGCTAGAGGTCCCTTAGCCCTACGCGGGACGTTGCTGTTGAAGCTGGACGTTGCCAAGTTCTCCTTCATTCCTGTCCTCGGGTTTAACCCGAGGGATGTCACAGGAATCCAGTGCGCCCAAGTCCTTGGGCGCGGAAGAGGGACGAGGATGTTGACAGTCATTCACGGCGCCGACGCGCCGTGGCTGGATTCCTGTGACGAGCACAGGAATGAGGAATTTGTGGAACAGACATGAATATTGCGGCGAAACCTCCTTTGACGATCAGGCTCTGCGGCCCGCGCGGCTTCTGCGCCGGCGTCGACCGTGCCATCCAGATCGTCGTGCTGGCGCTGAAATCCTATGGCGCGCCGGTCTATGTGCGCCACGAGATCGTCCACAATCGTTATGTCGTCGAGGGGCTGGAGGCCAAGGGCGCCGTCTTCGTCGAGGAGCTGGACGAGATCCCGGCCGAACATCGCGCCCAGCCGGTGGTCTTCTCCGCCCATGGCGTGCCGAAATCCGTGCCCGAGGATGCGGCAAGCCGCAACCTCTTTTATCTCGACGCCACCTGCCCGCTGGTTTCCAAGGTCCACAAGCAGGCGATGCGCCACAATCGCCTCGGCCGCCATGTCGTCCTCATCGGCCATGCCGGCCACCCCGAGGTGATCGGCACGATGGGTCAGCTGCCGGAGGGGTCCGTCTCGCTGATCGAGACGATCGAGGATGCCGACGCCTATGTCCCTGTTGATCCCGATAATCTCGGCTATGTCACCCAGACGACGCTGTCGGTCGACGATACGGCCGGCGTCATCACCCGCCTGCACGAGCGCTTCCCGAACCTGACGGCGCCGGCAGCGGATTCGATCTGTTATGCGACGACCAACCGCCAGGAAGTGGTGAAGCAGGCGGCGCCCGGCTGTGATCTCTTCATCATCGTTGGCGCGCCGAACTCCTCCAACTCCAAGCGCCTCGTCGAAGTGGCGCTCAGGGCAGGGGCGAAGAAATCGATCCTCGTGCAGCGCGCCGCCGAGCTCGACTGGGACGAGATCGGCGCGATTTCGACACTCGGCCTCTCGGCCGGCGCCTCGGCCCCCGAGGTCATCGTCAACGAGATCATCGAGGCTTTCCGTGCCCGGTTCGATGCCCGCGTCGAACTGGCCGAAACGGTTCAGGAAACCGAAAATTTCCTCGTCAACCGCGAACTGCGCAGCATCGAGCTGACGGCCGCCGACATGGCCTTCGTCAACGGCTAGGTCGTCATTGCGGCCTGGGCAATCCTTCATCCATAATGCAGAGACGAGACCTCACTTGGCAGTCTATACCGATATCGCCGAAGACGATCTGAAGTGGTTCCTGACGGAATATGACGCGGGCACGCTGCTCTCCTACAAGGGCATTGCCGAAGGCGTCGAAAACTCCAACTTCCTGCTTCACACCTCCAAGGATCCGCTGATCCTGACGCTCTATGAGAAGCGGGTGGAAAAGAGCGACCTGCCTTTCTTCCTCGGCCTGATGCAGCATCTTTCCGCCCGCGGCCTGTCCTGCCCGCTGCCGCTGCCGCGCCGGGATGGTGCGCTGCTCGGCTCGTTGTCCGGCCGTCCTGCGGCGCTCATCTCCTTCCTCGAAGGCATGTGGCTGAGAAAGCCGGAAGCGAAGCACTGCCGCGAGGTCGGCAGGGCGCTGGCCGAGATGCATGTGGCGGGCAACGGTTTCGACTTGAAGCGGGCGAATGCGCTGTCGATCGACGGATGGCGGGGGCTTTGGGAGAAATCGGAAGCGCGTGCCGGCGAGGTCGAGCCCGGCTTGCAGGACGAGATCCGCAGCGAACTCGATTTCCTCTCTGCCGCTTGGCCGAGTGGCCTGCCGGCCGGCGTCATCCACGCCGACCTCTTCCCCGACAACGTCTTCTTCCTCGGCGACCAGCTCTCCGGCCTGATCGATTTCTATTTCGCCTGCAACGACCTGCTCGCCTATGACGTCTCGATCTGCCTGAATGCCTGGTGCTTCGAGAAGGACGGCGCCTATAACATCACCAAGGGCACGGCGATGCTCGAGGGTTATCAGAGCGTCCGGCCGTTGAGCGACGCCGAAATCGCAGCCCTGCCGGTGCTGTCGCGTGGGTCGGCGCTGCGCTTCTTCCTGACCCGGCTCTATGACTGGCTGACGACGCCTGAGGGCGCCATGGTCACCAAGAAGGACCCGCTCGAATATCTGCGCAAGCTGCGGTTCCACCGCCAGATCAAATCGCCCGCCGAATATGGATTGAGCCTATGAAACACGTCGATATCTTCACCGACGGCGCATGCTCCGGCAATCCCGGCCCCGGCGGCTGGGGCGCGGTGCTGCGTTATGGCGATGTCGAAAAGGAGCTTTGCGGCGGCGAGGCGGATACGACCAACAATCGCATGGAACTGCTGGCGGCGATCTCGGCGCTATCGGCCTTGAAGAGCCCTTGCGAGGTCGATCTCTATACCGACAGCGCCTACGTCAAGGACGGCATCTCCAAGTGGATTTTCGGCTGGAAGAAAAACGGCTGGAAGACCGCTGACAAGAAGCCGGTGAAGAATGCCGAGCTCTGGCAGGCGCTGGAGGCGGCCCGTGACCGCCACAAGGTGACGCTGCACTGGGTCAAGGGCCACGCCGGCCACCCGGAAAACGAACGCGCCGACGAACTCGCCCGCCGGGGCATGGAGCCCTTCAAGAAGGGCAAGGCGGTTTCGTTTTAAGTAGCGGCTGTTTCCTCGAACTCCTGACGGACGAGAGAAGAATACGGCGCTGCCACATCCCCCTTCTCCCCAGCGGGGAGAAGATGCCGGCAGGCAGATGAGGGGGTGAGTGACGACAGGAGCGAATGCGCTGAGCGCAAGCGAAGAGCAACGAATGGTGTGCCGTGTGGCCCCCTCATCCGACCCTTCGGGCCACCTTCTCCCCCTGGGGCTATGGCATTCACACATTTAGAATTGCCTATGGAATTCAGTTCTGATTCTTTTGCTGCAAAGCAGGAGAATTGAGTGATGGATGATTTGAGGCTGGGACGGTTTGGCGACCGTCGCCTGGAAAAAGGGGGGCGTTCTTGCTGGAGCGCCTTGTTGCGACAGCGGGTCAGGCAATGCGGGTGCGCAAGCTCGGCGGCAACCGGGCTGGAGAGATCCGCTTGAGCCGATTTTTGCGCAATGCTGCGATCGATCCGCAGGCGATGATCGATGAGGCGGCGCTGCGCACGGCCAGCCGTTGTGCGGACCGTCACATACGACGGTGGTGCGCTCCGGCGGCGGCGGTGGTCTTTATCTGCACGCGATGATCGGGGTCGACGCCGATGATGGCGCGATTGTCGGGGCGGTCCACGGACAGTTTCTCAGCCGCGACCAGGGCAAGCGCGGCACTCAGCGCGCCCGTCCGATCGAGGAGAAGGAAAGCTACCGCTGGCTGGAGGGCGCCGATCGCGCCGCGCAGGTTTGCGCCGCGGCACGCCACATCACCGTCATTGCCGACCGTGAAAGCGATATCTACGAGGCCTTCACGCGCCGGCCCGCCAATGTCGACCTCGTCATCCGGCTGGCCCGAGACCGCAGCCTCGGCAAGGACCAGCCGTCGCTGCTTTCCCTGGCGGACGCCTTGCCGGTTGCGGCAAGTCTGGCCTTCACCCTGCCGGCCAAGCCGGGCCGCAAGGAACGCGACACGCAGCTGGCGATCCGCTTCAGCGCGGTGAGCTTGCCGGCCCCGAAGAACGGCATCTACAAAAAGGTCCCGGATGGTGTGCGTCTTTGTCTGGTGGATGTGCGCGAGAGCGCGCCACCGCCGGGCGAGACGCCGATCCATTGGCAGCTGCTGACGACCTACGCGGTGTCGGATGCCGACCAGGCGGCGGCGGTCATCGCTCTTTATCGCCGCCGCTGGGCGATCGAGCAATTGTTCCGCACCCTGAAGACGCAGGGCTTTGATATCGAAGGTCTGCGCATCGAGGACGAAGCGCCGCTGAGCAATCTGGTGATGGCCGCCTTCGTCGCGGCCGTGATCGTGCAGCAACTGGTGCATGCCCGGGACGGTGCTCCGCCCGGTGACGCCTTGCGGCCCATCGAAGACGCCTTCGAACCGAGCGACCGGCCACTGCTGGAAGCCTTCTGCGCCAAGCTGGAGGGCAACGCCGCCCGGCAGAAGAACCCGCATCCCAAAGGCTCACTGGCCTATGCCGCCTGGGTCTGCGCCCGCCTCGGCGGGTGGACCGGCTACTACGGCAAGCCAGGCCCGATCGTCATGCTCGACGGCTGGCAACAGTTCCAGGCCGCCAAGCGCGGCGTATCCCTCCTCCTCAACGCTTTCGATGATGTGTGAATCTAATAGCCCCCTGGGGAGAAGAGGGAGCAAGCAGCGCGCCCGAATTTCCTTCAAGCCGCCCGCTGCTGCGGCGCGGTCGCCGCGCCCTGGATCAGCCGGTGCAGATATTCGAGTTTTGCCACGACCGGCGAGGACAGCACGAAGGGATAGGAATCAGGCTGGCCCATGCTGCGCTGGATGGCGTTGATCGCGATGCTGAGCGGCACCCAGGCGCTGACCAGCTGTTCGGCGCTTCTTGCCCGGTAGGGGATGAAATCCACCTCGCCTGATATTTCCTCATGGCCGCGCGGATCGATGGCGATGCCGAAGGCGCGCGCGGTTTCGAGCGTATCGACGATATGGAGGTAATGCGCGAAGCATTCGGCAAAATCCTCCCAGGGGTGCGACGCCGCATAGGCGCTGATGAAATTGTCCTGCCATCCCAAGGGCGCGCCGCCGGCATAATGGGTCTGGAGGGCTGCCATATAATCCTGCCGTTCGTCGCCGAAGACTGTGCGGAAATCGGCAAGGCCGCCCTGATCGCGCACCAGCTTGTTCCAGATGAAGTGGCCGGCCTCGTGGCGGAAATGGCCAAGCAGCGTGCGGTAGGGTTCGTTCATCGAGCTGCGCGCCTGTTCGCGCGTCGCATCGTCGGCCTCCGCGGCGCGGATGGTGATCAGGCCTTCCTCGTGGCCGGTCATGGCCGGCACGATAAAGCCGTTGCTCTCGATCGAATCCTCGAGGAAATCGAAGACCAGGCCGCCTTGCGGGTCTTGCGCCCGATCCGGATGCGGCAGCTTCCAGCGCAGCAGCGAATAAAACAGATGACGCTGCGCCTGGCTGATGCGCCGCCAGCGATCGATGCCGTCCTGGGTGTCGGTGTTCGGAACCAGCCGGTTATGGCGGCAGGCAACGCAGAATTCGCTCTCGCCATCATCGTCCACCAGCCAGTTGCAGATATCGAGGCTGGCATTGGCGCAGAAGCGGACGTCGCGATCGGGATTGGAAACGAGCTGCCAGAGCGTCTCGTCGCGCGGCTCCAGCGCATGCATCGAAAGGTCGCCGGGCAGGAAGCCGAGACGATGGTTGCAACGCACGCATCGACGGTTGTCGAAATGGACGACCTGATCGCAATTGTCGCAGGCAAAGAGCTTCATCGTGTCTATCTCTGCAAAGCATGAGGGTGGGGGATTGAAAATGCCTGCCGCGCGCTTGCGCAGCAGGCATGGTGATAAAGGATGAGCGTCTACTGCGCATTCCCTAAATCGGAATCACAGCGTCTTTGCGTGTGTGAAGAGACGCTGTCGCTCAGAGCCGGTCGACGGCGCCCTTGAGCTTGTCCTTGACCTTGCCGGTTGCGACTTGTCCCTTGCCCTTGGCTTCCTGGACGGCGCCCTTGGCCTGCATTTCGCGATCGTCCGTCGCCTTGCCGACGGCCTGCTTGGTCTTGCCGGCAATTTCGTTTGCCTTGCCGGAAATCTTGTCGCTGGTGCTACCCATCTTGTGATGTCTCCTTGGTCAGCATGGGCCTTTTGTCCATGCTTGCCGAAATGAAACGTCACTTGCGGCTATTCGTTCCCGCTGCCGTCAGGTCAGGCGCTGTCAGGCCAGCCCCTCAAGCATGGCCGGCTTCGGCCGAAAGCATGGCGGCGGTCACGCCCATGCCGGCGAGCGCCCGCTCATATTTGTCGTCGAGGCTGCGGTCGAAGATCAATTCCTCATTGGCCGGGCAGGTGAGCCAGCCATTGTTGACGACCTCGCTTTCGAGCTGGCCGGCCGACCAGGAGGAATAGCCGAGTAGCATCGTTGCCCGCGTCGGCCCATCGCCCTTGGAAATGGCGCGCACGATATCGAGCGTCGCCGTCAGGCAGATGTCGTCGCTGACGGGAATGCTGGAGTCGCTGGAATAATCGTCCGAATGCAGCACGAAGCCGCGGCCGCTTTCCACCGGGCCGCCGGTCTGGATCGGGAAATCGCGCGCCCGCTTCGGCAGCACGATCGAATCTTCCTGCTTGATCATATCGAGATGCAGCAGCACATCGGTGAAGGTGAGGCTCTGTGGCCGGTTGATGACGAAGCCCATGGCGCCGGCATCCGAATGCGCGCAAATGTAGATGACAGTGCGCGCAAAATTGCGATCTTCCATGCCCGGCATGGCGATGAGGAACTGGCCATCGAAGAAGCCACGTTCCCGTCTGTTCTTCAGGGTCAATAAGGACATCGTTCCTCCTGCTGCTAGACCGCACCAAGGCCTCGACAAAAGAAACATGGGCCAATGTCACACATCAATCAACTGAAAATGAAGAATTAAATTGCCGCGACTTCTGGCGGTCAAACAGCACATTCGGTAAACCTTTGTTCCATGATGATTATTTCCTCAGGCCCGCGCAGTCTTTTAATCGCTGTTGTTTCAGCGGTCGCGGCCCTTGTGTCGTTTTCTTCCACCCATGCGGAAATGAGCGCCTGGGCGGAAAACGAGGGCGGCCGCATGCGCCTCGTGGCGCTCGCGCCCGATGCCGGCGGCAAAATCCGCGCCGCCCTTCAGATCGAGCCGAAACCCGGCTGGATCACCTACTGGAAGGAGCCCGGCAACAGCGGCATTCCGCCGCAAATCACCATCGCGGCGGAAAGCGGCGTCACGCTGGATGCCATCGCCTATCCCGTTCCGAAGCATTTTTTCAACGGCGCGATCGAGGATATCGCCTATGATGCGCCGGTGACGCTGCCGCTGTCGCTGACGGCACCCGGCAAAGGCCCGGTTACGATCGACGCCGCCGCCTTCATCGGCATCTGCAAGGATATCTGCATTCCCTTCCAGGCGAATTTGCAGCTGAAGCTTGGCCCCGCCATCCAGTCGCGCCCTGAAGAGGAGGCGATCCTCCAGGCCGCCGATGCGAGGCTGCCGAAGCCGCCATCGCAGGATTTCGACGTGACGGCGCATGCGATGTCGCCCGACAGGAAGACGCTGTCGCTTGATCTCGTCTTGCCGGGTGAGGGGAAGGCCGCGCCGGATATCATCGTCACCGGCCCGAGCGGCTATGCCTTCACCAAGCAAATCGGCGGCAAACGCGACGGCGCCACCTTCAAGGTCGATATAGCAATCGGCAAGCTGCCGAAGGATTACGACATTGCAGGCAAGCAATGGAGCGTGCTCGTCATCGACGGCGAAAGGGCGATGGAGACCACACTTGCCTTTCAATGATGGGCTCCTATAGTCGCCTCCGATCCCTGCGGCGCCCGCCGCCGCCAAGCCGGAATTTCCAAAGCCGGAACCCAAAGCCCGGAAACCCCCGGAGCCGGAAACCGCTAAGGACAGAACCAAGGAGAAGACCATGACCATCGCGATCGGCGACAAGCTTCCTGCCGCCACCTTCAAGGAAAAGACGGCTGACGGCCCGGTCGAAATCACCACCGATCAGCTCTTCGCCGGCAAGCGCGTCGTGCTCTTTGCCGTGCCGGGCGCGTTCACGCCCACCTGCTCGCTGAACCACCTGCCGGGTTATCTCGAAAACCGCGACACCATCCTTGGCAAGGGCGTTGACGACATCGCCGTCGTCGCCGTCAACGACTGGCACGTGATGGGCGCCTGGGCGCAATCCTCCGGCGGCATGGGCAAGATCCATTTTCTTGCCGATTGGGATGCCGGCTTCACCAAGGCCGTCGGCCTCGACGCCGACCTCTCCGCCGGCGGCCTCGGCCTCCGCTCCAAGCGCTACTCGATGCTGGTGGAAGACGGCGTGGTCAAAGCCCTCAACGTCGAGGAAAGCCCCGTCCAGGCAACCGTCTCGGGCGCTGCCGCGATGCTGGAACAGCTCTGATCTCTCGATAGCGATGGCATCGCCAACGGCGGGTCTGGCAGAAACGCTACCCCCAATCTCCGTCATTCCAGGCCTTGAGCCTGGAATCCATGCCTGGGCTTGCGAAGGTCAATGTGGATCCTCGGGTCAAGCCCGAGGAGGACGGAGGGTGGCGTGAACTTCGGAGCAAGACAGCAAAGTATAGCAGGATGCACGCGCCTTGTGTGCCGCGGCAGCATCATGCGCCAATTCCGGTGGCGAAGGCTGACGGCCAAATGGCCGCACCCTTCCTCTCGTTTATAGCAAATCCCGCCTCAATCTCGCCTCAATCGTTATAACATAACAGTAATGTTATTACATTGTAGGATGCGCCATGCCCCCGAGCCCCGACCGCCCCTCCGTCAGCCTGCTGGGGGAGTCGGCTTTATCCAGGGTGATCGGCATGGCGCTGGTCATTACGCTCCTGTGGCTGGCGATCCACTGGGCGGTTGTCTTGCCATGACGCCGCTGATCCGTCTGGAGAATCTGACCGTCGCCTATAACAGGCATCCCGCCGTCCATCATGTCTCCGGCGCCTTCGCCTCAGGCAGCCTGACGGCGATCGCCGGGCCGAACGGGGCGGGCAAGTCGACGCTGCTGAAGGCGATCATGGGTGAGCTTCGTCCCGCCGAAGGCAGGGTCGAGCACCGGCTGGGGCGGGCGGAATTCGGTTATCTCCCGCAGGCGGCCGAGATCGACCGGCGCTTTCCGATCTCGGTCATCGACACCGTCATGCTGGGGGCCTGGAAGAACACAGGCGCCTTTGGCCGCATCGCGCCCGGCGAGGTGAAAAGGGCAGGCGAGGCGCTCTCCGCCGTCGGCCTCGAAGGCTTCGGCCGGCGCCATGTCGGGTCGCTGTCGGCCGGCCAGTTCCAGCGTGTGCTTTTTGCTCGGCTGCTGTTGCAGGATGCCGGCATCATCCTGCTCGACGAGCCGTTTACGGCGATCGATGCCCGCACGACCAGGGACCTCATCGATATCGTCACCCGCTGGCATGGCGAGGGCCGCACGGTGATCGCCGTGCTCCACGATTTCGATCTGGTCCGCGCCCATTTCCCGCAAACCCTGCTGCTCGCCCGCGAGCTGGTCGGCTGGGGTGCGACCGCAGACGTCATGTCCTCAGTCAATCTCCTGAAGGCCCGCGCCATGGCCGAGCGTTGGGATGAGGATGCGAATGCCTGCGCAGCTGAAGAGGTGCCGGCGGCATGACGGCTTACGATCTCTTCCTCGCGCCCTTTGCCGATTACGGTTTCATGCGCCGCGCCCTTGTCGCCTGCCTCTGCCTCGGGCTCGGCTCCGGCCCGATCGGCGTTTTCCTGATGCTGCGGCGCATGAGCCTGATGGGCGACGCCATGAGCCATGCCGTGTTGCCGGGGGCTGCCATCGGTTACCTCGTCGCCGGCTCCCTGTCGCTGACGGCGATGGGCCTTGGCGGGCTGATCGCCGGCCTGTCGGTGGCGCTGCTGTCCGGCGCCGTCAGCCGGATGACCGTGCTGCAGGAGGATGCGAGTTTTGCCAGCTTCTATCTCGCATCGCTGGCGCTCGGCGTGCTGATCGTCTCGCTGCGCGGCTCGAATATCGATCTCCTGCATGTGCTCTTCGGCACCATCCTGGCGATCGATGCGCCCGCCCTTTATCTGATCGGCGCGATCACTTCGCTGACCCTCGTCATCCTCGCCTTCATCTATCGGCCGCTGGTGGCCGAATGTTTCGATCCGGGGTTCCTGCGCGCCGTCGGCGGGCGCGGGCCGGTCTATCATGTGCTCTTCCTGCTGCTCGTGGTGTTGAACCTCGTCGCCAGCTTCCAGGCGCTCGGCACGCTGATGGCGGTCGGCCTGATGATGCTGCCGGCAGCCGTCGCCCAGCTCTGGTCGCGCAGCTTAGCCGTGATGATGGCGATATCAGCCGTCAGCGCCGCCGCCTCCGGCTATCTCGGCCTGATCGCCTCCTACCATCTCGAGCTTGCCTCCGGCCCGACGATCATCATGACGGCAGCGTTGCTCTACGGCTTTTCTATTCTTTTCGCGCCCTCCGGCTTAGCCCGGCGCTTCTTCCCCGCCCGCATTTGAAGGGCTGATCCCAAGGAGACTTCGATGACACCGCACAGACTGCTTCTCTCCGCAGCAATCCCCGCTTTGATGGCGCTGTCGGCCGTGCCCGCCTCCGCCGAAACGCTGAAGGTTGTGGCGTCCTTCACCGTGCTTGCCGATGTCGTCAAACAGGTCGGCGGCGAACACGTCAAGGTGACGAGCCTCGTCGGGCCGAACGGCGATCCCCATGAATTCGAGCCGTCGCCGGCCGACGCGAAGAATTTGAAAGCAGCGCAGGTTACCTTCGTCAGCGGCGAGGGGCTGGAAGGCTGGATGGACCGGCTGATCACCGCCTCGGGCTACAAGGGCAAGCCGGTCACCGTTTCCGAAGGCATCAACACCCGCACCATGGAAGAGGACGGCGAAAAAATCACCGATCCGCATGTCTGGAACAGCCCCGTCAACGTCAAGGTCTGGGTCGCCAATATCGAAAAGGCGCTGTCATCGGCCGATCCCTCGGACGCTGCCGCCTTCAAGGCCAATGCCGAGAAGTACACCAGGACGCTGGACGAACTGAACGCCTATGCCCATGCGAAATTCGACAAGGTGGCCGACGATCGCCGCAAGGTGCTGACCAGCCACGATGCCTTCGGTTATTTCGGGCGCGAATATAATGTCAGCTTCCTCGCCCCGCTTGGTCTGTCCACCGAAAGCGAGGCATCGGCCGCCGACGTCGCCAAGCTGATCGAGCAGATCAAGGGCGAGCACGTGAAGGCCTATTTCTTCGAGAATTCCAACGATCCGCGCTTGGTCAAGCAGGTCGCCAAGGCAACCGGGGCCGAGCCCGGCGGCGAGCTTTATGTCGAATCTCTGTCCGACGCCAAGGGGCCGGCGCCGACCTACGAGAAGATGTTCAAGTACAATGTCGATCAGCTCGCCGCCGCCATGGCGAAATCGAGCTGAGGAAATCGGCTGGCCGCAGGCTGAGCCTGCGGCCACCTTGGGGCCCGAAGCTGCCCTTCTACAGAATCGCTTCGAAAGTCCGGCTAGGTGGTTTTCAGCCAAAAGTGGACATTCCTACATATAAATCGCCCACTTCCGCGCGTCGCCTCCTTATGCGGTCATCAAATCGATGACCCGCATGATCGCAACCGAATTGCTCGTGTTCTGGGTGCCTTCTGTCGTATCGGCGTTAGCGCAGGTCCAAACATCGCCCTTCTTGACCGTGAACTTTTTTTTGTTCTGAACGACCGAAAGTTCTCCCTCAGTCATATGGCAGAGCATGTCGTTCTTCATCATGTTGTCCGGCGTCTTCGCCCCAGGTTGGATAACAACATCCCGCAGTTTCACCATTTTGTAAGCTGGTATGACCGAAGCCCGCTCACCGAGCGCGACAACTCTGACACCGGGTCCGATCTCCTCGCCCTCATCGGGACCGTAAGTCTGGGCGGCTGCTGGCGTCGCCCAGGCGATCAGTGGCGTTGCGGCCGTTGTAAGACCGAGTGCGAGCGTGGTTCTACGATTGACGGCTTCCATTGTTTCCTCCCTAGCCAATTTGTTAGGATGTATATTATGGATTACTAAAGCAACCTCGGCGGGGGTGGTTGTCAAATCAACTTTTTGGAAATGGCTTGCCGCATCCTATCGAGGCGTATGGCAAAGTTTCGCCCAACTCGATCATGCGTGACCTGCCGCGGACTTTCATCCGGTTGCGATTAGAGCCTCGGTGGTTTTTGATACGCCAGTCGGCGCGGTGGTAGCAACCTGCGGAAACGCGAAGCTTCCATATTGCGCAGCGTTGGAGCCGGTTGCGGCGATGATCCCGGCATAGTCTGCCGGGGTCTGGTATCCGAGCGATGAGTGCGGACGGCAGCCAGTCGTAAACCTTTGCCAGCCACTTCCTTAAAGCCGACTGCTGTCCATGAAAGACGGCCGCTCACGCCGACGGCAGGGGCGACATGCGTGCACGGTAACACGCGGTCGTGCAACATCGATAAATCGGCTTCTTCTCACAAATTAAGGTCGAAGACCAGGATGCCGGCAAGACCTCCATCCGTCGATGAGACGATGCGCTCGCCCACAGTCACGTGCTCGGGATGGATGAGATAGGCGTCGCGGGCCTCGGCGCTCTCGAAGGTCACGGCAAACCCGTCGACGAAGCCGCCATGCAAGCCCTCAGGCGAAACATTCGGCCCATATTTTATATCCAATATGCCGGGAATGAGCTGTTTCAGGGCGACGATCGCCGCAAACAGCGACTGCTTGTCTTCGGCCGTCACCGCGGTCTTCAGCCGCAGGAATACGCAGTGCAGGATCATCAGTGGTCCTCCCGATTTCTTTGGCCGATTTTCTTTGGCCCGATTTTCTTAGGCTGGAGAATAGCGGCGAAAGCCGGGAGAGCAACGAGATTTATTTTCACGCAGACGTTGCGCCGCAAGCCGTGAGCCCGGCAGATTACATCTGGTCGGTCTTCACCAGGGGCCGCTTGTAGATCTTCTGGACGAGATCGCTCGCCAGCGCGCGGGCTTCGTCTTTCTCGGCCGCCGTCATCGGCCGGCAGGTGTTCCTGGTGTTTGAACTGTCGAGCACTGTCGTAGAACCGGAGTTGGCGATGACGAGATGCCAGCTGCAGGAGGCGACCTTGTCGATGGCGACAGCACCGTGGCAACCGGTGGACAAGCAGAAGGCAACGGTTACCTGCGCCCCATGGTCTCCTTTATAAGCCAGCGTGACGGCTTTCTTGATATCCTGGACCCATCGCTCGCATTGCGCCTGTTTTGCCCCCGGCTGGCAGCTTTTGGTGACCGGAGTGATCTCAGCGGCCTGAAGCGGCGATACGCAAAAAACACCCATCGAGAGGGCGAGCAGAAACTTGAGCATGGGATTTTCCTTGTGCAAGGAATGAAAGACGCACATCCCAGGCCGTTGGTCAATGGCCATCGATAAAGGGAAGGTGGCGCGCCTGACAAAGGTTTACGCACCACCCCTGAAAATCCGATTTGTCTCGATCCGCCGCTATTCCAGAATGACCACGGCTTCGACCTCGAAGAGCATGGGGTCGATGGCGAGCTTGGGAACGGGAATCAGCGTCTGCGCCGGCAATGCTTCGCCGAACATGTCCTTGACGTTGCTGGTCAGCACCTCAAGCTTGGACATATCGTGATCGACCACGAAGACAGTGAGCTTGGCGACCTGATCCGGCTTTGCGCCGAGTGCATCGAGGGCGGTGCGCAAATTCGCATAGGCCTGCTTCACCTGGACGGCAAAGTCGGGCGACAAGGCGCCCGTGCTATCCTGGCCGCCCTGTCCGGAGATATAGGCCAGCCGGCCTTGGCGCGGCACGATCACCGCCGTGCTGTAGCCATTCGGCGAGGGGTCGTAGAGGTTTTTCGGATTGACGATGGTCAGTTTGAGATCGTCCTCATTGGCTGTCGCCGCGGTGGGAACGCTGATGGTCATGATGATGAGTCCTCCGATAATGAGATTCTTGATTGCGCGTGACATGACTTCTCCTGGCTTCCCAGGGCTGCGAGCGACGGATCCTTGCGGCCTGCAGGATGGAATATTATCGCTGACCGATTGACTCGTACGGCGTACGACCAAATTGCATCGTACAGCGTACGAGTCAATCGGTCAGCATCGACATTCCCAGCATTGTCGGCTTAGATCGACGTCTGATCGATAAGGAAGACGAATGGCAGCCAAACGCAGCGGCGCTGAGAGCAAAGGGTCTGGGCGGAGGGGTGCGTCACCTAAGACCGGGCAGGAGCAACGCAGTGAATCGACTCTTTCCCTGGAGCGGATCGTGGCGACCGCGGTAGAACTGCTGGACGCAGAGGGCGTCGACGGATTGAAGATGCGCCGGCTGGCCGATCGCCTCGGCGCGGGCGCGATGAGCCTCTATTGGCACGTCGACAACAAAGAGGAGGTCTTCGATCTGGCGCTCGACGCGGTGCTCGAATATCGCGGCCCGTCTGAGATCGTCGTGTCTCGAGACTGGCGCGGCGACGTCGTTCATATGCTCGAAGACTGGCGCGCCAGCATGCTGCGCCATCCCTGGTCGGCCCCGCTGCTGCCGCGCCGGGCGCTCGGCCCGAACATCCTCATTCGCCTGGAACTGCTGAGCAGGACCTTGTCCGGAGCCGGTGTCACTGATGCGGATTTGAACGTCGCGATCTGGTCGCTCTGGAACTATGTGATCGGCGCGACCATCACCCGGGCGAACTTCGACCTCTCGGATGACGACAGGACGGCTGCGCAGCAGCGCCTGACAGGTCTGAGCGAGCACTATCCGACGATCGAGCGCTCTCGTCTGCTGCTGGATAATGATTGGGACGGCGCCTTCAGGAAGGGTCTCGACTTCCTGCTCGATGGCCTCGCTCCGCGCCAGTGAACATTCGTCATTCCTGAACGAGAGGGTGCCGGATTCTGCGCGCGTGCCGTGGGTGATCGCGAACTGCCGCGACGCGGTTTCCTGGCTATTTCCGCAGGATTTTCTCCATCGCTTTCCCCTTGGCGAGTTCGTCGATCAATTTGTCCAGGTAGCGGATTTCCCGCATCGTCGTTTCCTGGATGTCTTCCACGCGAACGCCGCAGATCACGCCGGTAATCAACGATCGGGAGGGATTCATCTGAGGCGCTTGCGCAAAGAAATCCTCGAAGTTGGTCTTTTCAGCCAACTGATCGTCCAAGCTCTGCTGGCTATGCCCCGTCAGCCAACAGATGATTTTATCGACCTCCGTCTTCGTGCGCCCCTTCTTCTCTGCCTTGGCGACATAGTGGGGATAGACGCTCGCGACGCTGATGGAATAGATGCGATGCTTCGTCATGCCTGCTCCTCAACATTCCAGATATTTTCCGGCTTGAGATAGCTGATTTCAAGACCTCAACAAATGCCCGATAATGGGTAAGGTTCCGCGGCCGCGAAGTCGATCAGTGCAAAGGCGGCATCTCTACAGCGCCGCGCGCCTTCGACCGGATTGCACCAACAACGGACATCGGCTCGGCTTGAGTCGACGACCGCTACGGGGTCGATGGCCGACCGTCCGCTGCTAGGAAGCCCAACATGAAAAGCGGACATCAAAGTTCTTGCCGCCAAGGGCTGGGATTGGCGCCCAAAGCAGACAATGAGGTACCTCGCAGGAACGTCAACTCCTGATCAGCCCATACAGATAAGAGGCAAGTGCGCTACAGAAATGGCGGAGATATCTGCGCCTGCGCGGGGGCTGTCGGCGGGCACTAAATTGGCGTAAGCTGTGAAGGAGGTACACCATGCGCAGCAGCATCACTGCAGCTATCGTCGCGCTCGTCGTTTCGCTTGGCAGTCTAGCGCGGGCGGAGATCCTGATCGGAGCTGCAGGCCCGGTCACAGGACCGCTCGCCTGGATCGGGGAGCAGATGCAGCGCGGCACAGAGATGGCAGTGGCCGACATCAATGCAACTGGCGGCGTGCTCGGGCACCAGGTGCAACTCATCACGGTCGACGACTTTTGCGATCCCGAGCAGGCTGTGGCGGCCGCCCAGAAACTGGTGGCTGACGGTGTGGTGCTCGTCGTCGGGCATTACTGTTCCCAGGCCTCGATCCCGGCATCCAAGGTGTACGAGGCCGCGGGAGTCTACAGATTTCACCGGGTTCGACCAATCCGCTGTTGACCGAACAAGGTCGTGCCAATGTTTTCCGCGTCATTGGTCGCGACAACGCGCAGGGGGTGGTAGCCGGCAACTATTTGGCCGATCGTTGGGGTGACCAGAAAATAGCGATCCTTCACGACAACACCACCTATGGGAAGGGGCTCGCCGACGAGACCAAAAAGCAGTTGAATAAGCGGGGTGTCACCGAAGCGATCTACAAGGCCTTCACGCCTGGGAAGAACGACTATACGGCCGAGATCTCGGCGTTACACGGCGCCGGCATCGCCGTGTTGTATGTTGGTGGGTATTTGCCCGAGGTCGCGCTTATGGTTCGCGCTTCACGAGACCGCGCCTACGCACTTCAACTCGTCTCAGGCGATGGCATGGCGAGCGAGAACTTTGCACTGATCGCCGGATCTGCCGCCGAGGGTACGCTCTTCACGTTTAGCGCGGACCCACGGCGCGTCCCTCAGGCGGCTCAAGTCGTCGAGCGTTTCCGCGCCGAGAATTTCGAGCCCGCAGGCTACACACTGCTCAGTTATTCCGCCGTCCAGGTCTGGTCGCAGGCGGTGAAGAAGGCCGGTTCTCTAAGGCCGCAAGAGGTGATCGCCTCAATGCAAGGTAATCAATTTGAAACGGTAATGGGCCGGGTCGATTTCGACGACAAGGGCGACCTCACCGTTCAAAGCTGGATTTGGTATGTCTGGAAGGGTGGCGAATACGTGCCGCTGGAATAGTCAACCGCCGGCCGGGTGGATCGCTTTAGACCAATCTGTGCAGACTTTAGTGGCTGCGCAAGCCAGACCTTGCGGTTGCCGCTATGTTTGAACGCATCGGCATACGCGGGCGCTTGTTGCTCGCTTTCTTCGGCATCAGCACCTTCGCAGTGCTCGCGACCGCCGCAGCTCTCTATGCCTTCCTTCAGGTCGGCGACGTGGTCGATCGCATCACCAAGGAACGGGTGCCGACGGCGCTCGCCTCTCTCCAACTGTCGCGCCAGGCTGAGAGGGTCGCCTCCACTGCGCCGTCAGTGCTGGCGGCGACCAGCACGGTTCAGCACAACGAGGTCTCGGCTGCGATCGGAGTCGAGATGGGGCGTCTCGAAGAGTTGCTCGCCGCACTTAAAGGCACCGCATTCAGCGCGACGGCGGTGACTGAAATCGAAGACGCGGTGATTGGTCTACGACGAAACCTCGATGCTCTCGACCATCTTGTGGCCGTTCGCCTTACCATGGTTCAGCGCAAGGAGGAGTTGCTGCGCCGCTTATCGGACACCACAAATGCAAGTCAGCGTCTCGTCGCTCCCGGTATCGTCGTGATGAACTCCAAGGTTCCCCAGTGGCGCGCAGCGGTGGTTGATTCCGCCGCGCCACCCGACGCGCGTACTGCGGCGACGAGCGACCTGGTCAAGGCAATCGCGGCCTACATCCCCCAGCAGAGGGCGCAACAGGAGATCTCAGCAGTCAACGACGCGCTGGTCAAAACTGCCAACGCGCATACGCCGGGAGATCTGAAGCTGATCCTGTTTCCGCTGCGCCGGTCGCTCGCCGTACTCGAAACGGTCTCCACCGAGCTCGACGAAAAGTTGCGGACCCGCTTCCAACAACGGTTGGACGAGTTGAAGTCGCTGACCGACGGTGAGAACGGGATCCCGAAGGTACGACAGGACGAGTTTGCTGTCCTTGCACAGGGCGAAAAGCTTCTGGCTGAAAACAGTCGGCTATCGCGCGACCTTACCGCGGCCGTCGATCGCCTGGTTGCAAAGGCAAACCATGAGATCGCCGCGTCCGCCCTCGAAGTCTCGGTCGTCCGGCGCTACGGCACGGGCATTGTCCTTGGCTCCGCCCTTCTAAGCCTCCTGAGTTCGGTTCTGGTTGTCTGGCTCTATGTCGATCGCAGCCTTCTCGCCCGTCTGGGAGAGGTAAGCCAAAGCATGCTGGCAATCGCGGGCGGCAATCTGCATGCACAGATGCCCGCCGGAGGCCGCGACGAAATTGGCCGCATGGCCGGGGCGCTCAAGCTGTTCCGGGATACTGCGGTCGAGGTGGAGGAAAACAGCCTGCACGAGGTTGCGGAAGCGCGCCAGCGGCTTGTGGATGCCATCGAGAGCATCTCCGAAGGATTCGCTCTGTACGATGGCGAGGACAGGCTCGTGCTGAGCAACAGCCGCTACCGCGAGCTGTTGTACGCCGGCCTGGAGGAAATGACACCCGGCACGACATTCGAGCAGATTGTTCGCCGGTCCGCTGAGGGCGGCTACATCAAGGATGCTGAGGGGCGAGTCGAGGAGTGGGTTGCCGAGCGGCTTTCGCGGCATCGCAACCCTGGTGAAACGTGGGTGCAGCGACGTCGCGACGGGCGATGGATCATGATTAGCGAGCGGCGGACGGCTGGCGGCACGGTGGCCGTCTACTCGGACATCACCGAGCTGAAGCAACGGGAGGAAAACCTTGCCGAGAAATCCGCGGCTCTCGAGGCGCTTTCCAGCAAGCTGGCGAAATACCTGGCGCCGCAAGTGTATAACTCCATATTCACCGGCCGCCAGGACGTCAGAATCGCCAGCCAGCGGAAGAAGCTGACGATATGCTTCTCCGATATCGCCGGCTTTACCGAAACCACAGACAAAATGGAATCCGAGGATCTCACACAGCTCCTCAATCACTACCTGACGGAAATGTCGAAGATTGCTTCAGATCACGGCGCGACGATCGACAAGTATGTCGGAGACGCCATCCTGATGTTTTTCGGCGATCCGGAAACCCGCGGCGTCAAGGATGACGCGCTCGCCTGCGTGCAGATGGCTCTCGCCATGCAAAAGCGAATGAGCGAGCTTGGGGAAATCTGGCGCGATATCGGAATTGAAACACCGCTGCGCTGCCGCATTGGCATTCACACAGACTACTGCACTGTGGGCAACTTCGGCAGCGAGGACCGGATGGATTACACGATAATCGGCGGCGCCGTGAATCTCGCCTCGCGCCTTGAGCAGGAAGCGTCGCCGGGCACCGTGCTCATTTCTTATGAGACTTTTGCGCAAGTGAAGGACACGATCGAGTGTGAGGAACTGGGGCATGTCCACGTAAAGGGAATAGCCTATCCGGTCGCCACCTATCGCGTGGTCGATCTGAAGGAAAATCTGGTCCGCAGCCGTCGTACTATCCGCACCGAACTGCCGCACCTGAGATTGGAAGCTGAGCCCGAGCTTATGTCTACCGATGAGCGCGATCAGGCCGCCGCCGCACTTCGAGACACGCTCGATCGACTTTGTCACAAGCCTGGGTCGTAGGCTAACGTTCGCGCGGGTTGTCGCCTCTACAGGCACCAACCTCGTCGACCAGCCCTCGGGCTAGCGTCGCAACTCGACTTTCCTGCAACGCTGGCTAGGCCCATGAAATGGCGCGGTCATTGGTCCGAATCCGGACGAACGACTGCTGTTGGCGTAACTGCGACCCATGTTGTCACTGCACTATGTCCGCTTTGCAGCAACACGACCGCTTGCTCGATGACCATTATGGGGGCGCAAAGCGGTCACGACCGCCGTCGGCCACTTTGCTGCCTTTCGAGGTCGAGCCGAGGAACGTGCGGTATGTGCTAGAATGCGGCCCGAAGGCGGAATGCGACGGACGCACTGCGAGGGGCGGTGTGATCGTACCGGAATTCGCGCGACCGAGAGCCGACGTTGTGCTCTTGAAAGGGGAGACGAGGACGATGCCGACACCACAGCAACCCAGTCTAATAGTTCGACAGAAATCCCCACAGAACATCGAGTTTCCGTTTGCGTCGCTCTCCGATTGGCTGATCCCAACCGAGCTGTTTTTCGTGCGAAACCATTTCCCGTCGCCGGACCTCGATGCGCGAGACTGGAGATTGCGCGTTGGCGGGGCGGTGGAGCGGCCGATCGAACTTGACCTCGACAGCATCAAGGCGATGCGGAGCACGACTTTCACCGCCGTCGTCGAGTGTGCAGGGAACGGGCGCGTCTATTATGAGCCGCCGAAGGAGGGGTTGCAGTGGCAGAACGGAGCCGTCGGCAATGCCGCGTGGACAGGTGTTCTTCTGCGCGAGATTTTGGAAATGGCGGGCGTTAAGCGAACCGCATGTGAGGTTCTCCTCGCAGGCGCCGACAGCGGCGTCGTCGACACAAACAAGAAAACGGCTTCTCCCGGCCCCATCGCTTTTGCGCGCAGTTTACCGCTTGAGAAGGCCATAGCTGACAGCACGATCCTTGCCTATTCGATGAACGAGGAGCCGTTGACGCGCGATCACGGCTACCCGCTACGCGCGGTCGTGGGTGGCTGGTTCGGCATGGCTTGGGTCAAGTGGATCACGCATATCACGGTTGTGGAGCAACCGTTCCTTGGCTACTGGCAGGCGCGCGACTATTTCCGTTGGGAGCGCAGCCTCGGGGAACCCAGGCTGGTCCCCCTTGCGGAGATGGAGGTCAAAGCGCAGATCGCGCGTCCCGTACAGGGGGCGCATCTCATCGCCGGCCAACCGTACCGGATTTTCGGAGCCGCCTGGAGCGGAGAGGCTGTTATCCGGCAGGTGCAGGTCTGCACTGGAGATGGCAGGGGCTGGCGCGAGGGGAGGCTCCTCGAAACAGAACGTCCCTTTGCATGGCGCTTGTGGGAGTACATGTGGACCCCTGAAGAAGTGGGGCGATATATACTGCGATGTCGCGCGATCGATGGGGCGGGGTGCGTGCAGCCCGACCTCCAGCGTTCCGACTGCGAGAGCTACGCGGCCAATTGGATCGTTCCGGTGGAGGTTACGGTCGTTCCCGAGCCACAGACGTACGAGGAGGAATTCGTGATCTAATGACCCGCCGGGAGCGGAATGGCGGCTTTTGGCGCAACTGCGACCCGCGTTGTCACTGCGTCATATCCGCTTTGCAGCAACAGCGACGGGTGGCTCGATGACCATTATGAGGGCGCATTGCCGCCGACAGCATTGGCTCGGTCGGTGGTGTCTCTGACCGCGTTTCTGCTATAGCTCGGAAGCAAATCGCCCGCGATGTCACCAACTGCCGAAGTGTGAAGGGCGCAACGGGCTGATGGGCCTCTCGCTCATCTTGTCTTGAAGGAGGAGCGCTAGAATGAGCACCGACCTGGATACCGTGCGGTCCTATGATAGGGTCGCGGCGGAGTACGCTGCCGAGGCCGCGGCGATGCCCGAATGGGTCGCGACAGAGATCGATGCGTTCGTGACCGAGCTGGGCGGTTCGGGCAGGGTGCTGGAGATCGGAAGCGGTGGCGGGCGAGATGCACTTGAGCTTGAGAAGCGGGGAATGAGCGTCCGGCGCACCGACATTGCAAAGGGTTTCGTCGAACTGCTTCGCGAAAGTGGCTTCGAAGCCGACCTGTTGGACCCGCTGACCGATGACTTGGCCGACCCGCAGCGTCCCGGCACGCCATACGACGGGATCTGGGCCTGTGCCTGCCTGATTCATGTCGCCCGCGAGGATTTCGGCACGGTGCTTGGACGGCTTGCCGAGGCGACCCGCACCGGCGGCCGATTGCACGTCTCGGTAAGAGAGGGCGAAGGCGAGGATGTGTCCACACACGGCAGTGCTGCAGCGCCCCGGCGCTACGTCGAGACGTACTGGCGCGAGGCTGCCCTGCGCTCCGCACTCATAGACGCCGGCTGGATCGTCAGCGATGTACGTCGGTACGTCGGAAAGCCCCATGATCGGTGGCTGAGCGTTCGGGCGAGTCGGGCGTGACGCACATAGAACTCGCGGGAATGGCCGGTTGTGGCTATGAACGCTAGTACCACGCCACAGAGATTATGACGGTTTGTCTTATCGTAGAATTGGCAGGGCTTCTGGTGGGATGAGAAGTTGGATGCTGCGTGCGGCGCCTGGCACGCGAGATATAAAACCCGCCTTCTCGAGGGTCAGCACCATCTGGTGAACAGACGGAGCCGTAACGCCGAAGTGGCGACGCATGTCGGCTTCGGCCGGAGGCTGTTTGAAGATGCGGCTGTAGGCGTAGATGAAGGCCAGGTACTGGCCTTGGATCTGCGTAAGGCCCCGTCTTGCCGTTGCGGCTTGCGGGTCAAGTGAGGGACTCATTTTGGGATTCATCTGCGTCTCCACGCTGAAGGAGGTGTCGATGAATATAAAGTTTCACATAGAGCTTAGCCAATCGGAACGTGACCAACTGGCCGCTTTGTTGAGCGGGGGGTGCCACAGGTCGCGCAAGATCAAGCGCGCCCAGATCCTGGTCGCAGCGAACGAAGGCTTCAGCGACGAGGTGATCGCGGCAACCTTGAACGTCAGCGGATCGACGATTTACCGGACCAAACGCCGGTTTGTGGAAGCCAATCTGGAAGGGGCGCTCAGCGAAGAACCGCGCCCGGGTGTTGAGCGCAAGCTATCGAGCAAGGAGGAGGCGCTGTTGGTAGCGACCGCCTGCTCAAAGCCGCCGCCCGGGCGAGCCCGCTGGACCCTGGAGCTTCTGGCAGATGAGATGGTCCGGCTCACCGATCATGACCAGTTGTCCTCGGAGACCGTGCGTCGCCGGCTGGCTGAGAACCATCTCAAGCCTTGGCGCAAAGACATGTGGTGCATCCCAAAGATCGATGGGGAATACGTCGCGCGCATGGAGGATGTTCTCGACCTCTACGCAGAAACGCCTGATCCACAAAGGCCCGTGGTCTGCTTCGACGAGAGCCCGACCCAACTCATCGGCGAAGTGCGCGAGCCCATTGCGGCCAAGCCTGGCCAGCTTGAACGCTACGATTGCGAGTATCGCCGAAACGGCACGGTCAATCTGTTTGTCTTCATGGACGCCCACCGGCCCTGGCGCAGGGTGAAGGTCACCGATCGGCGAACCAACCAAGACTTCGCCGAGTGCATGCGCGAACTGGTCGACGTCGATTATCCCGACGCGCCGATCATCCGCGTGGTGATGGACAACCTCTCCACTCATTCCGCCGGGGCGCTTTACGACGCATTTCCCGCCCCGCAAGCTCGAAGGGTGCTGAAGCGACTGGAGTTCCACCACACGCCCAAGCACGCCAGTTGGCTCAACATGGTCGAGATCGAGATCGGTGTCCTGCGTAGCCAATGCCTCGACCGTCGTATCGACAACAAAGACACCATAATCGCCGAAGTCGCAGCCTGGGAGCAGCAACGCAACGCCCACGGCGCAAAGATCCAATGGATGTTCACAACCGAAAATGCCCGCAAAAAGCTCCGTAAAGCTTACCCCGTCAAAGAGTCATAATCTCTGTGGCGTGGTACTAGGTGGTCACCGCAATGTCGGCTTCCGGGCGAAGGCAAAGATCCCCTCTGTGGCCGACAAGAGGCGCAAACCGGTCATTGGCCGTCGCAAAAATCCGCTTCTCGTACGTTTTCGCTGAAATGAAATTGCGCGTAGGCGGCGCCGCTGACACTCTATCGGAATCGGTTTCAGGTAGCTCGGAAGACCCGGAAAACTATCCTCGACGATCACGGCGGAGAGTGGTCTTGCCAACGAGTGGTGTTTTTAGCGACATTTTCAGCGACGATTTTCGGTGTTGTCATAGCGTAGCGTGGCCGCCTCGACCTTGTTGCCGTTGGCCGCTGCCCATGAACACAGTGCTTCAAACGGCTCCCGCAGTGAATGGCCTAGTGGAGTAATTGCATATTCCACGCCAATCGGCTGCGTTGGGAGCACGGTTCTCGTCACAAGGCCGTTCCGCTCAAGCCTCTTCAAAGCGTCGGCCAGAGCCTTGTGCGTGATCCCATCGAGACGCCGCTTGATTTCGTTGAAGCGCGAGGGTTTGGGACAGATCACTGTCAGTATCAGGATCGTCCATTTGTCAGCGATCTTGTCGAGCACCGGGCGAACCTGCGCCATGTCGCCAAGCGCGCGATGAGAAAGTGCCTCCAGGTCAGTATACTCGTCCATATCTAAGCTACTTCAGGTGCGTAATTGATGCCAGATATACGACGTATATCATGGCGAGACCATCATCAATTGAAAGGATTTACGATGGCTCGAATGAGTAACAAGATTGCCCTGGTCGTCGGCGGCGCCAAGGGCATCGGCTTGGCAATTGCAGAGCGGCTTTCTGCCGAAGGGGCGAAGGTCTTCATCACCAGTCGTAGAAGTGAAGATGCCGAGAAGGCGGCCAAGGGTATCGGCAATAACGCGGTCGGCATTGCCGCCGATGCCGGTGTCCCCGAAGATATGGTGGAGGCTGTCGAAAAAGTGCGAAAAGCATGCGGGCGTATTGACGCGCTCGTATTGAATGCAGGCCTCTCCGAGCCAGCGCAGATCGCCGAAATAACGCCAGACCACTTCGACCGCCACTTCGGCGTCAACGTCCGCGGGATGGTTTTCGGCCTGCAGGCGGCTCTCCCGGTGATGACAGGAGGTGGGGCGGTCGTCCTTGTCGGATCCATCGCCGATAGCGCGGGCTACTCTTCGTACGGAACCTATGCCGCCACCAAAGCGGCGGTCCGTTCCTATGCTCGAACCTGGACGGCAGAGCTCGCGCCCAAAGGTGTACGCGTCAACGTTGTTGCGCCCGGTCCAACCGATACGGAAATGATGGCTGCGGTTCCGGAAGACACTCGCGCGGCACTTGTCGCTCCGATCCCGATGGGACGAATGGCGAGGCCTTCAGAAGTGGCTGCGGCCGCCTTGTTCTTGTTGAGCGATGACGCGAGCTACATCGCCGGTGCCGAACTGTGCGTCGACGGCGGCTTGCGGCAGGTCTAAGGTTCCGTCGAAACGGTGTACCCGACCGGAGCAGGTCGGGTACAGCAAAACGCGCTTGATGACAGACCAACTTTAAATTGAAGCCGTTCAATATCGAAAAGAGCACCGAAGGCGGCCTTTGGTTGCTACCGCCCGATCACGCCCGTTTGGTCAGCGGAAACCGGTCCCGCAGCAGCCGCAGCACCGATTCCGAAGGGATCGGCGGGCCGAAAAGGTAGCTCTGGCCGTAGTTGCAGCCCATCTTGGCGAGTTCGATCGCATCCTCGTTGGATTCGATCCCCTCCGCCACCACCTTCATGTCGAGTTCGCGCGCCATCGCGATCACCGACCGGAGCACGGTCGCCTTCTTGTCGCTGCTGTCGCGCACCAAGGCCTTGTCGAGCTTGATCGTGTCGAAGGGGAAGCGGGTGAGATAGGCGAGCGACGAATATCCGGTGCCGAAATCGTCGAGCGCCAGGCCGATGCCGGCTTCCTTCAGCTTCTGCAGCACGAGGCGGGCCTGTTCCGGATTTTCCATCACCATGGATTCCGTCAGTTCGAGCTTGAGGCGAGAGGGCTGGCAATGGGTCTTGGCGAGAACCGAACGCACGTCGTCATAGAGCTCGTTGTTGAGGAGCTGCACACTCGACAGGTTGATCGAGACGAAGATCGGCAACTCGCCGGTCTGGTGCTGCCAGCTCATCAGATCGTTGGTCGCCTGTTCCAGCGCGAACATGCCGAGCGGGCCGATAAGATCGGAGGCCTCGGCGATCGGGATGAATTCGGATGGCGGGATGTTGCCGCGTTTGGGATGTTCCCAGCGCATCAGCGCCTCGAAGCCGGCGACCTCGACATCCTCCAGTCTTGCGATCGGCTGATAGACCATCGACAATTCCTTGCGCTCGATGGCGCGGCGGAGATCCGTTTCCAGCTGCAGCCGGTCGGTGCCGAACTCGCGGAAGGCCGGCTGGAACGGCTCGACGCGGTTGCCGCCGGCCCGTTTTGCCCGATACATCGCAAGCTCCGCATCGCTGAGCAGGCCGGTGGCGCTCTCCTGCCGGTCGACCCAGGAGGCAAGCCCGACCGAGGCCGTCAGGATGATTTCGCGATTGGCGAAGTTGATGGGCACCATGATCGCCTTGCTGATTGCATCGGCGAAATCGGCGACCTTGGCCGGATTGTGCTCGGAAACCAGGATGAGGCCGAACTGGTCGCCGGCAAGCCGCGCCAGCGTGTCCTGCGGTTTCAACAGCCGGCGCAGCCGCCGCGTCAGCGCGATGAGGATGTTGTCGCCGGCGGCAACGCCGAGCGAATCATTGACCAGCTTGTAGCGATCGATGTCGATCACCATCACCGTCGGCCGCAGCGTGTCGCCGCCCGGCGCCAGCGCCAGCACCGACTGCAGCCGGTCGAGGAAGACCTGCCGGTTCGGCAGGCCGGTCAGATTGTCGTGCAGTGCATCGTGCAGCAGCCGCTCGACGGAATTCTTCTGTTCGGTCACGTCGACGATCGTGCCGACGCAGCGGATGATCTCGCCATTGGAGCCGAGCACCGGCCGGGCGCGGATCAGCAGCCAGTGGAAATGCCCGTCCTCGGCGCGGATGCGGAACTCGTGGTTCAGCCGCCCGCGCCGGTGTTCGAGCAGCACGTCGAGCGTGGCGCGGAAGCGGTCGCGGTCGTCGGGATGCAGCCGCGGCAGCCAGTTGCGCGCCGCGCCATGCATGGCGCCCGGCGACAGGCCGAGCTTGATCGAGACGTCGGGAATGGTGACGACGCGGTCGCGCGCCACGTCCCAATCCCAGACCATGTCGCCGGAGCCGGTCAGCGCCAGCGATTGCCGCTCGAGATCGGAAAACAGCCCCTGCTGATAGGCGCCGCCGGCGAACGCATGCTGCATGACGGTGAAGCCGATCAACAGCACGATAAGCACCAGGCCACCGCCGAGTGCCGGCTGGATGATGTCATTGTCGAGCCGGCCTGTAACGGTCAGCCACGCGCCGAACAGCCAGACGAGTGTCAGCGCCCAGGCAGGCACCAGCAGAATGGCGCGGTCGTAGCGGTTGAAGCCGAGATAGATGATCAAGAGCAGCCCCGTCGCGGCCGTCAACGCGAAGGAAAGCCGGGCGATGCCGGCGGCGATCGAGGGGTCGTAGATCGCCACGCCAAAGAGCAGGGCAAGGCCGAGCACCCAGGCAAGCGTCGCGTAGCCGAGATGTGCATGCCAGCGGTTGAGGTTGAGATAGGTGAAGAGGAAGATGACGAAACTCGACGCCAGCGCCACCTCGGCGCAGGCGCGCCATATTCGCTGGTCGGCCGAGGCGACGCTGATCAGCTTGCCGAGAAAACCGAAATCGACGCAGATATAGCCGAGCACCGCCCAGGCGAGTGCTGCCGTCGCCGGCAGCATCGAGGTGCCCTTGACGACGAAGAGGATGGTCAGGAACACGGCGAGCAGGCCGGCAATGCCAAGCACGATGCCGCGATAGAGCGTGAAGGCGTTGATCGTGTCCTTGTAGGCGTTCGGTTCCCAGAGATAGATCTGCGGCAGCTCCGGCGTCGACAGTTCGGCGACGAAGGTGATGACGGCGCCGGGGTTCAGCGTGATGCGGAAGACGTCGGCTTCGTCGCTCGGCTGCCGGTCGAGCGCGAAGCCTTCGCTCGGCGTAATCGCGCTGATGCGCTGCGAGCCGAGATCCGGCCAGAACAGCTTGGAATTGACCAGACGGAAATGCGGCGCGACGATGACGCGCTCGAGCTGCTCTTCCGAGACGTTGGCGAGCGCAAACACCGCCCAGTCGCCCTGATGGTTCTCCGAGCTTGCCCTGACCTCGATGCGGCGGCGGATGCCGTCGGCGCCTGCCGCCGTCGAAACCTGGAAGGCCTCGCCCTGATTGGCGTAGATCTCGGTCGTTGCGGTCAGATCGAGCGCGGTATCGTCACGGGAAATTTTTACCGGTTCGGCCGCCTGGGCAACGCCCGCCATGAAGGCGAAGGCTGCCAGGAAAAGGGCTGCGATCACCGCGATTGCTCGTCCGGACGGTGACTTGGGCAGCATGCGGTCTCTTGTCATCGGCTGTCGGTTTTCCTGCCTTTATCCGTATCGGTGGCGAGACGTGAAAACATCACATGGTCGTGCCACTGACCGTTGATCTTCAGATATCCGCGCAGATAGCCTTCCTGTTGAAACCCGGCTTTTTCAAGCAGACGGATGCTGCGCGCGTTATCTGGAATACAGGCTGCTTCGATACGGTGCAACTCAAGCCCGGCGAAGATGTAAGGAATAACCAATTGAAGGGCGGCGAACATATGCCCCTGGCCGGCATGGCGTTCGCCCATCCAGTAGCCGATCATGCAGCTTTGTGCCGCACCCCGTCTGATGTAACCGATGGTGACGCCGCCGACGAGCGTCATGTCGTCTTTCAGGAAAATGAACAGCGGCACCGCCTGGCCCGAGGCATATTCCTGCTTGCCGCGGACGACACGGGCGCGGTAGGCCCCCTCCGTCAGCTCGTCGCGCCGCCAGGTCGGCTCCCAGGGTTCCAGGAATTTGCGGCTGTCGGCGCGCAGCCGGTGCCACTGGTTGAAATCCTGGTAGCGCGGCAGGCGCAGGAGATATCTGTCATTCTCCAGCTGCACCGCTTCCGGCTGCCGCTGCAGGAACCGAAAAACCGATTTTGGCATCGATCACTCCCGGCAGGACGACGTCGGCTCAGCGGCTTGCCTGCAGCGTCTTCGACGCCGGGACCGAAAGCGAGGCAGTGATGTCTTCCATCGGCGCGAGCTGTTCCAACGGTCCGATCGCCGACAGCGTCGGCACCGTGTCATAGAACAGGCGTCCGGCAAGGTCGGTCAGCCGCTCGATGGTGATGCCTTCCAGCCGTTCCATCATCTCCGGATTGGAGATCGGCCGGCCGTAGAGCATCATCTGCCTGGCGATCTGGCCGGCGCGGGCAGCCGGGCTTTCCGCACCCATCAACAGCTGGGCGCGGATCTGGGCGCGGGCGCGCTCGATCTCGTTCTGGTGGATCGCATCGGCTGACTTGTGCAGTTCGTCGATGATGACGGGCACAAGCTCCGGCAGGTTTTCGCCGCCGGTTGCGGCATGAATGCCGAAGATGCCGGTGTCGGAAAAGCCCCAGTGGAAGGCATAGACGGAATAACAGAGGCCGCGGAATTCGCGCACCTCCTGGAACAGCCTGGACGACATGCCGCCGCCGAGGATATTGGCGAGGATCTGCGAGCAATAGAAATCGCGTGCGTGGTAAGGCTTGCCTTCGAAGCCGAGCAGGATCTGCGCATCCATCAGGTCGCGCGGTTCACGCACGCTGCCGCCGATGTAACGCGCCGCATCCATGACGGGCGGGGCGGAAGGTACGGTCGGCAGGCTGGCGAAACGGTCCTCGACCAAACGCAGGAACGCTTCATGCTCGACGGCGCCGGTTGCGACCACGAACATGCGGTCGGTCGTGTAGTTGCGGCCGAGATAGCCGCGGATCTGCTGCGGCGTGAAGGAGACGACGGTCTCCGGCGTGCCGAGGATTGCCCGGCCGAGCGTCTGGTCGCGATAGGCAACCTCGGAGAACCGGTCGAACACCACATCGTCGGGCGTGTCGTTGGCGGCGTTGATCTCCTGCAGGATCACCTGCTTTTCGCGCTCCAGCTCCTCTTCCTCGAAGGCCGATTCCGTCAGGATGTCGGCGAGGATATCGACGGCGAGCGGCACGTAGTCCTTGAGCACGCGGGCGTAATAGGAGGTCGTCTCGGTCGAGGTGGCGGCATTGACTTCACCGCCGACATCCTCGATTTCTTCGGCGATCTGGCGGGCTGTGCGGCGCGCCGTGCCCTTGAAGGCCATGTGTTCGAGCAGGTGAGCGATGCCGTGCTCGTTGTCCGTCTCGTTACGCGATCCCGATTTGATCCAGACCCCGAGCGCAACGCTTTCAAGATGCGGCATGGTCTCTGTGACTACTGTCAGCCCGGATTTCAGCCGGGTGCACTCAACTGTCATTGGCTATCTTTCTGCGCCTGCTGTCGTCTCGCCGCGGGCATGCTTGCCGATAAAGTTTTCAACGGCTTTCAGCTCCGGTTTGATGATCTGGAAACGCTCCTCCCTTTGCATCAGATCAGCAAGCCACGTCGGAAGCGCCGGGTCAATACCGCAGGCGGATTTTACGGCGGCGGGGAATTTCGCCGGATGCGCGGTCGAAAGCGTCACCATCGGCGTATTCGGCTTTTCTTTCTTGGCGGCGACGAAGACGCCGATCGCCGAATGCGGATCCAGCAGATAACCGGTCTCGGCATGGGTCTTGCGGATCGTCTCAGTCACCTGCTTCTCGCTGGCGCGCCCGGAGCGGAAGTCGCGGCGGATCGCCTTCAGCGCTTGCGCGCCGATCTCGAAGCCGTTGGATTGCTTGAGGCTTTCCATCGCCGCCCGCACCTTCGAGGCGTCGCGGTCATAGGCTTCGAACAGCAGCCGTTCGAAGTTCGACGAGATCTGGATATCCATCGACGGCGAGCTCGTCGCCTTGACCGCCTTCATGTCGTAGCGGCCGGTTTTCAGCGCCCGCGCCAGGATGTCGTTCTCGTTGGTGGCGATCACCAGCCGGTCGATCGGCAGGCCCATGCGCTTGGCGCAGTAGCCGGCGAAGATATCGCCGAAATTGCCGGTCGGCACCGTGAACGAGATCTTCCGGTCCGGTCCGCCGAGCGCCACCGCCGCCGTGAAATAATAGACGATCTGGGCCATGATGCGCGCCCAGTTGATCGAGTTGACGCCGGAAAGTCGGACCTTGTCGCGGAAGGCCACGTCGTTGAACATCGCTTTCACGAGGTTCTGGCAGTCGTCGAAATTGCCCTCGACGGCAAGCGCATGCACGTTTGGTGACGACGAGGTCGTCATCTGCCGCTGCTGCACCGGCGAGACCTTGCCATGCGGGAAAAGGATGAAGATGTCGGTGCGCTCGCGCCCGGCGAAGGCGTCGATCGCTGCCCCGCCGGTGTCGCCCGAAGTGGCGCCGACGATCGTCGCCCGCTCGCCTCGCTTTTCCAGCGCATAGTCCATCAGCCGGGCGAGCAGCTGCATCGCCACGTCCTTGAAGGCGAGCGTCGTGCCGTGGAAGAGTTCCATGACGAAGCTGTTCGGCCCGGTCTGGACGAGCGGCGCAATCGCCGGATGGCGGAAGGTGCCGTAGGCCTCGTCGATCATCGCCCGGAACGTGTCGTCGGGGATCTCGCCATTGGTGAAGGGCGACAGGATGGTGAAGGCGATTTCCTGATATGTCTTGCCGCGGAGCGCGCGGATTTCCTTCTTGGAAAAGCTCGGCCATTTGCGCGGAACATAGAGCCCGCCGTCGCGCGCCAGCCCGGTCAAAAGGGCGTCGCAAAAGCCGAGGGAAGGGGCTTCGCCGCGGGTCGAGATATAGTCCACGTTCATCATCCTTGATCTATCGCTGGAGGAAATCCGGCCGGGCGCGTCGATCGCCCGCTCTGCCGGAAGTCTTGGCTGGAAATCGGGCCGGAAATCGGACAAGGGCCGCTCTGCGGGCAGGGCTTTGCTCGTATGCTTTTGAAGTTGCCCGCATCCGGCGTCGAAAAGTGCATCAAAACGGCGCTTACCCAATCGATTTTTGTTTGCGCCGCTGATATAGACCATCGCAAACCGTCGTGAAAGGCCCCACGGAAAAGACATGGGGCCTCCAAGAAGCGCTTATACAAGGGATGGAATATGGTGCTCGGCAAGGTCTCGCGTCTCATCGTCTCCGCATCTTTTCTTGCCCTGCTCGCTGGTTGCAACTCGCTCGGCATAGGTGGCGACAGCAAGCCGGCTGCGCCGGCCGCCCAGCCGAACGGCACCGCCCAGATCATGCCGCTGGCGCCCGCCAACCCCTCCTCGAACAATCCTTCCATCGGCACCGCCACGACGGCGCAGGGCACGGTCGCTCCAGTCGTCCAGGGCGCCTGCCCCCAGATCTTCATGCGTGACCAGGACGCGATCTTCCGCACTTATGCCAAGGGCAAGAAGGATGATCCGCAGCAGATCGTCTACCAGGCCTCCTTCGGCGACTACACCCGCCAGTGCACACTGAACGACACGAACCTGACGATGACCATCGTCGCCCAGCTGCGCCTCATCACCGGCCCGGCCGGCACGCCAGGCCCGCTGACGCTGCCGATCCGCATCTCCGTCGTCGATGGCGAGACCGTGCTCTATTCCGAAGTCACCAAATTCCCGACCGAAATCCCGCCGGGCGCGCCGGGTACGCAGGTGATCTTCCGCAAGGACGGCATCACGATGCCGGTCGGCTCCGGCGCCCTGGTGCGCATCAATATCGGCTTCGACACCCAGCCGGCGAAGACGAAGAAGAGCAGCTAGAGCTATTTTCAGGAAAAGTGGGAAGCGGTTTTCGGACGAAATCCTGTTCTAGGGCTCGATCCGCTCCGGGGGATCGGTGAACGGATTGAGCAGCCGCGTACCGCGGCCCTCGAAATCTTTGATGTTGCGCGTGACAAGCACGAGGCGGTGAACGCGCGCAGTCGCCGCAAGCGCCAAGTCCCAGCGATCCTTGTTCTTGGCTCCGAGCAGGCGCGTCCATTCTTCCACAACCGTGGCGTCCACCGGCAGAATCCGATCTGCAAACGCTTTCTCCAGGTTGGCAATTCCTCGAATGATAGCAGCGGCCCGTTCCGGGTCGCGCCGCTTGAGCATTTCAGCACCTCGGCGCTTCTCGAATAGCGTCGCTACGCTGAGGCGCAGTTCCGCGTCATCGACGCCGGCGATCCACTTGCGGACGTTGGCGTTGCCTCGCGGGCTGAACTCACGCAAGACGTTCTCGTCCAGCAAATAGCCGGTCACGGAATTATTCGCGGGCCTGCAACATCCGCTGCTTCGTCGACTTCATCGAAGGCCCCAAGTTCGGCGAGATCGGCGAGCGATCGCTTGAGACTGCGGGATGGATAGGGTCGCCCCCGCTTCGGATATGCTTTCGCGTATTCGATGGCGGCCTCGACCTGCTCGCGGCTGAGGGAAGGAAAATCCTCGACGATCTCCGCGACTGTCTGTCCGCGGGCAAGTGCTGCCACCATATGGACCGGAACGCGGGTAGCCTTTATCAGCGGTTCGCCACGCTCTAAGTCTACCCACCCTCGCAGAGCTTCCAGGCGCTGAAGCCGAGTTTCGAGATCTGCATCTATCTTCCCCAGGTCGAGCACGATTTCCCCGAGACTGACGCGATGAGCGTCGAAAGAGAGTTGACGGATCGCATCGTATAGTCTGCGACGGCCGGCAGGAGTTAGGTCCTTATCGAGGCCGTCGGCGACGAGCAAAAACCGCATTTCTGCAGGGCCTAAAAGCCGCTGAACAGCGCTACCGACCTTGCGCTGGCGCGCGCGGATAACACCTGTATCGACAGCCTTGTTGAGAGCGGTCGCGGACCGGTTCAGGACGTAACCGGCCTCAGTCAAAGTGAGAGCATGGGTAGCAGGCATAAGCATTTCCTTGCTAATTGATCTCCAACATAGGGATGATTTAAGCGCCTAGCAAGGTAAGATCGAACGACAGCTTCATTGCCGTCCTCAATTCCGCGCCGATTGGCGCAGAGGTGCGAAACCCACTTCTCAGCTTCGTTTATTCAGGTTCTAGAACACCGATGTCGGCGGGGCTTGAAGCTGCCGCTGTCTCGATCAAAATCGTCGTCATAGTCACCGATCGCGGCCTCAGAAACCTAAAACGCCTCAGAGAACGTTGTCCCAGGCCGCCAGTGCGGCGACGACGCCCGGCAGGTCGTTCATGCGGGAGATTGCCGTTTCGGCGCCGGCATCCGTCAATTTGTCGGCATGGGCGGGATAGCTGTGCGAGGCGCCGGTGAAGCCGATGACGCGCATGCCGGCGGCGCGGGCCGCGTGTACGCCGTGGACGGAATCCTCGACCACAACAACCTTGTCAGGCGAAACGCCCATCTGGCTTGCGCCGTGCAGGAAGATGTCGGGCTTCGGCTTGACGCGGTCGGGGCCAAGATCCTTGGCAGAGAAAATATTCGGCGCAAACAGCGGCTTGAGGCCCACCTTGGTCAGCATCATGTCGAGCCGCTTGGTGCTCGAATTCGAGCAGATGCAGCGCTTGATCGGCAGCCTGGAGACCGCGAATTCGACGCCCGGAATGGCTTGGACGTCCTGCGCTAATCTGAGGTCGAGCAGATGCTCCGACTTGTCGAGCAGGGAGGCCGAAAACGGGATGCTTGCCTCGCGCTCGATCTGCAGCAGGATGTTGCGCCACGTCATGCCGGCGAAACGCTCGCCCATTTCCTCGGCGCTGATCGGATATCCGGCCTCTGTCAGAAGCGCGGATTCGACTTCGGCCGCGATGATTTCCGAATCGACGAGAACGCCGTCGCAGTCGAAGATGATGAGGTCGAAGCCATCCATATGTTCACGCCTTGCTGAAAGTTTGGGCTGGAAGTCTGGGTCTTGTCCGGGAATGCTGCGGCTTTACACGATGCCCGGCCAAAGCTCAACCTGATCTCAAGCATGGCTGCGATGCGGCAAGCGACCGGCTCCGGCGTCGCTGCCGGATCGGTCGTGTCGGGTTGACTTGGGAACAATGGCGAGCAGATAGAAGCCGTCAGGCCGCCAGCTGCCCACCCCGGCGTCCAGTTGCAGATTGCGAAGCTGTTGCCCTGAGCCTGAACCGGGAAACGAGTTCGCGCAGCTTGGCAGCTTCCTCGGCAAGCTGACCGGATGCCGCTGTCGATTGTTCCACCATTGCCGCGTTCTGCTGGGTCACCTGGTCCATGGAATTGACCGCAGTATTGACTTCGGCAAGGCCGGTCGACTGCTCTCTTGCCGATACGGCGATTGCATCCATGTGCTGATTGATGCGGGCAATCTGTTCGCTGATCGCCTTCAGAACCTGGCTGGTGTCGAGAACCAGTTTGACGCCGCTTTCCACTTCCACCGAGGATTTCTGGATGTGACCTTTGATTTCCTTTGCCGCCTGAGCCGATCTCTGGGCGAGCTCTCGGACTTCCTGGGCGACCACCGCAAAGCCCTTGCCCGCGTCTCCGGCGCGTGCGGCTTCGACGCCGGCGTTCAGCGCCAGCAGATTGGTCTGGAAGGCGATCTCGTCGATCACGCCGATAATGCTGGAGATCTGCTGCGACGAGGCCTCGATGCGGCGCATGGCTTCTTCGGCATGCGAAACGACCTCGGAAGACTTGGCGGCATTGCGGTTTGCATCGGTCGCTTCAGTGCGCGCCTCGTCGGTCCGCTTGCTCGAATTCGAGACATTGGCGGTGATCTGATCGAGCGCTGCGGCGGTTTCTTCGAGAGAGGCCGCCTGCTGTTCGGTTCGTTTCGACAGGTCGCCGGCGCCGGACGCGATTTCCCGCGTGCCTTCGTCGATCGCGGCAATGGCGGCCGCGATCGCGCTGAGCGTCTGATCGAGCTGCCGGATCGACATGTTGAAATCATGCCGGAGGTTTTCAAAGTCCGGGGCGAAGGGCTCGTCGATCTGGAAGGCGAGATCGCCGGATGCAAGCCTCTTCAGGCCTGCGGCGAGGCCGGATGTCGCCGCCCGCAGCCGTTCGGCTGCATCTTCGTCGGCCTGCTTTCGCGCGGTGACCCGTTCCGTTTCGCCCTGCAACCGGGCGGCCTCGGCATCTTTTTCGAGTTGCTTGTTGGCAATCGCCGCCTGGCGGAAAACTTCGACGGCCGACGCCATCGCCCCGATTTCATCGGTGCGGCCGATCCCGGTGCAGGCAATCGCCGTGTCGCCGCCGGCGAGCCTTTGCATATCGCCGGAAAGCGAAAGGATCGGCTTGGTGACCGTCTTGCGGGTGAGGAAATAGAGACCAAAGGCGAAGAGCGCGGCCGAAGCCAAAAGGGCTTCCAGGACAATATCGACCGACGCATTTATCTCAGAGCTGCGATTGGAAATTTCCTCGGATGCAGCGGTGATCTGATCGCCGGCCTGTTCCATCGCCGTTTCCAGCGTCGAGAACTGCGTCATGAAGTCAGGCAATGCCTTCATAGCTGCCGTAGGGTCCCTGCCGGCAAGTTCGACGATCTGAGTGGCGCTTGCGATATAGGCAAGCAGGGGAGGTTCGACGCTGGCAAGGATCGTTTTCGTCTTGTCGTCGGCGGCAAGAGCCTTGTTGGCATCAAGCATCTCGCGAAACGACGCCTCATGCTCCGCCAGATCGGCCTTCACCGTGTCGACATCGATGCCTGCTGCCGGGTTGGACGCCAGCAATGATGCAAGCGCATCCGAGCGCAGCGCGTCATGCATCATGTCGGCCTGCATGTGGTTGCGCAGAATTTGTGCCGTTCGGGCAACCTCGGCGTTGTTTTCGGAGAGGATCGACGCGGACCAGATGCCGACACCCGTGGCGCCACCCGCCAGGGCGAAAATCGCGACGCTCGCAATGATGATCTTATGCTGGATCGATGCCATGACGGGACTCTCTCGTTAATTCAGAAAGTGAGAGTAGCCGAACATGCTTAATTATTTTCTTAGCACCATGTCGGTTAGCGGCGCGAAAACAACAGGTTGCAGCGGATATTTCAATTTCGATGAAAGGTTGAGCCGCTGTGTGCGTCGAGCGGATGACCGGCGCGGGTACCTCGAGCGCCGGAAGATGCGATAAGAGTGGGGCTCTTCCTTGTGCCAAGGGCGAGCCCCATCCAACTATTGTTCCGGCAGAATGATCTTCTGATTGGTGGTGTTCTTGACCGGCTTCTCGCCCGGGACATGCGACATCGTGCGGGTCGTGCTATCCAGCGTGCTGCCGTCGGTGCTGGTTTTTGTGCGAGACTTGCTGAACGTCCCCTTGTCGACTGCCTGAGCCTTCGTCTGCGCCTTCAGCTTGTCGCCACTGTCGTTGACGTGGGTCTTGCTTTGCGCCTTTCCATCGGTGGTGGCTGCACTTCCCCCCGATCCGATCGAAGAGGTCGTGCCGTCATCGGTCCGGCAGGTGCCGGCCGTTCCGACCGAGCTTGCGGAGGTGCCTCCTGCTGAAGCGCTTCCGCCAGTTCCGACCGTTCCGGCCGCATTGCACTCCTCTGCAAGGACGCCCGAGCTCGAGGCGAGCAGCGCGATCGAGGCGGCCGCGATAAGGTTGATAGGTTTCATTGCCATCTCCTACTTCTTGGGTTTCGTGACCGAGCAGGTTCCGTCGGACCGTTTGGTGATGACGGTGCCGTCAGGCCGGGTGATGCTTGCCGTCGAAAAACTGTCGACGCTTCCCGATCCGGCCGAGGAGCCGGCGGAGGAGGATGACGACGAGGAGCCGGCCGATCCGCCGGTCGTGGTCGATGACGAAACCTGTCCGTTGCCGGCCGTCACGGTGGTGGACATGTCTCCCTGCGACGACCGCGACTCGACGACGGTGCATGTCGTTCCGTCGTCGAGCTTGATCTCCTCGGACATTGCCTGTCCGGCGACTAGGGCGAGTGAAGCGCCCAGTGCGATTGTGGAAAAGTTGGTCATTGGTCTATCTCCAAGGGATTGGCCGACGCCATGGAGGCGCCGGCCGACATCGTCAGCAGCCTTCTGTGCCGGCGGCGTCCTTCTTGACCTGTCCGGGTGCACAGCCCTTCTTGCCCTTGTTGTCAGAGCTTCCTGCGGCGCTGCCGCCGGTGCCGACTGTGCTGCCGGTCTTGTCTCCGTCCGCCGACGAAGCACCAGTCCCGACGCTCGAGGCCGAGTTCGCGTCGCCCGAACCTGCAGCGGAGCCGCCGGTGCCGACCGAGCTGCTGGAGGTGCCGCCGCCGGCCGACGAACCGCCGGTGCCAAGCGTCGAAGCAGACCCCGAGCCGGAGCCCGAGCCCGCAGCAGAGCCGCCGGTGCCGACCGTGCTGCTCGAAGTGCCGCCACCGGCCGATGAGCCGCCGGTGCCGACCGTCGAGGACGTGCCGGATTTGCAGTTGGTCGAACCAGCCGGGCAGTCGCCCCCGGCAGAGCTGCCACCAGTACCGATCGTGCTGCTCGCAGTTCCGCCGCCGGCCGACGAACCGCCTGTGCCGACGGTGCTAGACGATTGAGCGAAGCCGGAAACAGCAGTGCCGGCCAAAAGGGCGGCCGCCAAGGCCAGATGTGTTGCCTTCATCATGGTGTATTCCTCCGTTTGTTTCTACATGCCGTCGCATCCGGAATGGATGGAAAGCTGCCTGACAAACTTCGGTTTCGACCCACTGTTCCTGCCTTAGGCACTCAGTCGGATATCCCTCGGACCTTGGTCCGACCTCGCCGTCATGGTTGACGTCCGAGCGTTCTGGGAGGGTTTCATGAGCCGGCCGACGGGGTCGGAAGACCTCAATCTCGGCGTCCGCCACGATCGGCGCGAACCGCGCTCATTGCGGCTTCAAGGGCCCCGGCGTACTATCCATTTACAATGGGAGAGGGACCATGAGGCTTTCAGCTTTCGTCCGACCGGCGGCAGCCGTAGTGCTGCTGTTTGCCTTCACATCCACCGACGTCATCGCCAAGGGCAAGCACCGAAGCTGTGCGCAGCTGCAGGCGATGAAGGATAATGGCCTGACCGGCGGAAAGCATGCTGGGGATGGCACCGACAAGAGAGCCAAAATCGAAAGGAAGATGAGGAAGAAAGGCTGCCAGAGGTAAGCCGCCGATAGCTTGCGAGCACCGAGAGAACATGGTCTGGCAGCTGGTGAGACTGTTACCGAGACGGCAGAGATGCGCCCTCGTTGAAGACGGCGTGACATCCATCAAATCCGCGTCATGCCAGACTAACCGCAGCCGCAGGACTACCTTTGGCATTCTCATGCACTAGATGGCGATCGAGGAGGACGTCACCGCCGCTATTGGGAGGAGAGCAAGCGGCATGCCCAAGAACGGACGAAGAGGAAGACTGCATGACGATCGAGGACATCATCGAAACCCTGGAAAAGACTGACATGCCCGACAGCCGGATCGACGCCTTCATCACCTGTGCCTTTCTGTTGAAGCAATTCCGGCCAGCCGAGCCCAACGATTTCGACGGTCCTCACGACTACATGCCGAGCAGTATCAAGTCAGAGCACGGCTTCCTGATGGCGCGGCCGTTTACCCACGACGTCAATCACGCCATCGACCTGTGCCGCGAAGTCCGGCCGGATGCGGTGTGGCACCTTGCCCGCGGTCGCCAGACAGCGGATGACTCGCTTTACGGTGCGCAGCTGCGCGAGGTCAGGGAGGACGAAAGCATCCTCGGTGAAGCCGAGAGCAATCACGCGGCGCTGGCGCTGACGCTGGCGGCGCTGCGGGCGCATGTGCGGCAGGAAGATGAAAAGAGGGCAGGAGCCTGAGCGCTCGGGAAGATTGAGCGGTGCACTTGAAAGCGTTGTGAGACGACAAGATCCCGCGCATTTTCATCGGAACAAATTGAAGGAATCCTGGTTCGCTCACCATCCCTGGTGAAGCAAAAAGGAGATTCCAATGCTTCTGAGACTGCTCGCAGTTACAGCGCTTTCAGCTAGCCTGGCAACTGCCGCCATCGCACAATCCGGCGGCGGCAGCGGCGGGTCCGGTACCGGCAGCGGCTCCTCGAGCTCCGGCAGCGGTTCCGATTCTGGAGCCGGTGGCACCGGTTCCGGCAATTCGGGCTCGGGCGGTTGGGGTGCGAATTCGACAGACGGCGGAGGCGCAGGAGGGATAAACGGCGCCAACAATTCCGGCGGCGACCCGGATGATTGCCAACGCCAGCAGGCAGGCCAGCCCGGCAATTCGGCGCCCTCCGGCACGACGACAAACAAGCCGGATTCTGCCACCGCCTGCTAATAGAAGATGCACTCGACTATGACTGGATCCCTGGCAGCACCTCCTCTGGCTAGCTGCCCGGGCTGACGCCACGCTTCGGTTATCCCCAATTTGTGAAAAGGTACGGCTGGCGAGCTGTTAAGCGGCAGGATGCTGCTCATCTGCAGGCGGCATGCTTCGAGAGCTAGAGCCGGGATCGCGCTCCAACGTTTATTAGATCCGTACCGACCTCCGCATCGATCGGGAAGAGCTTCAAAAACTGCCGGTCGCCCTCCGGCGAAAACAGGATCGAGCGGCTTTCCGCCGTGCGCCGCGCCCAGCCTTTGTCGAGGAAGCTTGAAAGCAGGGCCTTGCCGAGGCTGCCGGCCAGATGCGCGCGTCTTTCGCTCCAGTCGAGGCAGGAGCGGCAGAGCGGGCGGCGCGACGATCTGAGGTCGCCGACATTAATGCCGATGCATTCGAGATCGCTTTCGCCCTTTTCCGTCAGTGCCAGGCCGTCTCCGACCGCCTCGATCGAGCCGGAGGCGATCAGGCTGTCGAGCATGCGCACGCCGTAATCGCCGGCAAGGTGATCGTAACAGATGCGCGCCTTGCGCAGCGCCGGCTCCTTCGGTCCGGGCTGGTGACGCAGATGGCCGCGTCCGGCGGCAAAGCCCATCATGCTTTCGATCAGCCGCGCGACGGCCTCGTCGGCCAGCGTGAAATATCGGTGACGCCCCTGTTTGCGCTGGGTTAGCAGCCCGCCGGCCTCGAGCTTGGCGAGATGGGTGCTCGCCGTCTGCACGGTGATGCCGCCGACGCCGGCAAGCTCGGTCGCCGTCAGCGCCCGGCCGCCGGTCAGTGCTGCCAGCATGTTGGCGCGCGCCGGATCGCCGATCAGGGCACCGATCTGCGCAATGTCAGGACCTTCCTTCATAGTTCGATCGTAACCGAAGCATTGCCGTCAGGCAATGTGCGAAAACGGGTGAAGAGCCAAAGGAGAAAACCATGATCACCTGCTTCATCCGTTACGAAATCGACCCCTTCAAGAAGGAGGCGTTTGCCGACTATGCCCGCAACTGGGGCCAGGCAATTCCGCGAAACGGCGCTGACCTGATCGGCTATTACGGCCCGCACGAGGGGTCGGCTACGACGGCCTATGGCGTCTACAATATCGAGAGCCTTGCCGCCTACGAAGCCTATCGCGCCAGGCTGGCTTCCGACCCGCTCGGCCGTGAGAATTACGAATTTGCCAGACGCGAAGGCTTCATCCTGAAGGAGGATCGCATCTTCCTCAAAAATGTCTCCGCCCCTCACGCCAAGCTGGTGCTGTCATGATCGCCGTCATCTTCGAAGTCGTGCCCTATATGGGCGAACGCCACAAATATCTGGATCTTGCCGGCGAGTTGCGCGCCGAGCTCGAAAAGATCGACGGCTTCATCTCGATCGAGCGTTTCGAGAGCCTGACGAACCGCGGCAAGCTGCTGTCGCTTTCGTTTTTCCGCGACGAGGCGGCCATCAAGGAGTGGCGCAATCTCGAGGCTCATAGGGCAGCCCAGCAGGCCGGGCGCGGCGGCATCTTCGCCGATTATCGCCTGCGGATCGCCAGTGTGGTGCGCGATTACGGCATGTTCGAACGCGACGAAGCGCCGGCCGACAGCCGTAGGGTTCACGACGCCGCCTGATCGCCGGCGGCGGCAAAGTCTGCCGGCCACTCATCGGCCGCCCGAATAAATTCCCGAAATCGGCCACCGCTTCAGGCTTTGGTAACTAAGTTGCGTAACCATAACGGACAGTTAAGCGTAGAGCGTATGAGTGAGTATCAGAATGGCATCAGTTTTTCCGCTTGCCGACCTCAAGGCTTCCGTCAAGTCGGATTCCCGGCCGGGATCCCGGTCGGATTCCTGGCCGGCTTCTTGGGTTGACACGATCATCAAGGGTGATTGCGTCAGCGCCCTTGAGGCTTTGCCCAGCCACTCCGTCGATATCATCTTTGCCGATCCGCCGTATAATCTCCAGCTCGGCGGAACGCTGCATCGTCCCGATCAGTCCCTGGTCGATGCGGTCGACGACGAATGGGATCAGTTCGCTTCCTTCGAGGCCTATGATGCCTTCACCCGCGCCTGGCTGCTGGCTTGCCGCCGCGTGCTGAAGCCGACAGGCTCGATCTGGGTGATCGGCTCCTACCACAATATCTTCCGTGTCGGCGCCACGCTGCAGGATCTGAATTTCTGGATCCTCAACGACATCATCTGGCGCAAGACCAACCCGATGCCGAATTTCAAGGGCCGCCGTTTCCAGAACGCCCATGAGACGATGATCTGGGCAAGTCCCAGCGCCAAGGCCAAGGGCTATACCTTCAATTACGATGCGCTGAAGGCCGCCAATGACGACGTGCAGATGCGCTCCGACTGGCTCTTCCCGATCTGCAACGGCAGCGAACGGCTGAAGGGGGAGGACGGCAAGAAGGCGCATCCGACGCAGAAGCCTGAAGCGCTGCTCGCCCGTGTCATCATGGCCTCGACCAAGCCCGGCGATATCGTGCTCGATCCCTTCTTCGGCTCGGGAACGACGGGCGCCGTCGCCAAGCGTCTCGGCCGTCACTTCGTCGGTATCGAGCGCGAGCAGGATTATATCGATGCGGCCGCAGCCCGCATCGCCGCCGTCGAGCCGCTCGGCAAGGCGGAACTGACCGTAATGACCGGCAAGAAGGCCGAAGTCCGCGTCGCCTTCAACGTGCTTGTTGAAAGCGGCCTGATCAAGCCCGGCCAGGTGCTGACCGACGCCAGGCGCCGCTATAGCGCGATTGTCCGCGCCGACGGCACCGTAGCTTCCGGCGGCGAGGCCGGCTCCATTCATCGTCTCGGCGCCAAGGTGCAGGGTCTCGATGCATGCAACGGATGGACCTTCTGGCATTTCGAAGACGGGCAGTCCCTGCGCCCGATCGACGATCTCAGGTCCGTCATCCGCAGTGATCTGGCAAAGGCGTAGTGAGCAACGCCTTCGCGAGATCGAGATACCTTCTTCCGGTTTCCTCCAGTTGCGGAAGAAGGCTAAGACGCCCGGAGTTTGAGCTCCGGGCGTCTTCTATTCAAGAATACCATTTTCAGAAGTCGCGATAATCGGTGACCTCGACCCGTGTGACACGCCCTTCCGCGTTGAAGGTAATCGTCTCCTCACCCTCGCGGATCAGCGGCTTGCCCGTCTTTCTGTGGGTGGCGCGCACCGACCAGACCGACCGGCCGGAGAGCGGCGTCAATGTTTCCACCAGCGAATTTTCCGCCGTCTGATCGGGATAGTCGTCGAAATAACGCCGGAAGGCAGCCATGATTTCCGCCCGTCCCGCAAGGCTGCCGACGCCGTTCGAGACATAGGTCGCGTCCTCGGCGAAATAATTCTCGATCGCCGGATAATCGAGGGCGTTGATGGCAGCGTGAAAGGCTTCGATTTGCTTTGCCGGGTCGAAAGCCATGGGTCTCAGACCTTCACCCCATAGCCGGCGAGATCGCTGCGCAATTTGTCGGCGCCCGAAAACAGCACTGCATTCCAACCGAAGGCCTTGGCGCCCTCGACATTGACCGGCGCGTCGTCGATGAAGATCGTCGCTGCCGGATCGAGGCCGAAGCTTTTCGTATGCGTCTCGTAGATGGCGATATCGGGCTTGATCAGACCGACATCGCCGGAAACGGTGACGCCGCGCGGTTTGGTCAGGAAGGGGAAGCGTTGCTGCGCCTCGCGGAACGTGTCGGAGGCGAAGTTGGTCAGCATCGTCACGTCGCGCCCCTGGGCAATCAGCCCTTCCATGATCGCTACGCTGTCGTTATAGGCGTGCGGCACCATCTCGTGCCAATATTTGCGGAAGGCCCGGATATGCTCTTCGCGGGCAGGGTGCTGTTTTATCAGCAGCGCTTCGGCCTCCGCCCAGGTGCGGCCGCGGTCCTGCTCGATGTTCCAGTCATGGGTGCAGATATTGGCGAAGAACCAGTGGCGCTCGGCCTCATCGGGGATGAGGCGGCTGAAAGGGAGATGCGGATCGTAATGAATTAGGACTTTGCCGATGTCGAAAACGATATGTCTTATGTCGGTGGTCATGGTCATCCCTTGGATGTTTTAAACGCGAGAGGAATAGCCGCTGCGATCGCTTTTTTCATGATGGTTGGTAAGGCCTGGGCTTCAAGATTTGTAACCGGCTCCCACCATCCGTCATTCGCGCCGTCATCCATAGCGACGTTGGCAGCGATGGCCGCACGATAGATCGAAAGCCTGAGCTCGAAATGGGTGAAGACATGGATGACGGTGCCAGAGGCCTGCCATGCCGCTTCGAAGGGCGCGGCATCAGCCGAAGTCTCGCCGTCGATGCGCGCCGTCCACGCCGTCGTTGGCACCTCGGTCATGCCGCCGAGCAGGCCGCTGTCGATACGCCGCCGCAACAGGATCTCGCCATTACCTGTTACCGCGATGAAGGCCGCGCCATATCTGACCGGCTTCTCCTTCTTCGCCGCCTTGACCGGAAAGAGTTCCGGATCGGAAAGCTTCAGCGCCTCGCAGGCGCCCCGGAACGGACAGAGCGAACAGGCCGGCCGCTTCGGCGTGCAGATCGTCGCGCCGAGATCCATCATCGCCTGGGCGAAATCGCCGGGCCGATCGGCAGGCGTCAACAGCGCCACCTTCTCTCTCATCGCGGGCTTTGCGGCCGGTAGCGGCGTGGCGATCGCATAGAGCCTGGAGATCACCCGCTCGACATTGCCGTCCATGACGGCCGCCTGCCGGTTGAAGGCGATTGCGGCGACGGCGGCTGCCGTATAGTCGCCGATGCCGGGGAGCGATTTGAGGCCGTCTTCGGTATCGGGAAAGATGCCGCCATGCTCTGTCGCCACGGCTTCGGCGCATTTCTTCAGGTTGCGGGCCCGCGCGTAATAGCCAAGCCCCGCCCAGGCGGCCATCACCGCATCGGTCTCCGCCGCGGCCAGATCGGTCACCTGAGGCCAACGCTGCAGAAACTTTTCGAAATAGGGTTTGACCGCCTGCACCGTCGTCTGCTGCAGCATCACCTCGGACAGCCAGACGCGATAGGGATCGGGTTTGACGCCGCGGGCCGCCATGCGGGGCGAAACGCGCCAGGGCAGGTCGCGGTGGTGGCGATCGTACCAGTCGAGCAGGGGCTTGGCTGAGGGCGTGTCGAGTGTGGTGATCGTCATGATTTGCCGCGATGGGGGGAAGTGCCTATACTTGGCGAAGCAATGCCGCGCGATCAAGTCGCCTGTGCGAATTGGCATGCGAATTGGGGGCGTCGCTGAAGGGTTTCGATGAGTTATCCACGTAAAGGTGCAAAGCAGATTTCCGAGCTGGCGAACGGGCTGATCGATCCCGTGCTTGCCAGGCGCGCCGGCATCAACACGGCTCTGCTCGGCTCGTGGAGTGAAATTGCCGGCGAGGATTTCGCCGATTGCACCCGGCCGGAAAAGATCGCCTGGGCCCGCGGCGGCGATGAGACCGGCGGCTTCCGCCCCGGCGTGCTGACCATTGCCTGCGAAGGCGCGCGTGCGCTCTTCCTCACCCATGCCCAGGGCGAACTCATCCAGCGCATCAACAGCTTCTTCGGCTTTGCCGCCGTCCACCAGATCCGCATCGTACAGAAGCCGGTCTCACCAGCCATCCGCCGCTCCCGCACCCCGCCGCCGCTGAAGGGCGAAGCCGCCCGCAAGCTCGAAGGCATGATGGAGGGGATAGAGAACGACAAGCTGCGCCAGGCGATTCAGCGCTTGGGGACCGCGGTGATGGGGAAACGGGGGAATCAACGCTGATCAGCAAAACGCCCTATCTCCGCATGCTTAGTTTTTTGATCGTGCTTCGACAAGCTCGCGGGTAACAGCGAATTCCATCGAGACAGAGCTATAAGGCTCGCACTGTGTGATCGCATCAGCGATCAACGGGGCTGCGGTTTTTTCCCATTCGGATGGTGGAGTGCGGAAGTTGATGGATAAAAAGTCGGCAGATCCATTCTTGATTAGCGCCACAATCAGGAAGCTATAAGCACTCGGCGCGTCCGCAGGCAGCTTTAGACATCTACGCATCTGATTGAAAACAATACTACCGCTGTCTTCAGCGGCGAGCACGCTCTTGACGTTTATAGCCAATGCGACAGATGTAATAAGAACGCAATAGAGAAAAGTCTTAGTCAACGAATGTGTTCAAATACCCCTCTGAATAATCGTCTGCTATACTTGTACAGCAGACGGGAGAAAAATCATGCTGGTCTTGCAATTGCCCCCTGATATCGAAGCGCGGCTGATTGAGCTTTCGAGGCGTACCGGCCGCAGCAAGAGCTTCTATGCGCGGCAAGCCATCTTCGCGCATCTCGACGACCTCGAGGATGTCTATCTTTCCGAAAGACGCCTGGAAGAGCTTCGTCAGGGCGAGAGCGATACCGTGCCGCTGGCCGAGCTGTTGGCGCGTCATGGCTTGGACAACTGAGTTTCATCGAGCAGCCGATATGAGGTGGGCCGCCGCCCCGATGTAATCCCGCAATTTTTGATCTATCGTCTTCCCACGGTCACAATTCTTTGAAGGAAGTTGGTGAACCGTGCCTTGTGAGTGGCCGCCAGCCGTTATATCGCACAGTCATGCCGTCAATCTCATTATCTATGGGGAATCCATGCAGATGTCCGAAATGCAACTGACGAAACGCCGCCTGCTCAGCGGTATCGCCATCGCCGCCGCTGCCGTAGCGCTTGTCGCCTGCAACGACAGCAAGGACGCTGCCGATGCTTCGTCCTCCGGCAAGACCATGGCTGATGGCACCAATGTCGACACCATGCAGACGGCAGCTACCTCGGCGACCGAAATGCCGGAGTCCGACGGCGATGTCGACATGGCTGAGGTGCTGAAGCCCGGCGTGCTGCCGGAGATGGCGCTCGGCAAGGCCGATGCCCCGGTCAAGATCGTCGAATATATGTCGATGACCTGCCCGCATTGCGCCCATTTCCACAACACCGTCTTCGACACGATCAAGCAGAAATATGTCGACAGCGGCAAGGTGCAGTTCATCATCCGCGAATTCCCCTTCGACCCGCGCGCCGCCGCCGCCTTCATGCTCGCCCGCTGCAATTCTTCCAATCCGGAACAGTTGAGCACGCCGGAACAGTATTTCCCGATGGTTTCGATGCTCTTCAAGCAGCAGCAGGTCTGGGCCGCCGCCGATGATGGCCGCGCCGCATTGCTGCAGATGTCGAAGCTTGCCGGATTTACTGAGGATAGCTTCACGAAATGCTTGACGAACCAGAAGCTTCTGGATGAAGTGAACGCCACGCGGGAAAGAGGTTCCAAGGATTTCGGCGTCAACGCCACCCCGACTTTCCTGATCAATGGCAAGCGCTACTCTGGAGACATGCCGGTTGACACTTTGTCGAAGCTCATCGACAGCCTGCTCTGAACCGGATCGTTTCGATAGAACGGGCGACGGCGAAAGCCGCGCGCCCGTTTTTTTGTGGCTGCGTGGGGAATACCCCCCTCTGTCCTGCCGGACATCTCCCCCACAAGGGGGGAGATCAGCTGAGGGGAATGTCTCGGCTTTCATGACTGCCCTGCGGAAGCGCTCCCTTGTTTGGGGAAGCCCTAACTACTTGCCGATCTCCCCCCTTGTGGGGGAGATGCCCGGCAGGGCAGAGGGGGGTGCCACGTCCTCTGAGCGCCCCGGAGATACTGCCTGCTCCGAACGGCGCCGCGGAGCGGCTGCATGAAGTTCAACAAGCTGCGCCTGGTCGGCTTCAAATCCTTCGTCGAGCCGACGGAATTCATCATCGAGCGCGGGCTGACCGGCGTCGTCGGGCCGAATGGCTGCGGCAAGTCGAACCTCGTCGAGGCGCTGCGCTGGGTGATGGGCGAAAATTCCTACAAGAACATGCGCGCCTCCGGCATGGACGACGTGATCTTTTCGGGCTCGGGAAACCGCCCGGCGCGCAATACCGCGGAAGTGGCGCTCTATCTCGACAATGGCGAACGCACCGCGCCTGCCGCCTTCAACGACAGCGACGAGATCCAGGTCACCCGCCGCATCGAGCGTGAACAGGGCTCGCTCTATCGCATCAACGGCAAGGAAAGCCGCGCCAAGGACGTGCAGCTGCTGTTTGCCGATGCCTCCACCGGCGCGCGGTCACCGTCGATGGTCGGGCAGGGGCGTATCGGCGAGCTGATCCAGGCCAAGCCGCAGGCCCGCCGCCAGTTGCTCGAAGAGGCGGCCGGCATTTCAGGCCTGCATTCCCGCCGCCACGAGGCTGAACTGCGGCTGCGCGCCGCCGAAGGCAATCTCGAGCGTCTCGACGACGTCACCTCGCAGCTCGAAAGCCAGATCGAGAGCCTGAAGCGTCAGGCCCGCCAGGCAAACCGCTTCAAGACGCTGTCTGCCGATATCCGCGCCCGTGAGGCGATGCTGCTGCATATCCGTTGGGTGCAGGCCAAGGAAGCCGAGGCCGAGGCCGACAGCGCCTTGAACCAGGCGACCTCCGTCGTCGCCGAAAAGGCGCAGATGCAGATGGAGGCGGCGAAGAACCAGGCTATCGCCAGCCTGAAGTTGCCGGAACTGCGCGAGGGCGAGGCGCGTGCGGCTGCCGCCCTGCAGCGCCTGCAGATCGCCAGAAGCCAGCTGGAGGAAGATGCCGGGCGCATCCTGCGCCGCCGCGACGAGCTGACCCGCCGTCTCGCCCAGCTTGGCGAGGATATTAGCCGCGAGCAGCGGTTGGTGGCCGACAATGCCGTCATTCTGGCGAGGCTCGATGCCGAAGAGGCGGAGATTTCAGAAATCCTCGCCGATTCCGGCCGTTATGCCGAGGAAACCCGCGAGGCCTTCGAGGGCGCTGCGGCAAAACTGGCCGATAGCGAGCGCATCTTTACCCAGCTGACGGCCGAGCGCGCCGAGGCGGCTGCCGGCCGCAACCAGCTGGAACGCGCCATCCGCGATCTGACGGATCGGCGGATGCGCCTTGAACGGCAGATGGACGAGGCAAACCAGGAACTGTCAGCCATCGGCGAGAAGATATCAGGCCTGCCCGATCCCGACGAAAAACGCGCCATCGTCGAAGCCGGCGAGATCGCCGTCGCCGATGCGGAGGCCGCGGTCCAGGCGGTCGATCAGGCGTTGGCCGGCGCTCGCCAGACCGAGGCGCTGTCGCGCGCGCCGGTCGAGCAGGCCCGCTCCAGCCTGAATGCACTGGAGACCGAGGCCCGCACCATTTCCCGCATGCTTGCTGCCGGTGCTGCGGCCGGCAAATTTCCGCCGGTTGCCGACGAGCTGAAGGTCGATCGCGGCTTCGAAACCGCACTCGGTGCTGCCCTCGGCGATGATCTGGAATCGCCGCTCGATGCCGAGGCGCCGGCCCATTGGTCAGACAATGGCGATGGTGCTGCCGATCCGGCGCTTCCATCCGGTGTTGCGCCGCTGCTTGCCCATGTCCGCGCGCCGGCGGCACTCACCCGCCGCCTGCGCCAGATCGGCCTGGTGGCGGAAGGCGATGCCGAGCGGCTGATGGCGGCGCTGAAGCCCGGCCAGCGGTTGGTGACGAAGGAGGGCGCGGTCTATCGCTGGGACGGCCATGTCACCGGTGCCGATGCCCCGAGTGCGGCGGCACTGCGCCTTGCCCAGAAGAACCGCCTGGCCGAGCTTGAAGGCGAAGCGGCCCTTGCCCGCGACGTGCTTGCCGAAGCCGAAGAGCGGCAGGCAGCCGCTGCCGAAGCGATCCGCGCCGAGGAGCGCCGTCTTGCCGAGGCGCGCGACATGAGCCGCCTGTCGGCGCGTCATTTGGCCGAAGCGCGCGACGCTCTCGTTGCCGCCGAGCGTGCTTCCGGCGATCTGATCCGCCGCCGCGATGTCGTCAGCGAGGCCGCCAGCCAGCTGCGCGCGCAGCTGGAGGAAATCGCCATCCAGGAAGAGAATGCCCGCATCGAGCTGGAGGACGCGCCCGATCTGACTGCGATCGACGAGCGGCTGCGGTTCCAGCAGGCGGAAGTTGCGACCGATCGCGGCGCGCTGGCCGAAAACCGCGCCCGCCATGAAAGCCTGGCGAGGGAAAACGAGGCCCGCCAGCGCCGCATCATGGCGATCGGCCAGGAGCGCGACACCTGGCGCCAGCGGGCGGCAAGTGCTGAAGATCACGTCGCGACACTGCGCGAACGTGAGGAAGAGGCGCGCGACGAGGCCGCCGAGCTCGAACTGGCGCCGGATGAATTCGACGACAAGCGCCGCGCTTTGCTCAGCGAATTGCAGAAGGCCGAGGAGGCGCGCCGCCAGGCGAGCGACCTTCTGGCCGAGGCCGAACGCATCCAGCGCGAAGCCGACCAGAAGGCAACGACGGCGCTGTCGGAACTTGCCGAATGCCGTGAGCGCCGCGGCCGCGCCGAGGAGCGCCTGGTTTCGGCCCGCGAGAAGCGGCAGGAAAGCGAAGGCCGCATCCGCGAGGTCCTGAACGTCGCGCCGCATGAGGCGATGCAGCTGACCGGCCGCCCGACCATGCAGGCGCTTCCCGATCCGCGCGAAGTCGAGCGCGAGCTGGAACGCCTGAGGATCGAGCGCGAGCGGCTGGGCGCCGTCAACCTGCGCGCCGACGAGGAACAGAAGGAACTGAGCGAGAAGCTCGAAGCGTTGATCAAGGAGCGCGACGACGTCATCGATGCGATCCGCAAGCTGCGCGGCGCCATACAGAGCCTCAACCGCGAGGGCCGCGAGCGTCTGATCGCCGCCTTCGACATCGTCAACGCCCAGTTCCAGCGGCTGTTCACCCATCTTTTCGGCGGCGGCACCGCCGAGCTGCAGCTGATCGAATCCGACGATCCGCTGGAAGCCGGCCTCGAAATCCTCGCCCGGCCGCCCGGCAAGAAGCCGCAGACGATGACGCTGCTCTCCGGCGGCGAACAGGCGCTGACGGCAATGGCGCTGATCTTCGCAGTCTTCCTCACCAATCCGGCGCCGATCTGCGTGCTCGACGAAGTGGACGCGCCGCTCGACGACCACAATGTCGAGCGCTACTGCAACCTGATGGATGAAATGGCGGCCTCCACCGAAACCCGCTTCGTCATCATCACCCACAACCCGATCACCATGGCCCGCATGAACCGCCTGTTCGGCGTCACCATGGCCGAGCAGGGCGTCTCCCAGCTCGTCTCCGTCGACCTGCAAATGGCCGAGCGCCTGCGCGAGATTGCCTGAGGTTTTCGACGAACGCGTTTTTTGCGTCGGGGAGGGTTGATTTTCACTGGACATCCCGGCGCAGGAGATTGGCGAGAGCAGCCCCTCATCCGGCTGCCGCCACCTCTGCCTGGGGCGAGCCACGTGTCTCGCCCCGTCCTTCGGACCCCCGTAAACGGGGCGAAGGGACATTGCCGCGCTCTGTTCCCTCCGCCCTTTCGCAGGCATGTCCCCTCTCCCCGTCAGAACGGGGTCCGGAGGACGGGTCGAGACGAGTGGCTTGACCCCGGCAAGGTTAGGGTGAGGGGCAGCCACTAGCGCCAACCGGACAGCAGTGGGCTTGACCCGAGCATCCACGTCGACGCTGAGCGCAGACGCAATTTCAGCAAAGCCATGGCGCGGTTTCGCGCCTAGAAATTGCGTAAAATCAAAGGTCAAGCAATAAACACCAAAAAAGGTCGGCTCTCTTGCCGTCTGTACCCCATTTGGGTGATGCTCTTTTCGCTGACTTGCATTAGAAGTTGTTTCAACGCAACCTAATTACTCTGCTCGAAAACGGGCGATCAACGGTTGCGCATTGTCGAATTTGCGTGCGGTTTTCCGGGCGAGGGCAAGAACCGGAAACCGAGAGCAAATCTTGGGACGTAGCGATCTATTTTCCAGGAATTGCGTAAGACGAGGTCAGAGCGGTTCTGTTTTGAGAAAAAGCTGAGCCGTTTTTGGGTTGAGGGACCCCCCGTCCGGTTTTCCTGGCCGGACGGAAACAAGGCTTTGCGGGACATTGTTGCAGTCCCGCAAAGCTTTTTTTGTGCCTTCCTTTATGTTCGGGCATCTTTCAATCGTTTCGACGCCGGCTACGGCGAAGATTTATTGTGCAGCGCAACATTCTGCCGCATTTGTCGATTTTCATTTCAACACCAACGGATTAAGCTGATCTTGATTTGGTGTTGGGGGGAAGATGACCAAGTGGGTCTATAGGTTCGGCGACGGGCAGGCTGAGGGCCGGGCGCGCGATCACGAGATTCTGGGCGGCAAGGGCGCCAATCTCGCGGAAATGTGCGCGCTCGGACTTCCGGTGCCGCCGGGGCTGACGATCGTCAGCGACGCCTGCAACACCTATTACAAGAACGACCGCCACATCGAGAATGCGGTGAAGGCCGAGGTGCGCTCCGGCATATCGGCGATCGAGGCAATCACCGGCCGCCATTTCGGCTCTGTCAGCCAGCCGCTGCTCTTATCGGTGCGCTCCGGCGCCCGCGTCTCCATGCCTGGCATGATGGACACGGTGCTCAATCTCGGCCTTAACGACGAGACGGTGCAGGCGCTCGGCCATGATGCCGGCGATGCGCGTTTTGCCTGGGACAGCTACCGCCGCTTCATCCAGATGTATGCCGATGTCGTCATGGGCCTCGGCAACGACGCCTTCGAGGAGATCCTGGAAGACGAGAAGGCCAAGCTCGGCCATGAATTCGATACCGAACTCAGCACTTCGGAATGGCAGCATATCGTCTCCCTCTATAAGCGGCTGATCGAGGAGGAGCTGGAGCAGGAATTCCCGCAGGATCCCGAAGTTCAGCTCTGGGGTGCTGTCGGCGCCGTCTTTTCCAGCTGGATGAGCGCGCGCGCCGTCACCTACCGCCAGCTCCACAATATTCCGGAAGCTTGGGGCACGGCGATCAACATCCAGGCGATGGTCTTCGGCAATCTCGGTAATAGCTCCGCCACCGGCGTCGCCTTCACCCGCAACCCTTCGACCGGCGAGAGAGCGCTTTACGGCGAATTCCTGGTCAATGCCCAGGGCGAGGATGTCGTGGCCGGCATCCGCACGCCGCAAAGCATCACCGAGGAGGGGCGGATTTCCTCCGGCTCCGAAAAACCCTCGATGGAAAAGCTGATGCCGGAGGCGTTCCGCGAGCTCTGCCGCATCTGCACCGATCTCGAGATCCATTACCGCGACATGCAGGATATCGAATTCACCATCGAGCGCGGCAAGCTGTGGATGCTGCAGACCCGCTCGGCCAAGCGCTCGACCCGGGCGGCAATGAAGATCGCCGTCGACATGGTCGACGAGGGGGTGATCACCGAGGACGAGGCGGTGCTGCGCATCGAGCCCTCCAGCCTCGACCAGCTGCTACATCCGACGATCGATCCGCGCGTCACCCGCCAGGTGATCGGCACAGGGCTGCCGGCCTCGCCGGGGGCTGCCACCGGCGCCATCGTCTTCACGGCGGAAGAGGCTGTCGAGGCGGAATCCGAGGGCCGCAAGGTCATCCTGCTCAGGGTCGAGACCAGCCCCGAGGATATTCACGGCATGCATGCCGCCGAAGGCATTCTGACGACCCGCGGCGGCATGACCAGCCATGCGGCGGTCGTTGCCCGCGGCATGGGCATCCCCTGCGTCGTCGGCGCCGGCACCATGCGCATCGATGTGCGCAATGAGCGGCTGCTCGGCGTCGGCGTGACGCTCAAGAAGGGCGATATCATCACCATCGACGGCTCGGCCGGCCAGGTGCTGAAGGGCGAGGTGCCGATGATCCAGCCGGAACTGTCGGGCGATTTCGGCCGCATCATGGGCTGGGCCGACCGCGCCCGGCGCATGACGGTGCGCACCAATGCCGATACGCCGGCCGATGCGCTCGCCGCCCGCTCCTTCGGCGCCGAAGGCATCGGCCTTTGCCGCACCGAACACATGTTCTTCGAGGGTGAGCGCATCCATGTGATGCGCGAGATGATCCTGGCCGTCGACGAGAAGGGCAGGCGAGTGGCGCTCGACAAGCTGCTGCCGATGCAGCGGCTGGATTTCACCGGCCTCTTCACCGTCATGCACGGCCTGCCGGTGACGATCCGCCTGCTCGATCCGCCGCTGCACGAATTCCTGCCGAAGACCGATGACGAGGTCGCCGAAGTCGCCTTCGCCATGGGCATGGAGGCATCCGTGCTTCGCCAGCGCGTCGATGCGCTGCACGAGTTCAACCCGATGCTTGGCCATCGTGGCTGCCGGCTGGCGATCTCCTATCCCGAAATCGTCGAGATGCAGGCCCGCGCCATCTTCGAGGCGGCGGTGGCCGCAGCCAAGGAGACCGGGGCAGCCGTCGTGCCGGAGATCATGGTGCCGCTCGTTGGACTGCGCACCGAACTCGATTACGTCAAGGCGCGCATCGACGAGGTCGCCGGCGACGTGATGCGCGAGGCCGGCATGAAGATCGATTATCTCGTTGGCACGATGATCGAGCTGCCGCGTGCGGCCCTTCGCGCCCATGTGATTGCCGAAGCCGCCGAATTCTTCTCCTTCGGCACCAACGACCTGACGCAGACCACCTTCGGCATTTCGCGTGACGACGCCTCGGCCTTCATCCCCACCTATCAGCGCAAGGGCATCATCGAGCACGATCCCTTCATCTCGCTCGATTTCGATGGTGTCGGCGAATTGATCAGCATCGCCGCCGAACGCGGCAGGCGCACCCGCAAGGACATGAAGCTCGGTATCTGCGGCGAACATGGCGGCGACCCGGCCTCGATCCACTTCTGCGAAACGATCGGCCTCGACTATGTCTCGTGCTCGCCCTTCCGCGTGCCGATCGCCAGACTGGCGGCAGCGCAGGCGGTGATTGCAGGCAATCTGGAAGAGATCCGGCGCGGTCCGAAAGACCTGCGGGCAACCGTGTAGGATATTCGGTGTGGGGCAGGGCGCCCTGGCACTCAGTAACGATAGCGCCAACGATCGCGGTAAACGTAGGGTCCGTTCAGATCCCAGGCCATGCGGTTCATCATCTCCGCACTCTGCGCCCGCGATTCGGCGCGACGGTCGAGATCGATGCGCTGCAGGCAGGTGGCAAAACCATCCGTGCCGCGCCGGAAGCCATAGCTCAGGCACCGCTGCTCGTCCGCCGCCCGCCGCTCCTCCGGCGTCATCGTCTGGCAGGCGGAAAGCCCGGCGACGATGGTGGCCATGACGGTGATGAGAAGACGAAGGCGCATCGGTTTGGTCCTTGGGATGCTTCTCCTCGAGGAAAGGCCATTCGGGCGAGGGCGTCAAGCCATCCTTGGCCCGGGAGATCGTTGAGTACTGGGTGATTACGTGAGCGGTGTGCCTGCGGCCCCCTCATCCGACCCTTCGGGCCACCTTCTCCCCGCTGGGGCGAAGGGGATATGCCGCAACCTCTCGATCCCCCCTTCTCCCCTCGGGGAGAAGGTGCCCGTAGGGCGGATGAGGGGGCCGCACGGCACGCCATTAATTCCCGTCGCTTACGCTCAGTGCATTCGCGGCTTGCCGCCGGCACCGGCGAGGTCTTTCACGCCGCCCCAGCCGGATCCCCAATCGGCAACAGCGCCGGATTAAGCGGCGGATCCTGTGGGTTCTTCGTATCGCCCGGGTCCTGTGCCGGTGTCAGCGGCGGTTTTTCCTGGATGCGGTCGGGAATGCCGGGTGTCGGCGTCGGGCCGCGCGGCGTATCGGCATTGGGTGTCGGGATCGGGTCTCTGTTGGGCATGAGTGCCTCCTTTTCGAAAAAGGAACGGCAGCCTCGGCACTTGGTTCCACTTTCGCCGGCCAACCTTTCTATGCATGTGGGGCATTCCTATGTATGACCGCTATGGATGAGGAAAGCATGGCCGCTCCACGAGAGGCCGGAAGCAGTGGAACGAGCATGGCCCTTCGCGATCGATTTTCGAAAAAACTGAGCTGTCCGCAATGCGGCAATGAGGGCTTTGCCGAAGCCTCGGAAGTCGATGATCCCAAGCGCAAGCACCCGGATTTCAAGGTCGATCAGCTGCCGCGCGGCTTCGGCGTGCAGCGGCCGTCCAACCACCAGGAAAATTTCGTCATCAAATGCGAATGCGGGCGCAAGTTTCCGTTCCGCAGCGTCGCGGAAGCCGCGGCCGAGCGCCGCTAACACGATGATCTAGAATTAGATCCGCTCCAGCACCTCGATGAAGGCATCGGCGAAACGCACCAGCGGCGCGATCTCTTCATCGGGCGCCTGCATGCGGATCTCGGTGCCGTTATAATCGAGCAGCGCCAGCACGACGCGCATCTCCTGGCCATCGCCCGGGATGCGCAGCACGGCGATGCGGCGGCAATCATCGATGAGACCGCCGGCCGGCAGGTCGAACAACAACTCGCCGCCCGAGCGTGCCGCCGCCTGGCGCACCGCCTCGCAGAAGCCGGCATCGCCGCCGGCATAACCTTCGAGCGAAAGTTCGAGCTCGAGCAGCTCCATCGGCAGCATCGGCTCGGACTGGTGGTCGATCCCGCCAAGCGCAGACGCCTGCGGCCTTTCTGCAATCTCGGGTGAAATCATCCCGTCTCTCCTCTACATCTGGAGATGAAACCGCGGCAGAATGGCCTTTTTTTGACATATCAGCAAGGGCTTATGAAGAAGCCGCCGTTTCGCCATGGCCATCGCCGTGGATTCCAACGCAATGCCTCAGACAATAGTTTCAATTTAGCCGAATCTTGCCCCAGATCCGGATGATTTAGGCCGGGCCGGCCAAAATCTGAATCCGGATCTAAATCAAAGAATAGAGCATGATGTCGTCCGAAAACCGCTTCACACTTTTCGGCATCATGCTCTAAACAGGGTTGAGGCGATTTGCGTGGTCGAACGCGCGGGCGCTGACGAGCAACCGGTAAGTTTGATGGCCATCCGCTATGACCGCCCCGTTTCCAGCGCCGCCCGCTCTTCGCGGCTCATCGGGGCGTTTTCCCTGGTGCTGGCGCTGGCGGTGGTGATCGCTCATCGCTTCGGCGGCCTCGCCACACCCTATCTGGTGCTGCTGCTGATTGCCGCTGCCGGCGGCGCGCTGCTTTCCGCCATGCTCGCCGCAGTCGGGCTGCGCAGCCTCTGGATGACCGGGGCCGATGGCGGGCTGGCGGCGCTGGCGGCGCTGATCTATGCCGCCTTTCCGCTCGGCTTCGGCGCCTATGCCACCGAGCGTTACATGACGCGGCCCGATATCTACGACGTTTCCACCGATCCGATCTCCGCACCCGACTGGCTGTCGCCGCCGCACTCCGACCAGATCTGGCTGAAGCGCAACGTGCAGGTGACGCCGGAGGATCGCGAAAAGCAGCTCGTCGCCTATCCCGAACTGACAGGCCGGCGTTATGAAGGCGCGCTCGACCGCGTGCTCGAAGCGGTGCGCAAGGTCGCCAAGATGAGCGGCATTACCATCACCAAAAGCAGTGGCGACACCGAGCCCGGCCGCGATGCCGAGGACAGACCGGTCAAGCCGCCGGCGCCGGGCGACGATGCGGTGGCCGATGCGCCCGATATCGTCCCGGTGCCGACGCCACGCCCTTACGATGACGATGTCGCCAAGCTGATCCGCGGCGTCAACGGCGTGACGCTGCAGGGCACCACCCGCACGCTGATCCTCGGCCTGCGCTTCGATATCATCATTCGCCTGCGCGAAGAGGCCGAAACCACCTTCGTCGACATCCGCGTCGCCTCCCGCTACGGCCAACACGACCTCGGCTTCAGCGCCGAAATCGCCGGCGATTATCTGAAGGCGCTGGATGCTGAGCTCCTGGGAATTGCGGGTGGGTGAGCAACGGTGGCGCAAAGCGCCAGCAATCGATCCGGCGAATCGATTGCAGTTGCGAACGCCCTGAGCCCAAAGCGAAGGGCCGGGAGAGGGTGCGGCAGGTTCGACGCCCGTACCGGTGCCGCCAAAGGCGCCAGCAATCGATCCGGCGAATCGATTGCAGCGGCGAACGTCCTGAGCCCAAAGCGAAGGGCCGGGATAGGGTGCGGCAGGTTCGACAGCCTTGTACCGCATCAAAGGAGGAGAGGGGCTGCTGTGGGAAGCGATGTCGATTTTCTGAGTGTGTCTGACCAGGAGACTCTTGATGAATTCGGTTTCGTCAAACTCTTTCAGGTGAGACTTATCTAAAATTTGTCGCCGGCTGCCACTTTTTGGATTTTTCTCCGATGGGGAAGATCTTTTCTCTCCATGTTCCGGATGACTTTTTAAAGTTTGATCGCGTTGTGAAATGCGTACTGCAGATTCAGCCCGATGTTAAAAATTCAGTCATTCATACGTTCGCCGTTAGAAAGCGGGGCGGCATAAGTGTAGCTGCCTATAAGAGGCCGGATGATATCTATATATACGTTCCTGAGAGCTGTGAGATTGATGTTCAGCTATTGCGCAGTTTGACAATCTCAATTCTCTCGATGGAATACACGACCGAGCCCCATCCCTTGAATAAGCTTTCTGTTAGTTGACCAGCGGATGGAGCCTCTCACCCCTTTCGATCGAACGACCACCTATACTGCATCTACCGCCCCGTAAGCCCCCCTCTGCCCTGCCGGGCATCTCCCCCACAGGTGGGGAGATTGGCTGGGCGCACTGGCTTCCCCAAACAATCAGCGTCCAGCGCGGCGAAACGGTAGATGGGCAAGAAGGTTTAGCCACTTGTGATCTCCCCACCTGTGGGGGAGATGCCCGGCAGGTGTCCGACCCGGATAGATAGGTAACAGAACGGACCGTTTACATAGGTGACAGTTCTCTGACAGCCGGGAGGACCCGGCGATGGTTTGGAGAGAGACTGGCATCATGGACGAGCGGCTGCGCTTTGTTGGGGAATGTCTTGCGGGCGAGGAGACGATGACGGCGCTGTGTGCTGCCTACGGGATATCGCGCAAGACGGGCTACAAATGGTTGGAGCGGTATCGGGCGCTCGGGCCTGCGGGGCTTATCGACCTGCCGCGGGCGCCGCTTGAGCACGGGCGGGCAACGGCGGCGGAGCTGGTGGCGCGGATCGTGGCGGAGAAGGAGGCGAATCCGCAGTGGGGGCCGAAGAAGGTGCTGGCGCGGCTGAAGCGGTCGGCGCCGCAGCTTTGCTGGCCGGCGGCCTCGACGATAGGCGAGATCCTGAAGCGCCACGGGCTGGTCGGGCGCCGGCGGCATCGCTGGCGGGCGGCTGGTTGCGGCCCGTTCGCACCGGCCAACGGGCCCAATGCGGTGTGGAGCGCCGATTACAAGGGCTGGTTCCGGACCCGCGATGGGCGGCGCTGCGAGCCACTGACGGTGATGGATACGGCGAGCCGCTTTCTGCTGGCGCTGCAAGCCTGCGCGACGCCGGCCGAGGCAGAGGCCTGGCCGGTGTTCGAGCGGCTGTTTGCCGAGCACGGACTGCCGGAGCGCTTTCGCAGCGACAACGGTTCGCCCTTCGCGGCGATTGGCGTCACCGGGCTGACGACGCTTGCTGTGCGGTTCATCAAGCTCGGCATCGGCCTGGAGCGCATCCAGCCGGGCAAACCGCAGCAGAACGGCCGCCACGAACGCTTCCATCTGACGATGCTGCCGCTGGCCATGGCGCCGGAGGTCGACCATGCCGCGCAGCAGGCGGTCTTTGACGCATTTCGCCAGAATTACAACGCCGAGCGTCCACACGAGGCGCTCGCTATGGACGTGCCTGCTGATCATTACCGACCGTCACTGCGGCGCCTGCCCGACCGCCTGCCTGAACCGGACTATCCGGCCGAGGCGGCGGTGCGCCGGGTGCGCTCCAATGGCGAGATCAAATGGAACGGCGACCTCGTCTATGTCGCAGCAGCGCTGGCCGGCGAGGTCGTGGCGATCGAGGAGAATGAAGCGGGCATCTGGACGCTACGCTTCCATGCCCATCCGCTCGGCATCATCGACAGGAAGACCAAGCGGCTTGTCCGCCCCAGCGCCCTGCAACCCCGACCAGCCGGCGCAGGGGCGGACACTGGTTTACAAGGGGGAGAACTGTAACCCATCTATCCGGTTCAATCTGTTACCCATCTATCGGCTGGACACAGGGCAGAGGGGGGTATCACGGCACACCTCCCAAGGAGGCATCACCGCAGCCACCGCTCACTCCTCCAAATCCAACCACCCCGTATACCGCACCACCAACCCCGTCAGCCGCCCGCCGATCTCGACATGAAAGTGGAACCGCCCATCCCGCTCCTCCTCATAGGTATTCCCGCCAGGCGCCAGAAACATCGGCAGTGGAATCCCGAAAAACCGCCAGCCGCGCACCACAAGCCGCAGCTTTTCCCCATCCGGCACCAGCGCCATCAGCACCCGGAACGGCCCGAAAACCTCGGCGAGCAGATGCCGGTCGCGGCCCTTTCCCTCGAGCTGGATGCTGCGGAAGATTTTGCCGCCGAAATCGCGCGTCCAGATCTCCTTATCGTCATCGGCGGCGAAACGCACCGTGACCGGCACATCCTCGCCGGCTCTCGGAAAGCCGATCACCCCAGCAACGATCCTGGCCAGCAGCCCGCCGCCGCGCTCGATCCGCGCCCGGCCGGAGGCGACGCGTGCGCCGCCGGCATGCAGGGCGGCGAGGGCGGGCGGCAGCCGCTCCCAGGCGCTGCCGAGGATCCTCTGGTAGAGCGGCAGGGGAGCCTGCTCGTTTTCCATCGTGATGCCGGATGTAATCGAAAACCGCTGGAAGGCCGCTTCGAAATCCGCAAGCTGCAATTCCCCCGCCGCCGGCCGCGCCCCATTCTCCGGCCGCGTGCCGGTCAGCAGCCGGCGCACCAGCGCCTCCACGCCGATGATGGGAATGAACGGCCCGTCATCACCTTCGGCAATCAGATGCCAGCCGCAGGTAAGCCGCTTTCCCGCGTGATCGACGCCGCCGACGCGCACAAACATGCCGCCGCGATGTTCGCCCACCGCGAAAGCGTGGCTGGCGCGCTGCAGCAGCCGCGCAAAGGGCAGCAGCGATGGCAGTACCCGCAAGCGCACAAGCCTTGCCGCAAGGCTGAGCAAGCGCTGCAGCGGCTGCGGCTCCGTTCCGACCCCGGTGAAGCTGGATTTGAGGCCGGCAAAACGTGCCGGCAGCAGCGCCAGATCCGGCGCATCCACCAGCAGGAATTTTCGGCTGCGCAGCGGTGCCGCCCCAGGTGCTGCCACCGTCACCCGCATCGCATCGATCAGCCCGCGCCCGGCGGCCGGCCGCCCATCGCGCCGAACGGTGATCTTCTTGCCGGCATAGCTTGCGATCGCCCTCACGACATTGAGCCCGATCCGCACATGCGCCGAGGGCGCAATGCCCGCCGCGACAGTTTCGATCCGGGAGAAATGCGGCGCCATCGCATCGAGCGCCGCAAAGGAGAGGGCGGGCAGGCTGCTGAGCCCCGAGAGCGCCAAGGTGCCCTTGGCCTTGGCCGCCGCATCGAGCCCACCGATGCCGGCGACGAAGCCGGTGCTGTCGGCAATATCGGCATAATCGATGCCGAGATCGATGCAGGCCTCGGCGACCTTATAGGCATCCTTGCCGAAGCTCTGGAACGGCCCCGAGGCATCGACGACGAGAGCAGGCCTCATCCGCGTCAGCTGTTCGGTGAGATCGCCGTCACGGTCGAAACGAACGGCCTGCACCATCGCGCCGAGATTGTTGCTTCCCAGGCCCTCGGCTCCATCTTTCGGCGTCCGGAGATCTGCAACGAAATCGTCAGCCTTTTCCAGCGAGCGCCCCGCAACCAGCAGCCTCAGCCGCGGTTCATCGCCCAGCAGCCGGGCCAGCCGCCCGCCGAAGGTCCCGTAGCCGCCGATGATGAGAACACAAAATCGTTCGCCGCTCATGCGATGAAACGGCTGCGCTGCTCCGGCGTCGGCACCATGCAGCTTTGCCGGCCGGCAATCTTCAGCCGGTTGCGGGCGATGAATTCATAGAGCGCATCGGCCGCCCGCCGCGGCAGCAGCCGGAAGATCTTCACCAGCGAATAGGGAAAGCCGAGGCCCGCCACCATGCGGATCGAGCCGTCTGACTTGAAGAAGGCGCGGCCGTTTTCGATCAGGATATTGGTCTCGTAGTCGCGCGCATGCAGCCCGTAATGCCGGTAGAGCGCTTCGCCGAGCGGCGTCTGCGCGGCGAGGAAGCGGTATCGCTGCTGCTTGTCATGTTTCAGCGCGAATTTCACCCAGCCGGAGCAGAACACGCATTCGCCATCGAAGACGATCAACGGCCGGTCATCGGCAAAATCGGGCACATCGGGATCGTTGCGATAGCTGTAATCGGCTCGAGGCTTCATCGTCATGTCCCCGTCCTCAATTTTGTGTCGCAGGCCGATAGGTGGCGGCAAGCGAAGGCGGCCCATCCGCTGCAATCATACCGCGTTCCACCAGATCCTCGATATGGGCGAGCACGGAAAGGGCGGCCGCCCCATGCAGCTTCGGATCGGTATCGCGATAGATCGCCTTCACCATCTCGGCAATCCGCCCATCGCCCGCCTGGATACGCGCCAGCACAGCCTGCTCGCGCTTCAGCCGATGCGCCTTCAGCGCCCTGAGGAAAGTCGAGGCCTCCGTCACCGGCCCGCCATGGCCGGGCAGCAGCAGACGGTCCTGGCGCTCAATCAGCCGGTCGAGCGATTCCATGTAATCCGTCATCGAACCATCCGGCGGCGCGACGATCGAGGTCGACCAGGCCATGACGTGATCGCCTGAGAATAGGATGTCTCGCCCCTCAAGCGCGAAGGCGGCATGATTGGCCGTGTGCCCCGGCGTCAGCACCGCGCTCAGCGACCAGCCATCGCCCGCGATCGTCTCGCCATCGCCGATCGCGATATCCGGCACGAATGATAGATCCGAGCTTTCGGAAAAGGGATTGATCTCGCCCTCCCGCAGCGGCCGCGCCGGCCGGTGCGGCCCTTGCCCCACCGTCACCGCCCCTGTTGCCGCCTGCAGCCGTCTGGAAAGCGGCGAGTGGTCGCGATGCGTGTGGCTGACGACGATATGCGTCACCGCGCGGCCGGCGAGCGCTGCCATCAGCGCCTGATAATGCGCCTCGTCCTCCGGACCGGGATCGATGACCGCGACCGAGGAAGAGCCGACGATATAGCTGTTGGTGCCGAAAAAGGTGAAAGGTCCGGGATTGTTCACTGTAACCCGCTCGACACCAGCGGCAACCGGCACGGCTTGCCCATAGGCCGGCTCGAAAGCGAGGTCGAATGCGGGACTGTCCATGAAGGAATGATCTCGGGCCGATGACGTCGCCACTTCCTAGCACGACGACAGCCGCTGCGCATATAAATCTGCGCCGGGTTAAACTTAGTCATTGTGACGGGCGAAGAGCTTTGCTAATCAGGCGTCGATTTGAGCAGGCGGTTTCCGCTCAAGCTCTGGTGGGGCGTCGCCAAGCGGTAAGGCAACGGTTTTTGGTACCGTCATCCCTGGTTCGAATCCAGGCGCCCCAGCCACGATTTTCCGGTCCGTTCTGGACACAAAGGTTCCGAAAGTCTCGGCGTTGTCGTGAAACGGCTTTCGGCGACGTGACTGCTATCGTGGCAGCGACGCAAATGGTGGGTCATGAACGAGAAATTTGCAGAAATCATCGCGCGGCTTCCGGAACGTTTCGAAGAACTTATGCGGATGACGCCGGTCATAAACGGTATAGCGCGCCCGGATATGAGGGGGTCAGGCGTCTATTTGTTCTCGGAACAAAAGTTAGACAAAGAAGAGCCGTTGTACGTCGGCCGCACAGATCGTCTTGAAAAGCGATATCTCGAACATACGGGAAAAAGCTCGGACCAAAGCAAAGCGTCTTTCGCATTCAAGCTCGCTCGTATCGAGACTGGGAAACTTAGGGCTTCCTACCGAAGGGGCGGTGAAACGCGAGCAGCCTTAATGACTGATCCTGATTTTATGGCTGCGTTTCGGCGCTGTCTCGAGCGCGTTTCCACAATGAATTTTCGTTATGTTTCGGAGCCTGATCCGACCACGCAGTGCCTCCTCGAAGTCTATTGTTCCGTCGCTCTCCAGTCTCAACACAATACCTGGAAGAACCACTAGCTTGCCCTAGAGTCATTTAGTTAAGCAGCCAGCCCGATGTTTCGCCATCGAGCCCGCTGGTAACCAGCCCTCCGCTGAAACTGTTCCAGCTCGTCATCACCGTCAACATGGAAACTATGAAGATCGTGAAATCATTGCCCGCATTGGATATTTGAGCGCAGATCGCCGGATACTTTCTCCCGTCGCCTTATCAATCGATGTATTGCTATTCGGGGACTCTATTCTATACATGGTTGTATCGGGCGCTGGGATTGGGGGATTAAGTGTTACTAGAAGTTAAATTTGAGGGCGGGCTAGCGGAGCAACACAAAATTCCAGCATATGAGGGGACAAAGTCGCTAGAAGGCCTAACCAGGTCGATGTTGATTGTAGCGAATTTCCTTGTGGAAGGTCGGGTCCGTCGAAAGGAGTTTGGGCGAGTACCTTTGACTTTCAATCTCCTTGCGCAACGCCCAGGAAGCTTTGAATCGCTCTATGAGATCGGTTACCAGGGAGCAGTCATTGGTGCATCCGTTGCCGGAGGACTTGCAATGGGTGCAGGCGGCAACCTTCTCTATGATCTTTTCAAAGTCGTCTACAGACGTGTGACCGGCGGAAACGAGGAGGCCAATCCTGCATCCGTGCAGGAATTGGAAGCAGAGCGCGGTGGCGACATTGCCGCGCTAATTGAAGCGGTCGAACCCGCGGTCCGGCTCGGGCATAACGTGATCAATCATGGGGTGATGAATATCAACCTCAGTGTTCAAGCTGCTGCACCAGCTCCCATTGTGCAGTTCAATCCTCAAACCAAACAGTATATGTGGGAAAGTGTTATCAACAATGACATTCGCATGAAGCTATTCAGCATGGCCAGTTTCAATGCGAACCAAGGGACAGGACGCGCCTTCGATCTGGAGGAAGGTAGATCAGTCCCGTTTGAACTGGGTCCAGACGTAGATAGGCTGAGCGTTGACACGCTGTTGGGAAGTATTTCTTCCTACACACGAAGAAAGCGTCTTGGAGATGATCTTAGGTCCGCCGTCGCGGTAATGTACACGTCCGTCGAAGCCGCCGATGGACGTATTAAAAAAATAAGAATTCTCGCAGCTAGAAATGAAATTCAAGATTTTGAAAGACGTTAGATTGCGGTCTTTTCTTGCGATCTGTAAAATCCAATGTGTCACTTTCTCTGTGGCGTCACGGTGCCTACGTGCCCTCGGTTGCCAGCCATGCACGTGCCGCCACGGGGTGGGCGACGGCGTAATGACTGAACGCATCATACTTCAAACTCCAGATTCGCACGGTCGAGCAAGAGCCTTATATGATCAGGCTTTACTTTATAGATAGATTGCTGAGGGTTGCCATTCACGACGCCTATCCGCCGCAGTTCATCAAGACCAATCGCCGGCTCGATGTACGATACAAGCAGATAATTGATGACTTTGACCGGTCGTGTTGGCGTTGCGTTCCACCCTTCTAGCTGTTGCTCACTGTACACGGATCTACCTCCCGTCAGATGCATGAGCTCTCTGGTAGATTTGGCAAGGGTGATACTCTCCAATATGCCAAGAGCTGTAATGGCTTGAGAAGGCTGCTCCTTTGAAGTGCTTTTATAGAAGAATAGCAACGAACCCGCTGCACCCAGATTTGAAGGCGCCCGACAAAGATATACCTTTCGGATTGTATTTCCCGGACGCGCCGGGCGGTCGGCTCTCGAAGTTCCGTTGAACAAATCCGGTTGCCTTGGGTTCCATAGATCCGGATAGAGCGTATCGTGATACTCCTCCTTAATCGGGATACCGAAGCCCCTGATTTCGTCGGTCACCAGAAACCGGGGATAGTTCTTCCGAGCGGCTTCGTAGGCTGTGACTGCCGGATCGTCGGTCAGCTTTTCCAAGGAGAATGTCCGCTCATAAATCAGTTCGCCGTCAGGCTTTTTGCCGGCTTGGCGAAAACCATAAAACTCCAGCAAGTTAATCAGCGCGGCCTGATCTTCGTAGGTAGTAAGGTACGCCAGATCGTAGCCGTTCGTCTGGGCGTACCAAAGCACTTGCTTAAGAAGTAATTCTCCCAATTTCACACCTCGCTTATCGGGAGCGACCTTGAACGTGCAAATTTTCAGAATTTTTTCCGCCTTTGTGACCGCGTCTGTATCGATAGCGGTCTCGTCCTTACGAACGATCAGGCCGGCAAGCTTGTCATCATCATATACAACCCAGCAGGGGCGATGCTGCCTCACACATTTTTCGCGCCACCAGTCGTCGAATTCGGGATAGCCATCGCGAAGGCTGTTGAAGAAGTCGTCTTCGTGGTCGATCATATGCGCATCGACCTCCGCGACATGACGGATCGGAACTTGCTTTGGTTCGTAGGTTTGCGTGAGAAGATCGGCCGCGTCACCGACGAACAGAACGCGGCGTCCCAGCTCAGCTGAATGCCTGAGGGCTCGCTCATGAAGCCCTTTGTCCTGCGAAACGAGAAAGTCGACGGCGTCGCTCTTCAGCGTATGCAGAAGGATCGCGTCTACGATATCGTTTGGCTTCTTGAGAGGACCGAACTCGGCCTCCAGTTCTGGTTGGGTCAGGCCGCGTCTTTTGCCGAGGATCTGGTATTTTGCGATCTTGCTGAGCGATATCCGGCGCCGCTCGGCATCTTTATCGCGAGCAATATCGTCACGCGCAGCTTCGTGGACGAAGACATTGACTTTATGCGCCGCGGCAAGACTTGAGAATTTGGCGTATGCTGCCTCAACAGCACGATAATCTTCCAGCCCGATTAGGATATTCGTATCAATGAGATACGACTGCTGCCTCATGTCTCAAGGCCTTTCGAAGATCGCGGCTTGCGTACAAATAGGATTGCGGAGGCTCGAAGCTAAACCGCTCGCGGAGCTCGTTGAGAGGGATCGGCCTTGAAAAGGACTTCACATCTTCAAAGAGCAGCGCAAAGCCGAAGTCCAGCCCCTGAAAGTAGCTATCGAAGTCTGCTCGCTCGATAAAGGCCGTGTCCTCGAACTCGGCCCAGATCTGTTCGATCGGCAATTTAAGAACGTCTTTGATCTCAGCTACACCGACCATCGCTCGAACCGGTGAGGTGGAGTAAATATAGGCAATCGTGCCGCCAGGCGCTGACACGGGAAAACGACGCCGCAGTTCAACGGTTTTGCGTCCCTCCAATATCTTCTCGGAATACTGGGGTCTGATCGAGAGCACTACGTCTCTCTGCGCTCGAAACGGCTCGTCCGCCAGCAGAGGAAAGACGAGTTGATCATCGTTGCCGTATTCGGCATCGAAAGCTTCCTTAATGCGCAACACAAGCCGCGCATCCGCTGGAAAAACCGCGTCCACGCGCAGAGAAGCTCCTAGCGCTTCCACATACCGTTGAACGGTTGAAAGGTAGACTTCTCCACCTTTTTCAATTTTCGATACGGCTGCTTGCTGAACGTTTAGTCGGCTCGCCATTTCAGCTTGGGTGAGGCCAGACAACAGCCGGAGCCGCCGCAAATCCAAGCCTTCGGCATGATCGGCGCGCGAGCCGCTTGCTTCGGACGCTTCGATGATTTTTCCAGCCAATTTACCCATGCGCATGCTCCGTTTCACAGCGTGGTAACCCAACCCAATATTCCTTGCAAGGAATATTGGGTCGCATTGGGAGACGCTTGGCTATTATATTGATTGGTGTAGGAAAAAGACCACAGGGGGCTATCTTCAATGCCGAGATGCAATTGCGGCGTCGGGTTGGTTTCCGACGGGAGGTGGTCGAACAGCGCCTTCCAGAGGTTTCAAACGCGGCAACGCCCGCTAACCCGGTCTCGCCTACGCGCGCTCTGCAAACAGTCGCACACCCGTCAGTTCCGCAAGCTTCTCCACCAGCGCATCCTGAAACCCCGCATCGCTAACCTCCGCCGAGGCCTCCCGCCGCTGCCGATGATACCAATAGCCGCCGCTGACCTTGGCAGCTTCGTCCTCGCTCGTCGCAAGCCACGTCTGCGTCAGGTGCCCCATTTCGAGGTCATCGGGTGCGCCGGCGCCGCCCATCTTTGTCGGCACCCAGCCGGGATCCACCGCGTTGCTGAGGACATCCGGCCAATGGCGGGCGAGGGCGGCGGCGAGGGTGGCGATGTAGAGCTTGCTTTCCGAGTAGGCCTGGCTGGCGTTCCATGGCCGCTTCTTCCAGTCGATATCGTCAAGGGCGCTGCTGCCGCTGCGGTGCATGCCGCTGGTGAGATAGATGAGGCGATCGGGGCGGGTGATCCAGGCCGTGAGCAGATAGGGGGCAAGCACATTCACCGCCAGCGTCTTTGCGTGACCCTCCGGCGTTTCGCCCCGGCTCCTCTCGAGGTAGATGCCGGCATTGTGGATGACGGCGTCCATGCGGCCGATGGCGTTGACCTGCTCGGCAATCGAGCGCGTTTCCGTGGCGCTGGCGAGATCGCCGATGACGAGGCCGAGTGCGGCAGCCGAAATCTCTGAGATGGCGGAGGCGCGCTCCCGGGAGCGGGCATGCAGCACGACGTCGTGGCCCTCCTTCATCAGGGTGCGGGCGGCGGCAAGGCCGAGGCCATCTGTGGAACCGGTGATGAAGATGCGGCTCATGGGGTTTCCTTTAGCGTGGTTGCCACAGAGTGCTTGGCCATGGATCCTCGGGTCAAGCCCGAGGACGACGGAGGTCGGGAGGGCGCGATCGGCAAGAGGCGAGATCTCGTTGACTCTCAAAAATCCCCAATTTTGGATCTTAAGCCAAGTTGACTCTCACGAGCCACACTCAAAATAGTTTGTCTTTCAATATCTGCCTTTTTTGATAGACAAACGTCGTTGAGTTGCTTCTGGGCAGGCCAGCCCCTCATCCGGCTGCCGCCACCTTCTCCCGCTTGCGGGGCGAAGGGGATATGCCGCAAGCTCTCCGTCCCCCGCTCACCTCTCGTAGGGCACGTCCCCTCGCCCCGTTTACGGGGAGAGTGGGGAGAGGCGACCGGCCAGAGGCGCGACGTCGGGCGTCGTTTCCCGTTTCCCTACACCTTATAAAGTCAACCTCGCTGTCTCGGCCCGGTCTGTTATCACGCCGGCGATCGCGTCGATCGGGTCTCGATCGGGCGATACGTCTGCGAGCTCATCGGCGACCTTGCCGGTCAATGTCAGCACCTTGTCGCAAAGCTCGTTCACGCGGCGGCGCAACAGCGGAGTGCCGACGCCGGCTTCTGCCGCAAAGGCCTTCCAGCCCTCGGCATCCATTTCGGCCAGTGTGGCGCGCTTGCCTAATCTCATCGCCAGCTTTGGCGACAGTTCCGGATAGATCATGGTGGAGAGGAGGTCATAGAGTTTTGCCAGCCGCGGGCCTTGGCTATCGTAAAGGATGGAGAAGTTCTTGCCGTGGGCATCGGCATTTCCGGCGATCAGGTTGAAGATGGCCGCGTCCAGCAGCTTCAGCACGTCGACAGCCGGCCTTGCGGAAATCCGTCTTATGAGATCGAAGCAATCCTTGAAGGTCGGCCCGCCTTCACTCGCATATTTCGTTTCCGGCGGTACGCCGAGTGCCTGGCAGAAATCTTCCTGATGGATGCGATGAACCAGTCCGCCGGCGCCGCGCACGCGGTCATATCGTTCGATCAGAAGGAACGGGCGTCCCTGCACATATCTCGGTTCGACGGCTGCGACATCGAGCCCGATGGCGGCCGCAAGCCTCATCACGAAAGCTTCGTTCTCGGTCGTCGCCTTGAAGCGGGCTATCGGTGGCTTCAGAATATGGGTTGTGGCCTGACCGGGCAGGGGAAGCCCGATCCGGCCATCCACCAGAACAACCGGCAGTTTGGACTGGGCGCCGGCGAGAGATAGTCTCAGGCCCTCCTCACCGGCCAGCAGAGGCCGCACGGGCAGTGCCTCCAACACGGCAACGATGCCTGCTTCATCCAAGGGCACGGGCTGGCGATCTGCAATCGACCCTGTCTCCGCCGGTGCCCCACCTTCGGCAAGCAGTTGCAGCGCACCGGCGACATCGCCGCCCAGGTGATCGAGAAGCGCAAAGTCATTGGCGGGAGACACGCCCAAGGCCCGTGCTGCGGCCAGGCGCTGGCTTTCCTCGGGCAGCAGGCCGGCGAAATACGGCCGGCATTCCCGGCGGGTAAATCGCTCCGGTCGTTTCGGCAGAGACGCCGAGAGCGGCAGCGTTTTGTCATCGTCAAGCCAGTCTTCATCATAGACAAAGCCGATATCGCCGTCTCTGTCCTGCGTGAATTGACCGACAATGCGGCCGTCCCACCAGACGTTGAGAAGCCTTGATGTCATTGCCTGCGCTCGCCGGGAGCCAGAATGTCGAGGGAGCAGCCAAGCGTTTGCAGAACCTGCAGGACCTTGCCGATCTGCGCTGTGGGCTTGCCGGCTTCGAGGTCGACGATAAAACGAAGCCCGACGCCGGCAACGCCGGCAAGCTCGTCCTGCCGCAGGTTTTGTTCCTTGCGGGTGCTTCGAACCAGGGCGCCGATGTCGGCTGGACTCTGTACGTGTTTCGCCATGTGGTTTTCCCGATCGGGAAAATATAGCGAATGTGGAGCCTGTGTCCAGGGGAATTTACCGATCGGGATATTTTGGTGAAGCGGGAAAGGTTGAGCGTGTGAAATTTCCCGCTCGGTAAAATAGATAGTGGCTCGTTGGGCGTGCGTGGATCCTCGGGTCAAGCCCGAGGATGACGGAGGTCGAGGAGAGCGACCGGCAGAGGCGGGACGCCTGCAGCATTAAAAGTGTGCGGTGACTTTGCCTGGGACGCCAAACTCCGTCATCCTCGGGCTTGATGCGAGGATCCACGCCGCATCCATCAGCGGCGGGCATGGATCCCAGGCTCAAGGCCTGGGATGACGGGGGGTGGGGTGGCGTCCCACCACTAAACCAACGAAATCATCCCCATCACCCCCGCCGCCGCTCCGCCCCCGCCGCAATCGTCTGCACCAGCTCATCCACCTCCCGCGCCAGCCGCTCCAGCGGCAAGCCGACGAAGCGGCCTTCGAGGCTGATGCTGACGACGCCATGCACTGCGCCGAAGAGGGTGCGGGCGCGGATGGCGCGGTCTTCGGGGGGCATGTCGGGTTGCAGTTCGGCCAGCGGTTCGGCGATCACGTCCATCAGGAAGAGGTGCTCATCAAGATGCCATTGCGGCGTCGGGCTGGTTTCCGGCGGGAAGTGGTCGAACAGCGCCTTCCAGAGGTTCCGGTGCTCGACGGCGAAGCTCAAATATCCCTGCGCCAGGTTGCGCAGCCGGTCGGTCGGCGGCCGGTCTTTCGTTTCGGGCAGGGTGAGCCTCGCCTCCAGCGCCTTCAGCGTCGCGGAGTTGACGTGGATGACGAGCTCGGCGAGGTCGGAAAAGACCGTGTAGAGGCCGCCCAGCGCGCAGCCGGCATCCTGGGTGATGTCGCGGGCCCGGAGGTTCGTCAGCCCGTCCTTGGCGATCCGCTCGCGCGCCGCCTCGATCAGCCGGGCCTTCAGGTCTTCGCGTTTTTCTTCTCGCCTACCGGCCATTAACCATTCCACTTCGATTTTTTGAACGTCGTTCAAAGTTTATCTTGAACGACGTTCATGATTCTGCCATAACTCCTCTCGTGAACAACGTTCATAAACCGGAGGAAGGAAATGTTCAAACTGATTTCCATTTTATTGCGGGGCAGGGCGCATGATGCCGAGCAGGCTTTCGCCGATCGCCACGCCGTGCCGCTGCTTTCCCAGCAGATCCGCGATGCCGCCCAATCGATCCAGTCGGCCCGCCGCAGTGTGGCGGTCGCCATCGCCCAGAACGAGCAGGAGAAGGGGCAGCATGCAACGATCGTTGCCCGCATCGCCGATCTGGAGACCCGCGCCTCCGCGGCACTGACCAAGGGCAATGAGGGCCTGGCCCGCGAGGCGGCCGAGGCGATCGCCTATCTCGAAGCCGAGCGCGATGCGTCGGAGAAGGCGCAGAGCCAGTTCACCAGCGCGATCGACAAGCTGAAGGGCATCGTCCGTGCCTCCGAGGCGCGGCTGCAGGAGCTGCAGCGCGGCGAGCGGCTGGCGCGTGCCACGCAAGAGGCGCAGAAGCTCGATGTCGTCGTTGCCGGCCCGGGCTTTGCCACGCTCGACGATGCCGAGGAGACCCTGGCGCGCCTTCGCCTGCGCCAGAGCCAGAATGAGCTGACGGCCGCCGCGCTGAAGGACATGGAAGGCGCCATCCGCCCGGCCGGCATCATCGAAAAGCTTGCCAATGCCGGCTTCGGCGCGCCGCTGCGCTCATCCGCCGATGATGTGCTGGCGCGGCTGAAGAGCCGCATCACGCCTGCCGCTTGAAATTGCATCCACCCAACCATCCATCCATCGAACCATAGGGACCACTGATATGAACGACAGTTTCCAGAAACATTCCGCAAGCTGGGTCAGCTTCTCCTACATCTCCTTCGGCTCGGCCGCCTTCATGCTGGCGCTTGGCCTCTACATGATGCCGCTCGATCTCTGGGGCAAAGGCTATCTGGCCATGGGCATTCTGATGCTGGTGCAGACCACGGTGAATATCACCAAGACGCTGCGCGACAACGCCGAATCCGAGAAGCTGATCCGCAAGGTTGAGGATGCCCGCACCGAGAAACTCCTGGTCAAGTTCAATCGTAACGATGAAGATTGATCTTGGTTAACCACAGCGCAGAGTTGTTATCGCATTCAACTTTTGCGTAACAACTCTGTGGCCTTCTCTGCCTGCCGAAAGAGGAACGAGCCCGTGCAACACAATCTGATGACCTCCAGGAAATTCGCGCCGCTGTTCTGGACCCAGTTCCTGACGGCCTTCAACGACAATTTCCTCAAGAACACCCTGGTGTTCCTCATTCTCTTCAAGATGTCGGCGAGCGAGGGGGCCGCTCTGGTGACGCTCGCCGGCGTCATCCTCATCGTGCCCTTTCTGCTGCTCTCCGCACTTGGCGGCGAACTCGCCGACAAACACGATAAGGCGAAGATCGCCGAACTGTTGAAACGCTGCGAGATCGCGGTCGCCGCCCTTGCCGTTATCGGTCTGGCGTTTTCGTCCATCTTCGTGCTGATGGCGGCGCTGTTCGGCTTCGGCGTCGTCTCGGCGCTGTTCGGGCCGATCAAATACGGCATCCTGCCCGATCATCTCGAACGCCGCGACCTGCCGAAGGCCAATGCCTGGATCGAGGGCGGCACCTTCATCGCCATCCTCGCCGGCACGATCATCGCCGCCTTCGCCTTCTCAGGCGGCGACAATGTGCTGATCTTCGGCACGATGATGATGGGGCTTTCGGTGCTCTGCTGGCTGGCCAGCCGGATGATCCCGCCCACCGGCTCCAAGGCGCCGGATCTGGAAATCGACCGCAATGTCATCCGCTCCAGCTACACCCTCGTCAAGGAAATCCGCGCCGATAAGCGCCTGTGGCGTTCGGCGCTGATGAATTGCTGGTTCTGGCTGGTCGGCGCCTTCGTTCTCTCCATCCTGCCGACCATGGTGACCGAGCTGCTCGGCGGCTCCGAGCTCGTCGTGCCGGCCTATCTCACCGTCTTTGCCATCGCCGTCGCCGTCGGCTCGGCGATTGCCGCCTGGATGTCGTCGGGCCGCATCGTGCTGCTGCCGGCCCCTGTCGGCACGGCGCTGCTTGGCCTCTTCAGCCTCGATCTCGCCTGGAACCTCTGGGGCCTGGCTTCGGTGAGCCATGCGACGACGATCGCCGGTTTTTTCGCTGGCCAGAATACCATTCGCGTCGCCATCGATCTCGCCGGCATGGCGATAGCAGGCGCCTTCATCGCCGTGCCGACCTTCGCCGCCCTGCAGACCTGGGCGCATGAGGACCGCCGCGCCCGCGTCATCGGCGCCGCCAATGTGCTCTCGGCGCTGTTCATCACCGTCGGCCTCGGCCTCGTTGCCGCCGTCCAGGCGATGGGCGCCTCCATCCCTCAAATCCTGATCGGCCTCGGCGTCATCAATTTCGCCGTCGCCTGGCTGATGCTGAAGACGCTGCCGACCAATCCCTTCCGCGATTTGATCTCGATCCTGTTCCGCGCCTTCATGCGCCTCGAGGTCGAGGGGCTGGAGAATATCAAGAAGGCCGGCCGGGCGCCGATCATCGCGCTCAACCATGTCAGCCTGCTCGACGGCGCCCTGGCACTTGCGATCACCGAGGAAGAGCCCACCTTTGCCGTCGATTACAAGATCGCCCAGGCCTGGTGGGTGCGGCCCTTCCTGAAGATGTGCAAATTCCTGCCGCTCGACCCGACAAAGCCGATGGCGACGCGTTCGCTGATCAAGGTGGTGCAGGATGGCAACCCGATCGGCATCTTCCCGGAGGGCCGCCTGACGGTGACCGGCACGCTGATGAAGGTCTATGATGGCGCCGCCATGGTCGCCGACAAGACCGGCTCGATGGTGGTGCCGGTGAGGATCGACGGGCTGGAGAAGAGCTATCTCTCCTATCTCGACAACGGCAAGATCCGCCGCCGGCTGTTTCCCAAGGTCAAGGTCACCATTCTCGAGCCGGTGAAGCTCGAAATGCCCTCAGGGCTGAAAGGCCGCAAGCGCCGCACGGCGGCGGGTGCCGCCCTCTATCAGGTCATGTCGAACCTGCTCTTCCAGACCGCCGATACCTCTTCCACCGTTCTCGATCGCGTCATCCGGGCCGGCCACGAATTCGGCATGAAGAAACTTGCCGTCGAAGATCCGGTCACCGGAAGGCTGACTTATGGCAAGCTGCTCACCGGGGCCGCCGTGCTCGGCGCCAAATTCCGCACCATGTTCCCGGAAAAGAACCTCGGCGTCATGCTGCCGAATGCCAATGGCGCTGCCGCCACGCTTCTCGGCGTGATGACGGCGGGCAAGGTGCCGGCCATGCTGAACTTCACCGCGGGTGCCGCCAATATCCTCTCCGCCTGCAAGGCCGCCGAGGTCAAGCATGTGCTGACCTCACGTGCCTTCGTCACCCAGGCGAAGCTCGGTGCCGTTATCGAGGAGATGGAAAAGCAGGTGACGATCGTCTGGCTCGATGATCTCAGGGCCGAAATCTCCCTCAAGGACAAGATCCTGGGTTATCTCAGGAAGGCGCGGCCGCTCACGAAGCGCCAGCCGGATGATCCGGCGGTGATCCTCTTCACCTCGGGCTCCGAGGGCACGCCGAAGGGCGTGGTGCTGACCCACCGCAACATCCTGTCGAACGCCGCCCAGGCCGCGGCCCGCATCGATTTCCACAGCGGCGACAAGGTGTTCAATATCCTGCCGGTGTTCCATTCCTTCGGGCTGACGGCCGGCACGGTGCTGCCGCTGATCTCGGGCGTGCCTGTTTATTTCTATCCGTCGCCGCTGCATTACCGCATCGTGCCGGAGCTGATCTATGCCTCCAACGCCACGATCATCTTCGGCACCGATACCTTCCTCAACGGCTATTCGAGGACGGCGCATCCCTACGATTTCCGCTCGATCCGCTATATCTTCTCCGGCGCCGAGCCGGTGAAGGCCGCAACCCGCCAGACCTATATGGAAAAATTCGGCCTGCGCATCCTCGAAGGTTACGGCGTCACCGAGACCGCGCCTGTCATTTCCATCAACACGCCGATGTACAACAAGTCGGGCACGGTCGGCAAAATCCTGCCGGGCATGGAATGGAAGCTCGAACCGGTGCCCGGCATCGATGAGGGCGGCAGGCTGCATGTGCGCGGCGCCAATGTCATGGCCGGCTACCTCCGTGCCGAAAAGCCCGGCGTGCTCGAGCCGCTGATCGACGGCTGGCACGACACCGGCGACATCGTCACCATCGACGAGGACGGCTTCGTCAAGATCCGCGGCCGCGCCAAACGCTTCGCCAAGATCGGCGGCGAAATGATCTCGCTCGCCGCCGTCGAAACGCTCGCTGCCGAACTCTGGCCGGGCGCGCTCTCAGTCGTCTCCTCGCTGCCCGACGCCAAGAAGGGCGAGCGGCTGGTGCTCTTGACCGACGCGCCGACCGCCACCCGCGCCGAATTCCTCGCCTTCGCCAAATCCAGGGGCGCCATGGACATGATGGTGCCGGCCGAGGTCACCACCAGCAAGGTGCCGGTGCTGGGTTCGGGAAAGGTGGATTTCGTCGCGGCGCGGAAGCTGGCGGAGAGTGCGGTGCAGGCGGGGGAGGCGGCGTAGAGCGGGTGTAGCGCTGGGGCGGCTCGTGTGGCACCCCCTGCCCTGCCGGGCATCTCCCCCACAGGTGGGGAGATTGGCAAGAAGCTGTCCGACCCGGATAGATAGGTAACAGAACGGACCGTTTACATAGGTGACAGTTCTCTGACAGCCGGGAGGACCCGGCGATGGTTTGGAGAGAGACTGGCATCATGGACGAGCGGCTGCGCTTTGTTGGGGAATGTCTTGCGGGCGAGGAGACGATGACGGCGCTGTGTGCTGCCTACGGGATATCGCGCAAGACGGGCTACAAATGGTTGGAGCGGTATCGGGCGCTCGGGCCTGCGGGGCTTATCGACCTGCCGCGGGCGCCGCTTGAGCACGGGCGGGCAACGGCGGCGGAGCTGGTGGCGCGGATCGTGGCGGAGAAGGAGGCGAATCCGCAGTGGGGGCCGAAGAAGGTGCTGGCGCGGCTGAAGCGGTCGGCGCCGCAGCTTTGCTGGCCGGCGGCCTCGACGATAGGCGAGATCCTGAAGCGCCACGGGCTGGTCGGGCGCCGGCGGCATCGCTGGCGGGCGGCTGGTTGCGGCCCGTTCGCACCGGCCAACGGGCCCAATGCGGTGTGGAGCGCCGATTACAAGGGCTGGTTCCGGACCCGCGATGGGCGGCGCTGCGAGCCACTGACGGTGATGGATACGGCGAGCCGCTTTCTGCTGGCGCTGCAAGCCTGCGCGACGCCGGCCGAGGCAGAGGCCTGGCCGGTGTTCGAGCGGCTGTTTGCCGAGCACGGACTGCCGGAGCGCTTTCGCAGCGACAACGGTTCGCCCTTCGCGGCGATTGGCGTCACCGGGCTGACGACGCTTGCTGTGCGGTTCATCAAGCTCGGCATCGGCCTGGAGCGCATCCAGCCGGGCAAACCGCAGCAGAACGGCCGCCACGAACGCTTCCATCTGACGATGCTGCCGCTGGCCATGGCGCCGGAGGTCGACCATGCCGCGCAGCAGGCGGTCTTTGACGCATTTCGCCAGAATTACAACGCCGAGCGTCCACACGAGGCGCTCGCTATGGACGTGCCTGCTGATCATTACCGACCGTCACTGCGGCGCCTGCCCGACCGCCTGCCTGAACCGGACTATCCGGCCGAGGCGGCGGTGCGCCGGGTGCGCTCCAATGGCGAGATCAAATGGAACGGCGACCTCGTCTATGTCGCAGCAGCGCTGGCCGGCGAGGTCGTGGCGATCGAGGAGAATGAAGCGGGCATCTGGACGCTACGCTTCCATGCCCATCCGCTCGGCATCATCGACAGGAAGACCAAGCGGCTTGTCCGCCCCAGCGCCCTGCAACCCCGACCAGCCGGCGCAGGGGCGGACACTGGTTTACAAGGGGGAGAACTGTAACCCATCTATCCGGTTCAATCTGTTACCCATCTATCGGCTGGACAGGCTCAAGGGCTTCCCCAAACAACGACCCCTTGCATCAGTATACCGATAGAGAGGGACGAGGTGTTCGCCTCCTGCTGATCTCCCCCTTGTGGGGGAGATGCCCGGCAGGGCAGAGGGGGTATCCAAGCACCGCCGTGGCTATTCCGGCAATCTACACCCATGCCGCCCATGCTTCAGCAAGGTTGACCGATCTTCGCCCTGCTGCGTTGTCGAGCTTCGAAACATCCAGAGGGATTCCAATGACGTTTGGTAGCGATGCGGTGAAGGCGGACTGGAGATGGGCGCTGATCTTGCTCCACGTCTTGCTATGGGCAGCACTCGCTTTGCAGGCCTACCGGACGGCTGGCGCCTATAAGTTTGCCAGCTGCTGGCAGATCATTCCAATCTATTTCCCGCCGCTGAACATGCTGCTCTGGGCAATCGCGATCTCTAGCTTCCTCGTGGTGCTGGCGGCGATTTTTCGTCCGTCGATATGTCGACATGCGAGCTTCTGGGCAGCCTGCCATGGAACGATCCTGACGGCGGGATTGCTGGTGTGCAATTATTCAGCCTATGCGGCCGCCGGTCAGGTTAGCTGCCTGTAGGACGGCCTAACTCCTTCCGAGTTGCTCCGTCCGCTGGTCCTCTTGAAATTGCACTTGGGCGCAGATTTCGAGAGGCTATAGGCCATGCTCAGCGGCTCGATACACGCACTGCGCCGGCAGCTCGGAGACTGCGCTGGACGGCGGCGACCTGGCTGGATGCGATATCCACCGAGACCTCGATCTCGCCTTCGAGTGGCGCATCGCGACGGGCGCCATCGTCATGAGAGACATCCCCGCCTGATGGCGCCGAACCCGCACTGTTCCGGTCGCTTGCCGACTGGATAAAGATGTCGGGCCTCGAAACCCCATGCTGCTGAACCAGATGTTCGACCGCGAGATCAGCGGCTTCGCGTGTTTCGAACGTGGCTCGGATGGTGATCGTGCTGTCGTCCGCCATTGGCTGCCTCCTGATATTGATGTCCACAGGATGAGAACGCCTTGGGCGGCTGGTAGTTCGACGGCAGGTCCAGGCCCACATTGGAATTGTTGATATCGCGTCCCAAGACTGCTATGTTCTGTTTTTGTTTCGGCGCGCAATTTCAGATGCCGATCCCATCGCGATCGCTGAAACCGCCATGAACGAGATAAGCTCACCCCCCGTCCGGAAGATCGTCCATGTCGACATGGATGCTTTTTATGCGTCGGTCGAGCAGCGCGATAATTCGGATTTGCGCGGCAAACCGATTGCCGTCGGCGGCTCGGCCGCCCGTGGTGTGGTGGCGGCGGCGAGCTATGAGGCCCGTAAATTCGGTGTTCACTCGGCAATGCCGTCGGTAACTGCCAAGCGCAAATGTCCTGACCTGATCTTCGTGCCGCCGCGCTTCGCCGTCTATAAGGCGGTGTCGCAGCAGATCCGTGAGATCTTTGCCGAATACACTCCGCTGATCGAGCCGCTGTCGCTCGACGAGGCCTATCTCGATGTGACGCAAAATCTGAAAGGCATGACGATCGCCACCGAGGTCGCTCTGGAGATCCGCGCCAAGATCAAGCAAGTCACCGGCCTCAACGCGTCGGCCGGGATTTCCTACAACAAGTTCCTTGCCAAGATGGCGAGCGACCTCAACAAGCCGAACGGCCAGGCTGTCATCACGCCGAAGAACGGGCCGGCCTTCGTCGAGCAGCTTCCAGTCCGGAAATTCCATGGTGTCGGACCGGCGACCACTGAGAAGATGCATCAACTCGGGATCGACACCGGCGCCGATCTCAAGGAGAAGACACTCGAGTTCCTCGTCGAGCATTTCGGCAAGTCGGCCCCCTATTTTTACGGCATCGCCCGCGGCATCGACGAGCGCCAGGTCAAGCCCGACCGGGTGCGCAAATCCGTCGGTGCGGAAGATACCTTCTCACAGGACCTCCACGCCTTTGAACCTGCTCGCGAAGGGCTCCAGCCGCTGATCGAAAAGGTGTGGGGTTACTGCGAGGCCAACGGGATCGCCGCCAAGACAGTGACGCTCAAGGTGAAATATGCCGACTTCAGCCAGATCACGCGCAGCAAGACGGTTCTGGCACCCCTGCCGGCAATCGCCGACCTCGAGGATCTGGTCAACCTGCTGCTCGCGCCGATCTTTCCGCCGCGAAAGGGCATACGGCTGCTCGGCGTCGCCCTCTCTTCGCTGGAAGGGCGACTACCGGCCGCGGAACCGCAGATGCGGTTGGCTTTTTAGACCGCCAGCATCGGCTGCCGCAGGGGCCCGGTGCGCATCCTTGAACGACGGCGACGACCATCCGTCGCCGCATTGGTTTTCATCCAACCGGATATCCGCGATTTCGGCGACCAGTGTTCCCATCGCAACCGATTTCGAGCTGGGCCGGAACCTCGTCGGCCCCCCGAAGTTTTCGGGACGAGGAGAATTCCACATGCATTTGATACAGTTGTTTATTCCGGCAGCGCCGCAAGCGGCGATCGACATCGAAGACATTATCGCGATGATTCAGCGCGAGATGACGGAGCGCCATGGCGGGGCGACTTCATACCTCAATTCACCGGCAAAGGGGTTTTGGTCGAGTGGCGAGGGCACTGAAGAAGATACGGTCATCGTGATCGAAGTGATGGTGAACAGTCTCGATCGGGCCTGGTGGCGCCAATACCGGCGCAAACTCGAACAGCTGCTCGGGCAGGAAGAATTGCTTGTGCGGGCACTTCCTGTCGAAACGCTCTGACCGTCTGGAAGCCTCCATGGACACGCAGTTCCGCAATCTTGAAATCTACCGCAGACGCGGCGAATTCGCGGGCTGGCCGGCAAATTATGGTCTCTGGTCGTGGGGTGACGAAATGGCCGTCGTCTTCGCGCGCGGCAAACTCGGAACGAAAGGGGAGTTGCACGAATTGGACCGTGATTACCCATTCCTACCCTGGCAGGCACGCAGCCTGGACGGCGGGCTGACATGGATGGGCGAGCCGTTCTGCGGCCGCGTGCCGGGCGGGCGCTCGCTTTCGGCCGACGAGCATTTGAACGCCGACCTCAAGGTCCGCCCCCGTCTGTCGGTCCGCGAAGACCTTTGCTCGATTGACGATCCCATAGACTTCCTCGATCTCGAGACGATCGTCATGTGCGCCAGAACCGATGTGCAGGGCGATGCTGTCAGCTGGTTCTATGTCAGCCGGGACCGGTGCCTGACATGGCAGGGTCCGTTTCGTTTCGCCGGTTTGCATCTTCCGATCTCGGCGCGCACCGATATCGTTCCTCTCGGCAGGGACGATGCGCTCTTCATGCTCGGCACGTCCAAAGAGGACGGCGCGGAAGGAAGAGTGTTCTGCGCGCGCACCGTGGATGGCGGGCGCAGCTTCGTCCTGCAAGGCTTTGTCGGTCCGGAACCTGGGGGCTATTCGATCATGCCGGCATCGACGGCACTTTCCGGTGGCGCCATCCTGACGCTGACGCGCTGCATGGGCAGAGGCGGTGGCAAGGGGTGGATAGAGGCCTTCACCTCCCATGACCAAGGGAGGACCTGGACGCCGGAAGGCTGCATCGTCGACAACACGGGCAGTAATGGCAACCCGCCGGCGCTCGGGCGGATCGAAGGCATGCTGCTGCTCGTCTACGGCCACCGTGATCCGCCTTTTGGGATCAGGATGCGCATGAGTTTCGATGACGGCCGGACATGGGGCGCCGAAAAGATCATCCGGAGCGACGGTGGCACGGCTGATCTCGGTTATCCGAGACTCGTAAAACGCGGCGATGGATCCCTGCTCGCCGTCTACTACTTCAACGATGGCGACCGGGAGGAGCGTTACATAGCGGCGTCTATTGTGATGCCTGCCAACGATCAGAAACGCGAAGGAGCCTAGAGCCTTTCCGGGTTAGATTGAAGCATTCTGTTGGCTCAAACGGAGTCGGATGGTCGACCGGCCGGCGCGCATCGTAGCCCGGCTCTACGGCCAAGCCGGCCGGTCGATCAGCCGGCCCGTTTCAGCCAACCTTCCCGCAGATTTGCCTGGCAAATCGCAAGACTTGGAATCGCCGGACGCACCGGGAACAAAGCGGGCCATTCATGGTTTGGGGCTTAGGCAGTTGCAGGCACGAATTGGGAGGTTCGAAATGCAAAACGATTTCACAGATCCGGCAGGGGGGAGCGCGTCCGCGCTGACCCCGTCCTCATCCTCAGCTTCCGGTTCTTCGCCGGGAACGCGCACGTCCATTTCCGATCTGGAAGCGAAGGTGAGCGAGGATGTTTCCGCCGTCAAGGAAACGATCAGGGACGGTGCCGACACCGCCGTCGAAAAAGCCAAGGAAGTCATTTCCGAACGCACCAACTTTGCCGCTCGCCAGGTCGGCGGTGTTGCGATGGCGCTCGAGAAGGCCGGCGCCGAAATGGAAAGCTCCGGTCAGGCAGAAGTCGGACGATACGCCAAGCAAATCGGGCGGAGCGTGCAGACTGTTGCTCGGCGGATGGAAGGCAAGAACATCGGCGAACTCGCCAACATGACCGAAGAGTTCGGGCGCAAACAACCGCTCGCCTTTCTCGGCATCGCCGCACTTGCGGGCCTGGCCGCAAGCCGCTTCCTCACAGCGTCGGCGAAAAGGCAAACAACTGTCGCGTCGCGCGAACCATCAATCGGTCGCTCCGGCCCAGCAACGACCGGAGGCGAGAACAATGGCTAAATCTTCAGAGAACACGCCCCTCTCCGAACTCGTCAGTGGCCTCGTTGGTGATGTCACGGGCCTGCTCCGCAAGGAAATCGATCTTGCCAAGACGGAGGCTTCGGAAAAACTTTCGCAGGCGCTCAGCGGCGTGGAGATCCTCCTCTTCGGATTGGTCCTGGCAATCGGGGCGGTCGGCGTCCTGCTGAGTGCCCTTGTCGGCGGTCTCGCGGCCTTCCTCGTGACACAGGGATTTAGCGAAACCACGGCCAGTGCGCTCGCCTCGCTGATCGTCGGCATCATCATTGCCGGCATCGCGTGGGCATTGATCTCCCGAGGCCTCGCCGCACTTCGCGGCAGCAACATGACCCTGGATCGAACTGCGGCCTCGCTTCGCCGCGACGTTGATGTTGTGAAGGACAAAATCTGATGGAAAATCCAATGGAGAAAACATCGGCCGAGCTTCAGCGGGAGATCGACCAGGACCGCCGCCGGATCGGAGACCGGATTGACGCTATCCAGGAACGGATGTCGCCAGGCCAGCTGATCGATGAGGTGATTGCCTACGCCAAGGGAAGCGGCGGCGGAGAATATGTCAGCAATCTTGGCCACGCCCTCAAGGCGAACCCTCTGCCGGTCGCGCTGATGGGCGTGAGCCTCGCCTGGCTCATGGCAAAAGGCAGCCCGTCATCCGGCGACACGGCGACCTGGAGGGAGGAACCTGAATACCCGCTTTATCCGGCGACTGGCCCGGTCCGCAGGATTGGCCCGCCGGCAATGGAAAACGGAGCGCGTTACAGCCATTTTGCCGACGAATCCGGCAAGAGGTTGAAAGCGTTGACTGACGAAACAGGGGGGCGTGCCGGCCATTTCATGGACGAGGCAGGCAAGACCTATCGCGGCTTCGCCGACGCTAGCGGAAAACAGATCAGTCAGATCACCGACGAGACTGGTGCAATGCTCGACGCGGCAACCGGCTGGGCGGCGGAGAAATGGGAGCAGGCGAAAAACGCCGCGAGCGACCTGACCGCCCGTGCGTCTGGCGTGGCGAGCTCGCTTTCGAGCCGATCCTCTTCGGCGGCGACCAGTCTTCAGGAGCAAACGAGCAAGCTCAACGAGGCGATCCTCATCCATTTCCGCGACCAGCCGCTGGTTGGCGGAGCTCTGGCTTTCGCGGTCGGAGCGGCGATCGGCGCGGCGTTGCCGCACACTGACACCGAGGATGAATGGGTCGGGGAAGCCGCAGATAGCGCGAAAGACACCCTCAGCCATCAGGCGCAGGGCGTCGTCGCGCAGGGTAAAGAGGTAGCGTCGGAGGTCTATCAAAAGGCCGTGGATGTTGCGTCCGATGCTCATGATGCCGTCAAGGAACGCGTGGTGGATGAAGCCGAAACTTTCATAAATCGCAAGGACGGCTTAGGCGGAACCGATCGACCGTAAAGGATCTAAACCGATCGGTTCTGGGCAAGGCTCCGGGCCAAAAGAGGCGCAGGGCTGACCCAGTCGGCTTCGATGAAATGAATGAACCGGCGCGGTCACTTGCCAAAACAAGAACAGGCGGCATCCGGGCCGCCTGTTTCCGCATTTCGGGCAAACCGTCCGCTTACTTCTGTTCGGGCGCCAGGAACTCTGCGCAATAGGACGGACCGTTGACGCCGGGGATGTCGGCGACGGTGCGGATGTCGCGGATCGTGTAGTCGGAGTTGGTGGTGATTTCGGCCTGGCAGCGCAGATAGGCGGTGCGGGCGGATGCGATCTGCTTGCCGCGCTTGCCATCGGCGCCTTCGGCATATTTCGCCGGAATGCGCACGGTCTTGTAGCCGCCGCGCCAGGTATAGATGGTGCTCGAGCCTTGCTCGCTGTCGCTGATAGGCGGCCCGTAGGCGGCAAAGAAGATGCCGGCCGATTTGCCGACCCAGCGGGCCTCGATCGGATTGCCGGCGGAAGGAATGGTCGTGCATCCGGCAAGCGCAATTGCAAGCCCGGCCGCGGTCATGGTGCGGAAATTCATCGTGTCGTCCCTGATCTCAAGCGCATTGGCTGCGAAGCCGCCGTCGCAGCGGTTTCGCCTGTCCCGTCTGCCCTTTAGCGCGGAACCTGGCAAAAGAAAATTGCTCCTGAGAGGCTTCCGTTCGATTTGCGAGAGGTGTGGCTTTTTGCTGCAGCCGCTCATCCGTAAACCCGTCACAACCCCGTCAAAATTTCCGCCGGCTTTTTGGAATTTGGTGCTTGTGCAACCAGATAGGCTGTTCTATAGAAGCGCCGCTGGTCACGGAGTGTAGCGCAGTCTGGTAGCGCACCACGTTCGGGACGTGGGGGTCGAGTGTTCGAATCACTCCACTCCGACCAGTCTGAATTTGCTCGCTTTTTCCCGAATTTTTGAAAGCGATTTTAGGCCCTAAATAGGCGGACCCGACAGAAATCCCGACAGTTATTTTTTGAGGCTGTCGGGATATGTCCTTCCACATTTACTCGAATCCGATACCGTCTACAACCTGTAGACGCGGAATGGAGAATCGAATGAAGCGCTTCGCAGTCACCCTAATGAGCGCACTATGTACATCTGTCGCACACGCCGACGATTTGGCAGTGCTGAAAAAGAAGGCCTGGTCGACTGCCGGTCAGAGCGGCTACGTCATCACTTACAAGCACGACGGCAAGATCGGTAAGGGTGCCAAGGTTTACTGCGTGAGTGGTGGCAAGCCTATCTATCTTGTAGAAGGTCTGGACAGGGGTGACGGGAAAAAAGTCGGAATAGGCGTTGGCACAGATGGAGTTTCGGGCGACCTCGCGGACGACCTTGCGCCCGGATATATGCGTTGGGCGATAGATGTCTGGAGGCTGACCTGCCGATGATTGGTGCTGCGGTGAGTCTTTCGCAGGATCACATCAGCATTTGCTGAAAAATGCACTGACCGGTGCTGGGCACCTACCTGTCACACATCTCGACGAGCGTCTGCAGAACAGCCCCGACAGCGTGTTCGGTCAGGTTGGCAGGGGTACGATCAATATGATGCATGACCGCCTCATAAAATGTCGAGTCTGTGATCTTCGCATCCATTAAGCACTTGAGACGTAGCTGCTGCTGCGCTTGGTCTTTGACCGGGTCGTCCGAACCTCCGATAAACAGGTATCCTTCAAGCACGCCCCAAATATAGGCTCGGCCGTAGACAGGACTGGACTGCTTCACCTGAGCGCCGGTCAGAGCAAACACGGGCGACACCATCGCTACCGTGAACGCTATTATGTACATCAATCTCGTCATCGTCTGCCCCTCCGCCACGATGACGTGTAACCTTAAATGAGCTTTTCGGAAATACGCATCAACTCCGACGCCCGAAGAGATCGCTAAGCGCCGATTTGGGACGGCCCTGGACAAGTGTTGACATTATCGCGGATGGGAACAAATGAGGAACGTATTCCGCCACCGGAGTGGAGCCTGTGAAACACCGCCGAAGCATCGATCTGACACGCATGCCTGACCCGCCGGTTGTCGTCGACAAACCGAAGGAAGTTGCAGACCTGCACGATATCGCTCACGGGTTCGATGAATTGAGTTCGTGGGCGTTAATCGGCGGTCGCTGCAGCCGGTGTGAACGCGAAGGCTGGGTGGATCGCGACTGGCTCGAAGCGAAATATCCTTCAATGATTGTGAGTGGCCTAGCTCCATTATTGCGGTGCCGGAAGTGCGGCTCCAAGGGCAACAATCGCTGGATCGTGGGGAAGCCACCACGATAACCAATGAATTATAAACGATCCGGAAACTAAAACTCATATCTTATAAAGTATATCGGCGACCAGTCGATGTGACAAATGCGGGGCAAAATCTGAAATCTGCCCCGCGTTTGTCACAAGCAACTGAAGTTGTTGCGTTTTATCTTGAAAAATCCGCATTTACATATTGTATTTAGCGATCATTTTAATAGGTTGTTTACTCGCACGATCCGATCATGATCGCGTTAGATTTGAAAAGGAGCCGGTCATGTCGAATATGTTCACCTCTCGCAATCCCGCTGGCGTCGCGGCAGGTCAGACGGCCGCGATCTTTGGAGTGCTGGCAGCCGGTGCTGTTAATGCCCACATGTCCGGTCTCCAGGCCATGCGTCAGGCTCGCGAATCCTCGAATTCACAGGTCCTCCGCTACCAGCTGAATGTCGCGATCAACCGGGCACAAGACCTGTGCGACGTCGCCGTTGCTCAGGCCTCCGAGATCGAGCAGTTGAAGGCCGAAAATGCTCGCTTGCGTGCTGCATCGGCAACGTACCTGGCGGCCGCACGGCGGAAGGCGGTTGCCTGATGGATATCAACGAGGCAATTGATCGTTGGATGAACGGTCAGATGACGGTCAAGGAACTGTTCATGGCGACAGGCCTGCGCTCGGTCAAGTCGATCTATGATGAAGTGTTGAACGACAGGCTCGAACGTGACGTCGAGAGTTACGTTTGGGGTTACTGGCCTGCTGCCGGTTTCATGGACACGAGGTTAAGGTGTTCCTCCTGAAACCGGAGAGCATGAATGCAAAGACGAATATTCAGCCGCGAGTACAAGCTTGAGGCGGTGAAGCTGGTCAGGGAGCGTGGGGTTGCCGTTGCGCAGGCTGCCCGTGATCTTGATGTCCACGAGAATGTGTTGCGCAAATGGGTTCGGGAATACGGCGACGATCCCAGCCAATCCTTTCCTGGAAAAGGGCAAATGAAGCCGGAGCAGCTTGAGATCGAGCGGCTCCGTCGTGAAGTCGCAAAGCTGAAGGCAGAGCGCGATATCCTAAAAAAGGCCGCAGCCTACTTTGCCAGGGACGCGATATGAAGTTCGCGTTCGTTGCAAAGCACCGCTCGATCTGGCCGGTGGCATGGCTCTGTGAAGCGCTGGGAGTTTCTCGTTCAGGTTTCCACGCCTGGTTCAATCGTTCTCCGAGCGAACATGCACGCCATGACGAGGTCCTGCTGGAAAGGATCAAGCAGAGTTTCCAGTCCAGCGACCGCACCTATGGTGCCCGACGGGTCTGGCACGATGTGCTGGAGGAAGGGTTATCCTGTGGCCTCCATCGTATTGAGCGGCTGATGCGCTTGAATGCGCTCAGGGCAAGACCGAGGCGGCGTGGCTTGCCAAAGGATGCCGGTGACCGTGCCGTCATCATGCCTAACGTGCTGGACCGCCAGTTCGTGGCAGACCGTCCGAACCAGAAATGGGTGGCTGACTTCACCTATATCTGGACCGCGGAAGGCTGGCTGTATGTCGCAGCCGTCATCGACCTGTTCTCACGCCGTGTCGTCGGCTGGTCGATGAATGCCAACATGACAGCCCAACTCGTCACAGATGCGCTGATCATGGCGATATGGCGTCGAGGAAAACCAGATGCTCTGCTGCATCACTCCGACCAGGGCAGCCAATATACCAGCGAGCAGTTCCAGCGCCTCATGGGAGATCACGGCATCACCTGCTCGATGAGCCGCTCTGGAAATGTCTGGGACAACGCTGCAATGGAGAGCTTCTTCTCCTCACTGAAAACGGAGAGAACGGCACGGAAGGTTTATCGCACGAGGAATGACGCCAGAGCCGATGTGTTCGATTACATCGAGCGCTTCTACAACCCGAAGCGTCGCCACTCGACACTGGGCTATCTCAGCCCCAATGACTTTGAAACAAAGGTGGGATTAGCTTAACCTCGTGTCCGATAAACCGGCAGCAGGCCACTCTGCCTTCCCTGCCTCACTCCAAACAGAATGATGCGCAGCATCTCCGGCAAGCCAGGCAGACCCAAGCAGCGCTCGCGTCCCCTTCTGTTTGTATTAGGGAGCAAAAGCGTGGACAGGGAGGCCGATTTCCTGGGATTTGGAACCATTAATATTCCCAAATCCCCACACTCACCAATGTTGACGTTTTTTATTATTCCCAAATTCCCACACACTCTGTTGACGCGTATTTCATTTATTCCTGCGACCGAGGAATGGAGGGAATAAATACCTCTTGATTTATTTCCGCCGATGAACTGACACTGGAATAAATCAATATGTAAAACGCAAATGTCAGTTTCAAACCGTCCGCCGCTGCCTTCTCTCGCTCTATCGAGACCTCTGCCAAAAAGGCAAAACTTCCAGCCATCCGCACGCGGTAGCCTTTCCAAAATTGCGGAGACCCCGCACCTTGTCCATGACCTCGCGCCCGAAAGCCCGCGACCAATGGCAATGCTGCAAGGGGTGAAGGTCGACAGCGACCATACAATGAGTGCCTTCGACCACGGCGTGTACGAATACCTTCAAAGCTGGTCATACGAGCACGACAAGTCGATGGAGCAGCGAGCATACCGCATGTGCTTGTCGACGCTCCGCCGGTTCTTGGGGCCTCATGCAAAGACCGCAGACATCGTAGCGTCCCTCGAAAAGCTGGGGGAGATCAAGCTATCCTACACCCTGGCATCGGGTCCGCGCTTTATCGGCGTCAAAATCGTGACGAGTTGGTTGGAAGTGAAGGGGGAGGATACCGTAGTCGGTTGGCAGTGGCCGGAACCGATCCGTGAGCTGATGCGAGACCTGGGTGTCGGACGCTATGCCCATATTGAACTCGTTCCACTGACAACGGACGGCATGAGCAGCAGGTATTCAGCTCCATTATATAAGTGGCTTGCCTTAGAAGCCGCCCAGCGGAAATGGAAACCGGGTCAGGCAAACACATTTGAACTTCTGATCGAGCCCGGCCGATTGGTTTCAGAGATCGATTTCCCGGAAGATGAGGAGACCGGCAAATACAACATCGGGAAGCTGACCAAGTTCGCGACATCGACCTTCGTTGAGGACACCAAAAATGTCCGGAAGTTTTCAGTCGCTGTTAAGCCCGAATATGAAGCTGTCCGAGGTCGGAAGATCAGCGCGTATAAGTTCACGATCACCGTCAACCCGCCGTCTATGCACAATGTCCGCGTTCGTTACGGCAAGACCGAATTCCGGCGCGGAGGTCAAGACGAGCCCAAGTATCAGGTTCGGTCCGACACCTGGTTGAAGGCTACGAAAGCTTTCGGCGTCGAGGGCTCGCCAATGCACCATCTCGTCCATTGGAAAATCTTTGACCTCTGGCTCGTCGCGCTCCAGGAAGCGCTCGACAACAAGGCTCTGACGCCAGGCTTCGAGACGCGTCAATATCGCGGTGAAAGCCTGCTGATGGCCATCGAAGCAGAAGGAGCGGACTTTGCTTGTTGGGGTTTCCTCTCCGAAGAAGTCGTCGAGCCCGATCTCCTGGAGCACCTAGAAATGCTCCCGCGCCATGAACGGTCCTACATAGAAATCAACGCCGATAACGGTCGCCGCGACCGCGTAGGTTGGAAAACCGACCGGCGTCGCAAAGTAAGTAAGAAGCTACATGACGCGATCTACGTACCGGAGGCGGTGGCCGAGGAGCCGGTGACTTTCGAGACCTGCACCAAAGCCAATGTCTATTTCAGCTTGTCAGTGGACGAACTGGAGAGCCGGATTTTCGAGAAGTTAAGAGCCCTGCGATGGAAGGGTTCCAGAACATTCACCCTGGTCTCCCACTACGCTGACGAGAACGGCCATGACGGCACCTGGAGTACCGATATCCATCCGACATACGAAGAGTGGTGCGCTCTCCTGAACAAGCTTTCAGCCGTCAAAAAAGGTACGGAGATTTACTCATGATCGACCCGGATAAAATTCTGCCCAGCTGGCGCTTCGCTCTCGATCCGGCGCTGCAGATCGAGGCTAAAAAGTTCTATGATTTTGTCGACTATTGGCCGCCATATGGTTGGTCTGATGACCAGATCAAACGTTGGGTCGAGAAGGGGATCGTCGGTGAGATGTCGATCAATTGGCCACTGATCCACCATATCGACCAAAAGCTCGATGGGCTGGTCTCGAAAACGCTCATGTTGATGTGCCATCGGCCTCGTGATCTTCCGCCGGGGCACGCGCGGCTTTTCGGCAAGGCCTTCTTCAACGTGTCCGGTGCCGAAAGCGTCCGCCATGCAATGCGCTACATGATCGATCACAAGCTGAAAGGCGGCCCGAGACGGACAGCCCTGGAGCCAGGCGAAGAAGAGTACGATGACGGCCGGATCATCGCTCTGTCATCAGTTCGCGACGATGCTGTTCATCGTTCCGATCTTAGTGAGGATGCTAGGGATATACTGGAGAAGAAGGAGGAGCAGCAGAAGCTTTCGGTTAACCTTCGTTGATTTTTCGCTTTACTCGGGGACTCCCTTGTGGTTGTGTAATCGCAGCCACAAATGCCTCGAAAGGGCACATCGAAATGCGAGTCCTGACGATACGAATAGCCGAAAACCTATCCAGAGCCTGACGGCTTTGGTGTCCGCGCGTGCGGGCTTTCGGATTGTATCGACTGGATTAAAGGACTCGCAACTATGGCGTTCACCCGCAAGTTTTACACTGCCGACACCCACTTTGGGCATGAGGGTATGCTCACCTTCGGCAGTCGCCCATTCGTCGCCGTCGCAGAGATGGATCGCACCCTCATCGACCTGTGGAATTCAACGGTCGGCAAGGACGATATCGTCTATCACCTTGGTGACTTCGCCTTCGGGCTCGGCGATGCCGGACGTGTTCAGTCGATCTTCGCGCAGCTGCACGGACGCAAGTTCTTGGTGCTCGGCAACCATGACGTCCGGAGCGATGGCTCTATTCATCCGACGCTGGCCGCGCTGGATTGGGCTGCGGCTCCGGCGCACTACATGGAAGCACGCGATGAGGGCGAACGCGTGATCCTCGCCCACTATGCACAGCGCGTGTGGAACGCGTCGCACAACGGCAGCTTTCATTTCTTCGGCCACAGCCACAGCAAGCTCGAAGCGTTTGGTCGCAGCCGTGATGTCGGCGTCGACATGCCCGATTGCGGGTTTGCGCCTCGCACGTTCAAGCAGTTGACAGCGGGGACGTCGCTGGAGATCGCGGCATGAACCAGCACTCCGTCAACCGCCTGATCGAGGCTTTTCCGCAATACGCTGACGAGCAGTTGCTGGCACTGCCCCAGGACTGGCTCGGTCCCATCAACGAACTCTACTGTGACCTTCGCGATATTCAGAAGCTCGATCCTGTACACCACCCGCTCGACGCTCTGCGCCCTTACGTCGATGTACAGTGGCTTTTTATCGAAGGCCGTTATGCAGTCTACGTGCGGCCTGTGGAGCCCTTTGAAAACTGGACCGGCGACCAGGGTCTGCGGCTTATCAAAGCTATCGAGCGTTTCGAAAAATCGACGGAGATCGTAGCATGAAGAAGGAAAACTTCTATCGTCTCCGCAATCTCTACCCGCACCTCTGCTGCTACGACGTCATGGCGTTGCCCGACGGATGGACGCGAGTCGCCGAGCGTTTGCTTGTTGAACTCAATGCTATTCAGCCACACGTCGACGGTGTTTACGGAAGCCCGGTCCCGCTAAAAATCCAGGCTTACGGAGGGTTCGCGGTCGCTTTCGCGACGGTCAACACGTTGGGAGGTTGGGATCGCGACAAAGCAATTGCACTTGTCGAAGCGATCCAGCGCTTCAACGCAGGTTGCAACAGCACATGCGAAGAGTGCGGCGAATCTAGCGCGATGATTGTCAAAGAGTACGACGGAAGTCGCCAGCAGCGATTGTGCCAGCATCATGCTGGCGAACGCTTGCGTGAGTCGTACGACCGGGAGACTTTGCAATGATCCGTGATATCGCCGACCGCCTGCGCGGTGAATACGAATACCTTTTCCATGACAGCATGCGAGACCTGCCTGACGGCTGGACAGAGCCGCTCGTCCACCTGCTGGAGCGCATGTACCGCCTGTCGACAGTCGGACCCTCAAACTTCATGTCGCCGGGACTTATCACTTGGGTCAACCTGCGCGTTGAAGTCGGCTCGTCAAGCGCGAGCGCATTTGCGATGCCGATCATGGCACCCGGGAAGTGGCACCCTACGCGTGCCTTGGAATGCGTCGAGGCACTCCTCGCCTTCCACAGATCGACCCAGGAAACCTGCAGCGTATGCGGCAGCGAAGGCCATCTGCGGATGCGGATTTTGGGCGGGACGAACGAAGGCGTCTACTGCGAAGAGCATGCGGGAGGTGTCGCATGAGCCCGGACAACATCGACCGCATCCGCACAATGCACCGTGCTTACTATCATCACAGTATCGACGGACTGCCTGATGGTTGGACCCAGCTCATCATGAATTTCCTCCATGCGATGGACGGCATCGGCGACCTGACAGACAGCGTCTCGATCCGTTTTGAGCGCTGCCCGGATGGTTGCCGCGCATTCGTGTTTCCCGAGATGTCGCGCTGGCATCCGGAACAGATGAACACGTTGCGGATCGCACAACGTGAGCTGTATGGGCTGAGCCAGCAGACGTGTGAAATCTGCGGAAACCCTGGCGCAATGGAGGGTAAGCGCGTCCTTTGTATCGGGCATGCCGGGGGAGTAGCCGAGAAGGCCGCGCGTGAGCAGGCGCTCTATGATGAAGTCGCGTCCTTGTTTCCAGAAGGCCATGGTTCGGCAATCGACCTGGGGGTTCCCGAACACCTTTGGGACCTTCTGTCGACAACTCTTCGAGCTATCCTCAAGCTCGTCGAAAGTGAGGATATCGTCGGCAAAGTCTTGATCACGCGCATCGAATTCGACGGTGAAGCTCTGTTCGTCCGTGTCTGTTATCAGAACCTCGAAGCTGTTTTCCTCGGCATCCAGATGTCAATCAACGAAATGATCTCAGACCTCGAAGTGCTTTCGGATGAGGCTACTCGCAAGCACAATCTGGGAGGCTCGGATGCTTCCTGAGAACTTTGATCGCGAGAGTTACATCGCCGGACTCCGTGAGAAGCACGCTCGCATCCTGCCGCCCGATATTGCTTTCTCCGTTGAAAATGGCTGGCTCCCGTTGATCGCCGAAAGCCTCGACCAGATCGAGCAAGCTCTCGGCCGTCACGGCTGGATCGCAAAGGCGAACATTCGTCAGATCAAAGAAAAACTCGGCGATCTACGCATCTACGTCCGACCGCGCTGGGAGTCCGCCAGCTTCCCGAAGGCTCTGGGTAACGAGCTATCCGACATCCGCGAGCGCTTCACGAGCAGGAGCGTCCAGACATGCGAAATCTGCGGTGACGCCGGACAGCTCGATAATTTCGCGGGCTATCTCCAAACGCTGTGCCCCCGGCATGCTGATCAACGCCGGGAATGGATCGCACGCGGACGAAAGGGAGATGTATTCCATGATTGATATCGTCCGCACCCCAGAGCAGGAAGCTGCCTATCTTCATCTGATCACAGCCCGGTTCCGCGAAGCCCACCGGATCAATGAGGCAGCTAATCAGTACCTTACAGCAACTGTCGAGCTGTCTTTTGAAGAGCGCCGGGAGCTTCAGCGTCGCAAGGAATTTGTCACGCCGTTCTTTGCGCATCTCGCTGGTATCGAGCGAGCATTTGTCGTTTTTCATACAACATTGCGGATTAACGACATCCTCTGGGCAGTCGAACGCGAGCGTCAGGAGGCCGAAGATGCCTGAACGTATCGTCGGCGGCCGCGTCGTTCCAGATCGCCGGAAGGTGTATCGCATGGAGCCCATCCAGGTGATTGCGGAGCCGTTTTTGAAGGAACTGTATCCGCGTGTCGCGCGTCGGCCGGAAGTTGAAGGGGACATCGAGCCGTGGCGGCACGAATACGACAAGGTCTGGCACAATCACGGCGAAAAGATCGTTGACGATATCCATGCTTTCGCCGACGTCCATCCTGTCGATGAGCAACGGGCTGGCGGAGCGATCAAGCATTGGGCATACGGCTGCGGTGAGCAATTCGGCGTCCATCACACTGACGTGCACGGCGACCGATCTTACTATTGCATCGCCGTGCACGTCGGCTTGCTTGCATACACTGCGCACATGCGAGAGCTGCGGACACGGATGTACTGCGAACATGGTTGGCATCGCGTAATCGAGCGCTTCCATGACGCGTGCTCCGGGCAGCCGGGCTACGGCTTTATCTCGGCGTCTGAAAAATGGGGCGGCTTGAATCTTGTCTATCGTTGCGATCCCGCCGCTCAGGAACATTGTCGAGAGGCTGAGCGTGTCGCCATCGAACGGGCCTCGCACATATGTGAAAAGTGCGGTCTCGCAGGGGAGCTTCGACGGTCGGCCTGGCGCAAAACCTTGTGCGACCGGCACTGGCTCGAACGCAGCAAAGAGGGGCCCGATGAGGGAGTCTGATCTTCGCAATCGTCACCCCGATCTCATCCATGCCGATGCAGAGATCATCGTCAGGTCAGAATGGCTGCCGTTGATCGACGAATACTTCGAGCATGTAAAAGAAATCTACGGCGAGACAAAACCATCCATCTGCTTGCACACTGCTTACGAAGAGGGTGGCCTCGTCATCGACTGCGACGACACGCCGTGGAGCGGGAACCAGAGCCGTGAGCTGAAGCGTCGGGTTAGGGAACTAGCGCTCGATATTCATCGGAGGAGCCGGGATGTCCTATGAAACCGACTTCGTTCAATGGACACGAGATCAAGCGGCGCTGCTACGTGCTCTCGATCCATCGCCTACAGGTCTCGATGCCGACAATCTCGCGGAAGAAATCGAAGCGCTCGGCAGGATAGAAATCAGCAATATGTCGCGTCATTTGTATCAGCTATTGAACAACCTGCTGCTGCTGGCTGCGGGAGCGCCTGAGCAAAACCGTTGGATTCGAGATGCCTATTCCGCACACACGGACGTAGTATTAGCGTCGTCTCCCTCGCTGGAGCATCACCTCGATCTGGCGCGGACGTACAAGCTCGCGCGTCGCGGAGCTGTCGACATGCTTGTCGAACTCAAGATCGAGGTTCCGGATTTCCCGACCACCTGTCCGCTGACTGTCGAGCAATTGCTCGATGAAGACTTCAACCTCCCGGCAGTTATTAGACTTATGGAGAGCCGAGATGTCTGATTTGATGACGCTGCGAGAAGCTGCCGATGTCCTTGGGGTTGACGTTGTGACTTTAGTCCACATCGTTGACGTCGGCGATACCATACCAACCCCGTCAGTTCCCAAAGATTTTAAAGACATCGTCTTCGCGCCCGTTGACATCGAGCCTTTCAGGGCTGAACTGCGACGCCGCCGCTTTGAAGATTTCATGATTGAGTATGCGGACGTCTACACTGAAGACTCCGGACCGGGCGCGAGACATCTGGAGTTTGGGCCAGGTTGGACCAATATCCTCAGGGAATTCTGCGACGGGCTGCGCGAGTTTCAGAATGCCGGATACCGAACACGGCTTCGTTGGGGAAAAGAGAAATTTGGAGCGATGAGGCTATTCTACGATTGCAGCGACGAGATCGCTACGTACATCGCTGAGCGGAAGGGGATTGCTTACGGAAAGAGCCTAAGGACTTGCCAGGAGTGCGGAGAGCCAGCGCGGTTGCAGTTTGGCTACTCAATCTGCCTCACCCTCTGCGACCGGCACAAGCATCTTGTCGGCGAGCCTGATCCGGCTCGGGACGGTGTAATTCTCGATGTCGACGCTTGGTCGAGGCAACAGCGGGGAGACCGAGAATGAGACTACTGCGACCGGCGAACGACCAGCTGAGCGACTACACAACGACACTCGAATTTTTGGCTGGCAACTTGATCGCGCCCGGCTGCTCGGTCATTCTCGATGAGCAGCAGTATCCCGTATTGCTCGCGTTTCTAGATCGGATCGCAGCCATTGGCGACATCAAATTCAGGTTGGAGATGTGCGTCGATCACCGCCCCGGGTACAGCGTTAGTTGGGATAACGATGGCTCTGAAGAGCAAGACGATGAAGTCGACCGATTGATGGGAGAACTCGTGCAGAGCCTGGGCTTCGATGCCGGGAGCATCTTTAAACCAGGGGTGATTGCTGATCCCGCCGATATCCTGAATGCCGCCGACAGACAGGATGCGGCTCGTGCAATCTTGGATAAGGTCCCAAACGCCGAGCCGGAAGACTGGGACGAGATGCCGAAAGACAAGTAAATCCAGGCATCTTCTCCCTCGAACGGATGCGAAACTGCCTTAACTTCCGAACTCTCTAATGACGCACGCGCCAGCTTGCCGGTTGCCGCAGCTCTGGCGGGACTTCCTTCCCGTCGAGGAGGAGCCTCATCATCGTAGCCTGGCACTCCTCCTCCTGTCGATCAGGTTCCGGTGCCGCAATCTGGTAGACGCTGATCAATTCGTACAGGGTCCCGATGTAGTCGATATCGAGCGCTGCCATTACGGTGTCGCGATCCATTCCGCCGTGACGATATCTTTCCAATGCATCCGTGATCTGTTCGTCAGTCCAGCGACGTCGAAGCTCGGCGATATCGTCGTCGTAGCCATCGCGGATGCGGGAGAGGTCTGGTGCGGTCATGTGAAGAGTATAGATCGCGCTGGTCCGACAGTCGCGTAGAATAATTTTTCTACGGCGCGTGATCAGTAATCAGGTGGGATTTCTGGCTTTGTTACTGATCGCATTTCGGAACAACCGGTTAGTGATGATCGATCAGCCGCGAAATATACAAATGTCATCCAAATTCAAATTTGGTGGACATTTGTATAGCTAACTAATTGAAAAATATTTGCTTTTTTGTTTGACCGTATTGCCTCCACGTCGTCCGACAGCTATCGTCCGCCCGTCTTAAAACAGGAACGCCCCAGTACATGGATGATATCAACGACCTCGCCAAGCGCGTGGCCGATACCGTTTTGCGTTCCCAACAGGTCCGCCGCGATATCGAGAAGACGAGGATAGCTTTGCGGCTCTGGATACCCTCAGAGACGGAGCTGGTGCCCATTCGTCGTGCCGTCTGCCACCCGCTGCTCGGTGGCATTCTCCGAAAGGACCCGCAGCGCGACGTGCCTGGACCGAATTTCACCCTCAATTCGTTGCGGCTGGCAATATCCAAAGGGCATCTCGTCTGCATCTGGAAGGCTGAGAAGCAGTATGTCACGCCCGCCGCACTGAGAGATTGGCTCGGCTTGTCTGAGGGCGTGCGCAGAACGTCAAGGGTAATTCGGTATCAGCCTCCGGCGGCAAAAACCAACTACGAAAAGCAAAAGGGTGGGGCGTCGGTAGCCAACGCGTCGGCGAAGCTCCTGTCCATGAAGGCTGCGCTGGCGAAAAAGAGAGGGAAGTAGGATGGGGCGCAAATCAGACGGTATCCGGCCCTGGTACGATAAGAAGATCGACAAATGGCATATCATCGACCCTGAACCTGGCGCACCAAAGTATCGGTGGAGCCTTGGTTTCGGCGGCGAAAAGACTGGCGAGAAAAGAGCTTTCGCCGAAGCCAAGGCCTACGAAGATGAAAAGAGGGCCGGTGGCCGCTTGATGATGACGCGACAGTCGACTTCAGATGTCACCGTCGCTGATCTGATTGCATTTTATATCGACCGCCGGATCGAAAACTTCGTGCCCGATGACGATTATCCGAACGAACTGGTACGACAGGAGGACGTTCTCGGCCGCCTTGCGGTGCTTCTCGAATTCTTCGAGGACCTGCCGCTCGATTCAGTCAGCCGCGTCCGTTGCCTGGATTTCGGCAAGTTTGTCCATACTCGTGAAATCGCACGAGCCAAGGCGCTTCATGATCGACAATATGCGATCTATGAGGGCAAGCTTGCAGCATTCCAGAAGAAGGCGGCAGCGAGAGAGAAGTTCGTCGCCGACCTTACCGGACGTGGGTGGAACCGTGTTTTACGGCCGCTGCGTAGCAAGCCGCCTGAACCTTTGGAGCCCTTCAACCCGGCCTCGATTCCTTATCGACGGTCTGCATCTAGTACCACGCCACAGAGATTATGACTCTTTGACGGGGTAAGCTTTACGGAGCTTTTTGCGGGCATTTTCGGTTGTGAACATCCATTGGATCTTTGCGCCGTGGGCGTTGCGTTGCTGCTCCCAGGCTGCGACTTCGGCGATTATGGTGTCTTTGTTGTCGATACGACGGTCGAGGCATTGGCTACGCAGGACACCGATCTCGATCTCGACCATGTTGAGCCAACTGGCGTGCTTGGGCGTGTGGTGGAACTCCAGTCGCTTCAGCACCCTTCGAGCTTGCGGGGCGGGAAATGCGTCGTAAAGCGCCCCGGCGGAATGAGTGGAGAGGTTGTCCATCACCACGCGGATGATCGGCGCGTCGGGATAATCGACGTCGACCAGTTCGCGCATGCACTCGGCGAAGTCTTGGTTGGTTCGCCGATCGGTGACCTTCACCCTGCGCCAGGGCCGGTGGGCGTCCATGAAGACAAACAGATTGACCGTGCCGTTTCGGCGATACTCGCAATCGTAGCGTTCAAGCTGGCCAGGCTTGGCCGCAATGGGCTCGCGCACTTCGCCGATGAGTTGGGTCGGGCTCTCGTCGAAGCAGACCACGGGCCTTTGTGGATCAGGCGTTTCTGCGTAGAGGTCGAGAACATCCTCCATGCGCGCGACGTATTCCCCATCGATCTTTGGGATGCACCACATGTCTTTGCGCCAAGGCTTGAGATGGTTCTCAGCCAGCCGGCGACGCACGGTCTCCGAGGACAACTGGTCATGATCGGTGAGCCGGACCATCTCATCTGCCAGAAGCTCCAGGGTCCAGCGGGCTCGCCCGGGCGGCGGCTTTGAGCAGGCGGTCGCTACCAACAGCGCCTCCTCCTTGCTCGATAGCTTGCGCTCAACACCCGGGCGCGGTTCTTCGCTGAGCGCCCCTTCCAGATTGGCTTCCACAAACCGGCGTTTGGTCCGGTAAATCGTCGATCCGCTGACGTTCAAGGTTGCCGCGATCACCTCGTCGCTGAAGCCTTCGTTCGCTGCGACCAGGATCTGGGCGCGCTTGATCTTGCGCGACCTGTGGCACCCCCCGCTCAACAAAGCGGCCAGTTGGTCACGTTCCGATTGGCTAAGCTCTATGTGAAACTTTATATTCATCGACACCTCCTTCAGCGTGGAGACGCAGATGAATCCCAAAATGAGTCCCTCACTTGACCCGCAAGCCGCAACGGCAAGACGGGGCCTTACGCAGATCCAAGGCCAGTACCTGGCCTTCATCTACGCCTACAGCCGCATCTTCAAACAGCCTCCGGCCGAAGCCGACATGCGTCGCCACTTCGGCGTTACGGCTCCGTCTGTTCACCAGATGGTGCTGACCCTCGAGAAGGCGGGTTTTATATCTCGCGTGCCAGGCGCCGCACGCAGCATCCAACTTCTCATCCCACCAGAAGCCCTGCCAATTCTACGATAAGACAAACCGTCATAATCTCTGTGGCGTGGTACTAGACGTTATCTGGAGGAGCTTAGCGCGGCCGTCACCTTTGCGGTCACCTACGAATTCATCCGTCACAAAATTCATATCCACCTGCCACCGAAGTATGACCCTCGAAAGCATCAGTTCACGTTGGCGGACGTCCGTCGCATCATCAGGGCGGCGTATCGTCGCAAGGGCATGGGCTGGGTCAACGGTAAGCCGGTCAAGGACCTGCCGACCCGGCGGCACCTTGCCCGCTTCGCCTTCCTCGCAATCACGACTGGATCGCGCAAAGACAAGATCGAGCGCGTATCATTTTACAATGAAGGGGACCGCCTATAGCGCGACGATCAGGATGAGACGCCGCATTGCCTCGCCTGAACTGCTCCCTGAGAATGGGTTATTGCCTCATCTAAATTGCTCCCGACGAATCAACCTCGGGAGCTTTGATGAGGAAGGTAAGCATGGCGACACGTGTGGAATTGGTGGCGGCGATCAGTTGTCGCTATGTGTTAGGCGGGCGGGCCGAGAAGGCGAGGATGTTGGACGAGTTCGTGGCGCTCACGGGCTTTCATCGCAAGCATGCGATGCGACTGCTGCGAGGAGAACGCGAACCGGCGAAGGGTGGTCCTCGGCCAGGGCGCCGGGTTTACGGCGATGACGTGCGGGCGGCGCTCGTCGTTGTTTGGGAGGCGTCGGATCGAATTTGCGGCAAGCGACTACACCCCCTGTTGCCAACACTGATCGAAGCGATGGAACGTCATGGACATGGCGATATGAATAGCGAGACGCGCCGGCAACTCTTGACGATGAGCCCAGCGACGATTGATCGAGTCCTCAAGGAGATTAAAGCGAGCGCCACGGGTCCGCGGCGCCGGAAAGGATCAACGGCGATTCGGCGTAGTGTTCCCGTTCGAACGTTCTCGGATTGGGATGACCCCGCACCCGGCTTTGTCGAGGCTGATCTCGTTTCTCATTCCGGCCCGTACGCGAGAGGTGCCTTCTCGCAAACGCTGGTGTTGACCGATATAGCCACGGGCTGGACGGAATGCGCGCCGCTGCTGGTTCGCGAGCAAACGGTACTGATCACTGCGTTGACCGAACTGCGCAAGTTGCTGCCGTTCCCGCTGCTGGGCTTCGACACCGACAACGACAGTGTGTTCATGAACGAGAGCGTTCATGAGTATTGCTTGCGAGATAATATCGAACTCACCCGTTGCCGCCCCTACCGAAAGAACGACCAGGCATTTGTCGAGCAGAAGAATGGCGCGATCGTGCGCAAGATCGTTGGATACCGACGCTTCGAGGGGCTGCGAGCCACCCGGGAGCTGGCCAAGCTTTATTCCTCAATGCGGTTGTTCGTGAATTTCTTTCAGCCATCATTCAAGCTGAAAGAAAAGCACCGTGACGGAGCCAAGGTGATCAAGCGCTATCATCGTCCCGCCACGCCTTATCAGCGGCTGCTTGACGACGCACGCACGCCGGAGGATACATGCCTTCGGCTCAAGGCGATGTACCTGACGCTCGATCCGGTTCGGCTGCTCCGCGACATACGGCTGGCACAAGAGAGATTGGTCGAAATTGCTGACAAGCCTGATGGTCCGCCTGCCACCGACGGCGAGGCATTACCGCTCGAAGACTTTCTGTCTGGCTTACGGATTGCTTGGCGTGGTGGTGAAGTGAAACCGACTGCCCGCTCCAAGCCAGCGGCCAAGCGAGAGCGGCGGAGGCCCGATCCTCTACTCGCCGTCACTGCCGAACTCGAGGATTGGTTCGAGGCGGAGCCTTGGCGAACTTCGCGAGAGTTGCTTGAACGCTTGCAGGTCAAATACCCCGGCGTGTATCCCGACGGCCTCATTCGGACCGTGCAGCGTCGAATGAAGATCTGGCGCAGTACACAGGCCAATGCGCTGGTGTTCGGGCCATTCGCCGATGCCGCGCGGCAGACGCAAAACGTAGAGGTCGTGCAGTGAGGCTCTTACCGCCAGGTTGGCCTTCGACAACCCGCGGAAAACATGATGAACGCCCGCGAAGCCGCCCGCTCGCTACAGCGCTATTGAGGGCGCGCTCGCGAGCGGCTTCGCTACCTCCGTCACCTTGCACCAGGTGCGGGGACAAGATCGTAACAACCCGTGAGGCATTCGAGAACATCCGAGTGAGGCAACGGCATTATTCTCCGGGAACACTCTTGGGTGAGGCAATACGAGTCTCACCTTGTTTGTCGCCGCGCAGACCGCCCTTGGATCGACCTCTATCAGGTAGTTGATGAGGTTACTGGTAAGCTCCTGTGGAAGGGTCGATATCACCGGCTTGGAGAAGAAGAGGTTAGACACAAAACAAAGCAGGCACCTGACTTCCCGATCCCTGAAATCGTCGTCAAGCGGCTGGTCCGGTGGCGTGATGAGGGCATCATCTATCCTTGTGCTTACCCCTACCACCGGCTTGGGAAGGAGGAGCCGGGTAACGTGAAGGATGGCATGAAGGCCATTTTCGAAGATACATTCGGCGACAATACCGAGTCTGTAATCCATACGTTCCGACATTCAGCAGCCACTTGGCTCTGTGCTCAGAAGGACCTTCCGCTTCCGAGCATCGCCGCTTACCTGGGCATGAGCACCGAGACGCTGGTGAAGACTTATGCGAAACACCGTGAGGAAGACCTTCAGAAAATTGCCGAAGCAATCTCCGATCCGCTGAGGAAATCGACGGGGGTCCACGCGGTGAAGTTGCGTGAGACGAAGCCGAAACAGGACAAGAACACCCGACAGAAATCGACAGAAAACGACAAAATGAAAATGAATTGGAGTGAACGAGAATCAACGCCGGTGGCTAAAAGAAAAACAAATTCAATCGGAAAGGCCGCGTAGCAAGGTGACTCGATTACTGAAGCGGATCGTTCGGGACGTGGGGGTCGAGTGTTCGAATCACTCCACTCCGACCAGCTAGAAACCCCGCTCCGGCGGGGTTTTTCGTTTCTGGCGCTGCTATGCCGATTTTTGCACGGCAACGATTGATCATCTCTTGCGACCAGCTCTCCCCGTAGTGAACGAAGTTGACGATGTCTGTGCGATGGTCCGACGCCTGTTTGATGGAGACCTTTAATCCACGACAAGGTCGATGAATTGGCTCCCGGGCTGTCGCTCCACCATATCGGCGGACATACGATGCTTAGTTCGTGGGCAAAGAGGTGCCGATCGCCGTAACGCAGTGATCGCTATTTCGGCGGCCCGATTTGGTGGATCGCCGACCCCGAACTGATCGTCAGAGGCCGGCAAGATAGTGAGCCATGGCAGCGATGTCGTCGGCCGAAAAATTGCGCACCAAGGCCGTCATGCGGGGCATGTTCGGGCGCTTGTTATCGTGAAAGTCGGAGAGGGTTTTGATCAGGTAGTCCAGCTTCTGATTTGCGACGCGCGGAGTGTTGGCGTATCCGACGAAACCCTCCCGGTGGCACGAGGTGCACTTCTTCTCGACGTCGAGCGCTTGGAAGCGGGTAATGCTCGCTGCGTCGGCCGGCTCGCGATAGGCGGGCCAGGGCAGTGCGGAGAAGTAGGCCGCAAGCGCCTTCATGTCGTCGTCGGAAAGATTCTTCGCGATCCGGCCCATGAGGTCGTCGGCGCGCGCTCCATTGCGATATTCCTGCAAAGCTATCAGCAAAGAGGACTCGTGCTGGCCGGCGATGATCGGCGTGTTCTTAACAGTCGGCAGACCTTTCCTACCGTGACACATCTGGCAAAGCTTGGCCTTGTGGGAGATTGCCGCCGGCGGTGGCGCAGCATTGTCCTGCGCTCCAGCCGGCAGCGGACCGAGGGCCACGAGAGCGGCGATGACGAACGGAGCGAGCGCCCTGCAGCAGGGCATGCGAGGCCTCCAGATCGGGGCTGTGATGCTGATCTTATCAGGAGATGCAATCATTGGCGAGCGGACCCCCGTCGCCTGGGGCCATCGAATGGAACCAACCCCGGCCAGCGCCGTTATACGCGAGGGAGTCCCACCATGAGCAACGCCCGTCAGGCGCAAACGAGATGGTGATGGTCCTCCCAGGAGAACGCACATGGATCTCACAACCCTTCTCATCATCGTTGTGATACTTCTTTTGCTAGGCGGCGGCGGCTGGTACGGCCGAGGGCGCTGGTATTAAAAGACGGTCGGCGTGGCACGCATCACTGGGTTGACGAGCGCTCCGGCTAACTGAGCGCGGCGGGACGGCGCCATTGGCATTGGCCGCCAGTTCAGGCTACCGTCTTCTCAGTGTGTTCCGATCTTGGTTGCGCATCCTCCAAATGCGGTTCGGTTGCGGTACGGCAATGATTGGCAACGATGGGGCGGAACAGAGCGTGTTTTGGCGTCACGTTCGAACGCGAAAAAGCCCGGCAATGCGGGGCTTTTGAGATTATTGTTGTTGTTCGGGACGTGAATCACTCCACTCCGACCAGCTGTAACCCTCGATCATCATTCCCGAAATCAGGGTTGCCAATGTTTACCGAAATTCTCAGCTGACGAAAAATGACGGCAACGATCATTCCGACCGGAACGCGGCGGGAAGATCGACAGCGACGTCAAGCGGCTGGAAATGCCGCAGGTTTTCCGTAATGACGGTGAGGTCGTAGGCGCGTGCGGTCGCCGCGATGAAGAGATCGCCAAGGCCGGGATGACGGCCTTGGCTCTCGGCTTCATCTTCCAGAGCGCCGACGATGCGCGCGACAACGGTATCCATCGGCAAGATCCGATCCCCGAAACTCTCGGTGATGACGTCCAGCCATGTCGAAAGGCGCTTTGCCCGCTCGATCCCGCCGCGACGGTGAAGGCTCCTCATTCCCTTCTCGATCTCCGCGACTGACAGAGCCGACAGAAACAGGCTATCGGCTTCGCCCTGCTCATGAAACCATGCCCGCACCGGATCGGACGCCGGCGCCTTGCCCGGCGCGAGCTTCGAGATGATGTTCGTGTCGAGAAGATAGGCGGTCACAGATCGATATCGCGCATTTTCGAAGGGTTCCGCTCCAGCTCGACCCCGCCGGGAAACGTCAACAGGAAATCCCCGAAATTCGGCCGTGGCTTCTTCAAAGCCCTTTTCGCCGCCTCGGCCGCTTCGACGGACACAAGCACGGCAGCGGGCTTTCCGTGCCGCGTGATCGTCACGAATTCCCCGCTTGCCGCTTCATCGACCAGACCGGCGAAACCGGCCTTTGCCTCTGCCACGCTGATTGTCGACATTGCAGTTCTCTATTTTAAATGACCATATATGGTCAAAATAGACATTGCGCCGACGAAATCAAGAGGAGGATTTTCCAAGGGTGCATGGGGTCGCATGAATCAAGTTCGATGCATTGCGCTTTAGAACCGGCCGAAAGCGCATCCTTCCTCCGGTTATAATTTTTCTGCAGGAAAGTTATAACCGAGGCGCAGCTGGCAGGGGGGCTCGGTAAATCGGCGCCGCATGGATCAAGTTCGAGCAGATCCCGGCTTTTGAGCGGTACCTCCATCCAGGTGCCCGCAATTTGCAGTTCACACGAGCGCCGCTCTGGATTTCAGAATCATCTATGCTAGCATCGACGGCCTGCGTGACTGGCGATGAAGGTGGATACCACCGGGGAGCGCAGGAGTTTGGCCGCTCGCCTGGGCATCTGGATCATGTTTGAGAAGGTGCCCCATGTCGTCCCACATCGAAAGTGAACGGCTTTCGAATTCTTTAGCCGAGCTTGATCAACTCACGAATTGGGAGCGCCGACCGCGCGGAGATATGCGGGTCGATTTGGAGCCGATGCGCGATCTCGCTCGTCGGCTTGGCGATCCCCAGAACAGCTTCCGTATCGTCCATGTGGCCGGCACCAAGGGCAAAGGCTCGACTTGTGCCCTGATCGAAGCGGGTCTTGCGCGGGCGGGGCTCTCCGTCGGGCGATATGCCTCGCCGCATGTCATGCACATGACCGAGCGGGTTAGCATTGATGGCAGTCCGGTCGGCGAGGAGCGCCTGGCGGACGCGCTCGGGGCAGCGCTGACGGCGTTCAAAGACGCAAGGCGGGAGGCGACGGACGGGCAGGGGGCGACCTGGTTCGATATCCTGACGGTCTCGGCCTTTCTGATCTTCAGGTCGGAAAGGGTAGAGTGGGCCGTTCTCGAAACCGGACTTGGAGGGAGATGGGACTCGACCAATATCGTTCAAAGCGATGTCGCGGTTATCACCAATATCGATCTTGAGCACACCGAAATCCTCGGCAAAACCCGCGCGGCCATTGCCTTCGAAAAGGCAGGAATCATAAAGCGCGGTGCGACGGTCGTCACACTCCTGTCGGAGGCGGACGAGGCGGGTGCTGTCGTATCCGCTCGGGCAGCAGAACTCGGCTGTGCCGTGCGGCGCCCCACCGTGCCGGCCGACGCAACGATTGAGCAGCGGAATGTTGCCCTGGCGGGCGCGGTTCTGGATGAACTCGGGAAAATGGGCGTCATGACAAAGGGCGCAAGCGCGATGTCGGAGCCTCTTGGAGAACAGCTCCTCGATCCCTCAACGATCGAAGCTGCTCGCCTGCCAGGACGGCTCGAAAAGTTCGCCGTCGACACCAGCCACGGCGATAATGCCAAGGTCAATGTGGTGCTGGACGGCGCTCATGTCCCGTTCAACCTTGCTGCGGTTCTCAGTGACCTTTCACAAGAAGAAAAATACCGCGCTCCCTGCATTGCCGTCATGTCAATCGCGGAAGACAAGGACGCGGCAGGCTTGCTGTCGACGATGACGCTGCATGATATGTCGATCATCTTCACCACCGTGGGCGCCAGATCGCGTTCGCCGGAACAGCTGAAGACGATTGCCGACACCCTTGGGCTGCTGAGCATCGTCATGCTCGACCCGCTCGAAGCCTATCAAGAAGCACTGGCAGGTGCCACGGAATCGGGCGCATGGGTTCTCGTGACAGGATCGCTCTATCTCGTCGGCATCATCCGCGCGGCATGAGCGGGTGTGCACTCATGCCCCATAAAGACTGACCCATCCGACCTGGAGTTATACATGTATGTCCGGCGAAAATGACGGTTGGTCTCTATCCCAACTTGAAGATTGTCGAAAATTTCCGGAGTGCATCGAATGTGTTGACGCAGGGTACTCCGAATACTTGGCAGACATTTGGTATGGGAACTCGACGCTTCGAATGTGGTTCGATCACTTCGTGAGTGATGATTGTGGCACCAATGGTTATAGCCTTCGCTATCAGCCATGGATCGGCTTTTGCCAGAAACTTTTCGATTGCTGCATCCTTATATCCGCCACCGGCAACGGCATCCACAACAGCTGCAAAGTTCCCCTGAGTCGCCGCGTCATCAACAGGCAGAAACCATGCCGCATCACGACGTTCTTTGGCCCACGCAGCGAGATCATCCTTCCCTTCAAACAATTCGTCTCGCACGTTCACGATGGTGCCAACGTCTGTCCCGCAGACATTGTCCATCCACTCCCAAAAACCTGGGCATATATCGAACGCATAATACCGATTCTTCGCCTCGATAAAGATGTTTGAATCGAGGAGCAGCTTCATCAAGCGGCCTGTCTGCGCGAGTGAAATTTCATGATTGAGCCTGGCTGCGTGTTCAGCAGAGCTGCGGCTTGCCGGAGCAGGAGGCGCCCGGAAACAGCTTCATTTACAACCGAGTTCGTAAACCGGCCACCATTCCGGACAGGAAGCGTTTTGTAGAAATCGCCGCCACTACCATTGTCCTCTTCCCATTTTTTGCTTTCGATCGCGTAATACCGTTTATAATCATCTTCAGAAATAAGCCCCAAGTCGTAAGCCCTGCGGGCGATAACGATGCGACTTACCTTGAAGCGCCTGGTATTCAGGTCAATGTTCGACCCGGCTGGGATCTTTTCGACCCAGCGAGCTTTGAATTGATCAGTCGGGACGAGGAATTCAGCCGCGATCTGATTACATTTCCGCTCAAGGGCGCGATGGGTCCCGTAATCGGAATCTCCGATCTGCACATTGGAAACGCCGCTCTCACCAAGCCAAATATGGGCAAGCTCGTGAGCCAATGTAAAAATCTGAGCTGCTTTCGCATCCGCGCCATTTATGAATATCAAAGGTATGACTTTGTCGCTGATCGCAAAACCGCGGAACTGCGAAACGGACAACCCACGCGACGTGTTGCTACCTACAACACCGTTGCGCATGACCCAGATTCCGGCGTCCTCCGACTTTTTCATGAGTAGCGTGAGGTATGCCTCCCAGTTGGCGACTGCCCTCAGATCGAGGCCCTCGTCGCGGAAGAGGACGCGCTTCATGTCATCTGCCACGTTTCTCGAATCGGCCGTCAGGTCAAAGCTGCTGACAAATGGCAGTTCGTCTCCGTCGATCTCCATACAGAAATCTCTGTACCAATCCCGCTTGAACATAACGTCCTTCAGCAGGTCGCGGAAATTGTGGTCGAGTTTGGTTGCAAGATCCCCGCCGACCGTTCGAAGATCCGGGATGGGTAAATCCTCTGGGGGCGGCTTTTTGAGGTAGAGAAACCCAAATGGAATATGGAGACACTTTGCCAATTTTTGAGCTTGTGCAAACGACGGTTGATCAGTGCCGTCAAACCAACTGATGACGCGGTCGAGGTCGACCTTCAGTTTCTGGCTCAGTGTTTCGGCGTTCATGTCGGCGCGATCAGCGGCCCACACAATCATATCCGAGTTGATCAGCGCCTTGGTCATAATGGTTTCAGCAGTTGAGTCCCCACGGGGAGAGATTGCACACAGAAAGAAGTTAACGAAAACCCCCAGGCTCGCTCGGGTATATGAAATAAACATCTGCACAACACAATTTGTTTCAAATTCTGGCGATGTGTTAGAGAAACCCGCCGACCTTCTTCCCGCATGCCGTGTTGTCTGGTGTGCTAGATCAGCGCCAGTGACACACGCCCGGCGGCGATGGCGATACGTCTTTTCCAGCGTTTCCGACTCATCTCGTCATCTCAACCGGAACGAGTCCCCAAGTGATTCGTTGAGTCGCGTGTCCAGCGTGAGGGGCTGCATCATGAGCAAGCGACGAAGCTTCAAACCGGTGAAAATCACCATCAATGGGAAGACCAGAACCGTCTACAATGTCGTGCAGGCGGGCAACACTTTGCTGAATGACTGGCCCGAGCAGACGCCGGCGGCCAAGGTGGCCGAACGGCTTGTGCTTGATGTGTTCAATGATGCCGCCGGGCCCGAGCAGGTGCGCCGCGCATTCATCACCGCGGCGAAGGCGAGCGACATCAAGTTCAGCTCCTGACCGGCGGTGTCGGCAAAAGCCATGGCTCACTTCCATGATACCTGTTCCTGGTTTCGCAGATCCCGGGTTTTGAACTGCGTCTCCATCCAGGCGGCCGATACGATCGCCGCGAGGAAGCCGAAGGTGAGGCAGGCGATGGCCTGGGTTCGCCACGAGACGAAGGTGACCGGCGCCGGGGTGACGGGCTTTTTCGCGCATTCGCCGGGCGGGCAGGCGCAGCCGGAAAAGGCCTTGATGACGCAATCGCTCATGCTGCACCGCCTTTCACCGTGTCGATGGCGGCGAGGATCTTCTGGTGAAGGGGGCAGCCGTGATCGTCGCTGCCGTCGAAAAAGCGTTCGGCCTCCACCGCGCCTTCAGGAGATCGGGTGCCCCGGCCGTGACGCGGGCCTTGGCGCGGGTCTTTTCGGCTGTCCCGGCCTGTCGGGCGGCAGGAAGGGGAGGGCTCTCGGTTGAAGCAGGTGTAAGGTTGGCGGCAGACATCTCCGTTCCCCTCAGGCGTAGAATTGATCGTTACTGGCGATGCCCATGATCTCGCGGGCATAGCGGTAATGCTCCTCGACGGACGCCGCCGCCCCGCGCAGCCAGGATGGGCCGCGGATTGAATGTTCGGGACGGCGCAGGAAGGCGAAGCCAAGCGCGCCCATGCGCTGGGCCTCGATCGCCATATAGGCGCGGCAGTCGCCGATCGTCTGCGCGCCATTCCAGCGGGCATCCCGCTTGCTCTCCTCGGTCTCGATTTTGCGGATGTGCTGCATCGCCTGTCCTCTCGCGCCTCTGATCGAGTTGTGAGAGAAAGGTATTAATAATACCCGATCGCGTCAACCGTGAAAGGTATAAAAAATACCCCTTGGATTGACGAGGTACGAATCATAGGTCTATGTCTGGGGCAGATGATTGGGCGACCGGGTGCAACTCCCGAGCTGACGAAGCCCAGCGGCGCGGGAAGCGAAAGTCCTTAAGTGCGCTGTCAGAAAATCAGGACGAGGGCGAAGCGAATGGCCCCTCTGGCACGTGTCCCATCCCGGCTCCGGCCTTCAGGACTTGGCCAATGCTCTCCCGGCTTCATGGGCTTTGCTCATGGGGTAGGGGGAAGCTTTGGCCGGAACCCTCCCTCACCAGCCTTCAGGAACCTTCTCCTCCTAAGCCTAAGAGATAGGATAGAGAACTGAAATTGGAGCAGATGATGAAAACAAAAAAAGGAGGTCGGCGGCACGAAATCGAAATCACCGACGGGGTGATCGATGCGGGTCTCGGATCACCGAACTTTTAAGGTCCATGGAAAGAGAAGCTGCCGACGGACATGTTCTCCCCGCCGCCATTCGTTTCATCCTGGCGGCGGTGACGAGGGTGGTGCGCGAACGGCATCCGGAGCTTCCACAATTTGTGGTTTCAGGGGATGAATCGTCTCGATATACCTCGCGATCCCGGTTGGGGTCGGCGAGCTTCGGAGCGAAATCCTACAGGCCGTACATCTCTCGTGCGGCGCTATACGCCAGGAGCAACACCGCTAGTGTGACGATATAGAACCAGATTCGGCCGGCGCGTGAGGAAGGGCGTATCATCCTGTTTTCCCTGTTGAAATATGATTGATTCGCGACGTTATTTCCGAGCCTTGCGCTGTCGCCCTTACATCTCGATGATCGATCGGCGGACGCGGCCGACGATGGTGACGGCGCCCTGGAATTCCGGCGGCGGCACGTCTTCGTAGGAAGCGGGCTGGAAGGGCGGATCGTCGTTTGGGCGATAGCGCTTGTAGGTTGCGGCGCCCGTCTCGTCGGCAACGACATAGAGGGCGTTCGGCGCCAGGCGCTTGTCGCGCAGATTGACGAAGATGATCGAGCCCGGCGGCGAGATCTTGTTCATCGAATTGCCTTCGACCTCGAGCGCGATCCATTCGCCATCGGGCAGGTCGAGGGCGGCGACCGTCGGGAATTCCGAAAAATCGGTGATCGGCGCCTGCTCGCTCAGCTGGCCGGCGCTGACCCAGGAGATTTTCGGCACATCGGCGACGGAGGCGGGCAGCTCATCCGGATCGAGCGCATTGCCGGTTCCGAACTGCAGCCAGTTGAGATTGACCTTGAAAGCGCGGGCATACTTCTTCGCATCGGCAATGCCGAAGCCGTTGCGGCCGGATTCATGCGCCTTGTAGACATTCGCATTCCAGCCGAACCGATCGACGATCGCCTTCGGGCCGGCAAAGCCCGCATTCTTCCGGGCCATGACGAGGCGCTTTGCGCGTTCTTCGCGTTCAAATTGTTCCTGATCTTTCAACATGATATAAAAAATACCCTAAAATAAGGTACATGTCATGCCCTAATGTGCTTGACATATCGGGTATTAATTGTACCCTAATCGACATGACAAGCGCCGACATCATTCAACAACGGGCCACGTTCCGCGGCTGGGGAGACGACGCCATGAGGTTCACCATTTCCTCGGAAGAGCGGCTCGCCATGGACGTGATGCCGGCCGGCGTCGTCATTCACCGGCCGCAAGGCCCAAGGGGAGGGCGCATGTCGGTGATATCAGTTCGCAACGAGGATATTCCCTTCCTCGCCAAGGCCCTGCAGCAGGTGCTGAATGCCAACCGGGAGGTGGAATCGATATGACCATCTTCACCGCAACAGCCGCCGGCGAGTTCCAGCGCCGCGGTGCCCGCTACATCGGCTGCCCGGTGTGCGGCAAGGCGCTGTCGATTGCCGAGGTGATCGAGCGCCACTGTGAGAACTGCGATCGGCCAACGCGCCCGGAAGAGATTAGCGAGACGATGATCCCGCCCGGCGCTCTGTCGATCACCAACCCCGATAGCCCAGCCCCTCCCTGACGGCTATCGGCCGCTGACGTCGTCGCCCTCCCTCGGCGACGCCAGCATCTCGGACGCGACTCTGTCGCGCCGAGCGGGTGCGGCGATGCCGTGCCCACCGGCGCGACTCTGTCGCGTCCGACCCAGGCGGCGGCCTGGCAGACGACCGGAGCCTTTGCTCGCGCAAGAGCCGGCTCCGGTCGTCATCGATGAATTTGAATCAAGCACGGGACGAGCCACCCGCTCCGGCGGGAACGGCGGGCCGCGTTCGAAATCGGAAAGAAGGATCAAGCGATGAGCTTCCAGGTCGAGGTCGCGCCAGCGCAGCAAAGCACGCACATGAACGCGCTCGAGCTCTTCCGCACTGGCCGGGACTATATCGAGATCGCCGTCATTCTCGGGACGTCGGTGCCCTCGGTGGAGATCGAGATCCACCGGCTTCGAAGTGCGGAAAAGGGCGACACCGCCCAGCAGGACCATGCCGGCTCAGAGATCAGGCGGTTTCCCCGCCGCACTGTGAGGCCCGGCACCCCGGTCAATTTTGCCCGGCGGGCGACGGAGGCTGCGGGTTTGAGGCCAACCATTCATGGGGTCGTGACGGCCGCGAGCAGGAAAGGCACATCGCATGGCTAAGGACACGATGAGTGAGGAGATCATGGAGATCCTCCGCCCGGTGCTGGGCGAGGAGCTGGCGGCAGCGATCATCGAGCATCGCAAGCGCACGCTGAAGAAGCCGCTGACGGCTTATGCCGCGCGGATGCAGGCCAGGGAATATCTGATGACCGGCGACCCGGTCGGCGCCGCCGAGATGCAGATCTTCCGCGGCTGGCAGGCGATCAAATGCGACTGGTACCTCAAGGAGAAGGCGAGGGAGGCCGGGTCGATCAACAGCAGCGTGAGAAGGACAGCAGTCGATGCCGCACGAGATTTCCCCTCTGGTGAAGATCATTTCGGGGATGCTTTCTGGCTTCCCGGCATCCGCAGGCACTGATCCCGACATGCAGATCCGCGCCTATCTCGTCGCCGTCGAGGGCCTGCCGGCAGAGGCGGTCTGGCGGGCCGCCAAACGCTTCATCTCCGGCCAGGTGAGGGACCATAACCGCGCCTTTGCCCCGAGCAGTGCCAGCTTTGCCGAGGAGTGCCGCCATCAGCAGGCGGCGATCGAGGCCGAGCGCCGGCCGCGCCTGGAAGCCGAGCCCGAGGTGCCGCGGCCGAAAGTGCCGGCCTACAAGATGCAGCTGCTGCGCGATGCGGCCAATGGCAGCCGCAACGCCAAGCGGGAGCTCGCCCGCATGTTTCCCGACAACCCGATCATCGCCCGCGCCGCGTGGGACGCACAGGAGGCTACCAAGTGACAATCACCTTTTGGACGGAGGACAAGATCGTCAAGGCGGAAAAGCTCTGGAAGGAAGGGCTGTCGGCGAGAGAGATCGCCAACCTGTTCGGCTCGAAGAAGAACACCGTCATCAACATGGCGCACCGCAACCGCGACAGGTTCCCCTCGAGGCAGGACACCTGGCATCCGCATCCGAAGGCGGGCCCGCCCGTCCAGCCGATCCGCCACCCCGACCGCGTGACGCGGGTGACCCTGTCGGGCGCGCATGTGACGATGCCGCGCGTGCCGAGCATCGATGGGCCTGCGGAGCCATGAGCCCGGTGACCCCACGCGAAACCGAAGTGATCCGCTGGATGGCGGAGGGAAAGACCGCCTCCGAGATCGGCACCATTCTCGGCATCTCGCCGATCACCGTGAATACCCACATCGCCAACGCCAAAATGAAGCTCGGCGTCTTCAAGGAAACGGCGCTGGTCGCCGCGGCACTCAGAAACGGCATCATTCGATAGAAGGACGATCAGCATGGGCGGCAAAGCCACCAAGGTGAAGACAGGACGGACAAACAAGGGCGCCGGCCGGCCGCGCAAGGAAAACGTCGAGCGTTTTCCCGGCGGCAAGATCAAGCCCTTCGAAACTGAGAAGGACAATATCAGCGTGGCGGTCGCCGCCCGCCGCCGCATCCATGGCTTCGGCCGGACGGTTGCCGATGAGACGGTCAAAAGCCCCTTTGCCGGCTACACCCTCGGCCGCATGTTCCTTGACGGCCTGATCACCGCCGAACAGCGCCAGGCCGGCGACGACTATGCCGAGACGATCGCCCGCTACCACAAGACCACAGGCATCCCGGCCCCGAGCCCGAGGGCGCAATCGCTGTTCTCAGTCAAAGGCCATGAAGGCGAACAGACCGAAACCTTCGCCGACCGCGCCCGCAAGGCCAGCAACCGCATGATGGCCCTGCAGGGCATCCTGCTCCGCTGCCCCGACGGGCCGCAGGTGCGCAGCATGGTCTATAACGTGACGGTGATGGACTACGACCATCTGCGCCAGATGCCGCCGCAGCAATTGCTGTGGCTGCGGAGGGGATTGACGGCGTTGCGGGGGGCGAGGGGTGGGTGATGGGGTGAGGTAAGGCCCGTGGGCGGCTCCCAGAGCCATACGAAGCAGCCTTGGCTTTGCCGAGCCCGATATATGGAAGGCAGAGACTTTTTGCGCTAACCCTTTGGCCTGCGCTTCGCTTCTGCTGTAGGATTTGCAAATGAACGACATCGACCTGTCGCCGGAACTTTACGTCGAATTTTCTCGCGGAGGAGGCTCTGATTCCGGCAGCATCTACCATGTCACACGGCACAAGGCGGGTGGTCAGGTCTCTGCGCGTGTCGCACGTTTTTTCATCACTGACGCCAGGATTCCTGCGGAAGGCTTTTTCCCCCACAAGAGACTCGACTGTTTCGTGGTCGACAAAAGGCTGGTTCCCAAGCCCGAGCGGCTTGCCGGGATTTTGTTTGAAGCCCTGAAAAAGCACGGTGCGATTGATGAGCCCGCGTGGCTGGAATGGTATGTTGCCAAGGGGTTAGGCGGCAAGCCCTACGGCGAGGTCTTAGACTTCGACTGACGCGATACAGCGACGGAAGCGAAAATTCGCCCATTACCCGTCGCCATTGCTGTATTGCCCCAGAGCTCACCCCACCCTCCGTCTTCCTCGGGCTTGACCCGAGGATCCACGCCGGCCTGCGTGCCGCGGCCTGGAGACACGGGCGGAAACGGGCGAGGGGCATGCTGCGACATCTCGATTCCCTCTTCTCCCCAGCGGGGAGAAGGTGCCCGTAGGGCGGATGAGGGGGCCGCGGAAGCCGGTCTTTCAACAACGTCCATGCGGGCTTCGGCCGCTGCGGCATTGTCTCTACTGTGTGATGGGGCACGGCGTTGCAGGTCAGGTTCTACGGGAGGGTGTGCCGGGCGGCCCCCCATCCGCCTGCCGGCACCTTCTCCCCGAGGGGAGAAGAGACTTGCGGCAGCCTCTCCGTTCCCATCGGCCTCAGGACGGTAGAGACCAGCCCGAAAGATAGGTGGATTTTCACAGTTGTTGGCGGTGTACTTGCCGCAAAGCTCACCCCACGCTCCGTCTTCCTCGGGCTTGACCCGAGGATCCACCTCGGCCTCCATCAGCAACGGGCATGGATCCCAGGCTCAAGGCCTGGGATGACGGAGGTTGGGGATCCGTTTTCGCCAATCTCCCAGCGGGTTGAGCCGGAACCCGCCGTGGAGCAATAGCAGACTCTGATCGACGTCTGACGGACCCTTTTCGTTGCCGCTCCATGGGAGTATTTTGCTCCCAAACTGTCTCAACTTGGCGCTGGAGAGTGCAGTGTTTGCGGACGGCCGTCGCACGTTTCTGCTCTTTTTGGCCGTCGCATCGTGTCTACTGACGTTGGCGCCACAATTGGGTGCGGCAGACGACACCGTTACAATCGACAGCGGAATGCTGAAAGGTGAGAGGTCGGGCACGGTCGTCGGCTTCAAGGGCATACCCTATGCGGCACCGCCGGTGGGCGATCTGAGATGGCGCAATCCGAGACCGGCGGAGACATGGAGCGGTATCAAGGATGCCCGCGATTTCGGTCCGTCCTGCATGCAGACCGATGACCTGCCGAAGTCAGAAGATTGTTTGACCCTCAATGTCTGGACACCCGCCAAGCGTTCTCGGACACCCCTGCCGGTGATGGTTTGGATTTATGGCGGCGCTCTTGCCCAGGGAAACACCCTTCAGTATCCCGGTGACCAGCTGGCCGCCCGGAGAGTTGTGTTCGTCAGCATGAACTACCGTGTAGGCCGATTGGGGTACTTTGCCCATCCGGCGCTGATGAAGGAATCCCCTGACGAGCCCGTCGGCAATTATGGTTACATGGACCAGCTTGCAGCCTTGAAATGGGTCCGGCAAAATATCGAAGCCTTCGGCGGCGATCCGAAGAAAGTGACCCTATTCGGAGAGTCGGCCGGTGGCGGCTCGGTGATGGCGCACATGATATCGCCGTTGTCACGGGGATTTTTCCGCGGCGCCATCCTACAGTCACCGGGCCTGCCTACCGCGCGTGCTGAGAGTACGCCTTTGTCAACGTTGAAAGAAGCAGAGAAAACCGCGTTGGACTATGCGGCTTCTCTCGGAATCAATGGCAGCGATGCCGACGCTCTCACGGCCCTTCGGGCGCTGCCTGCGGAAAAGCTGACCGAAGGTGCATCGGCACATGACGTGCTGGCGGGAATGTCGACCGGCAAGCCCGTCATCGGCGTCTCAGGCCCGATTATTGACGGAAAGTTTTTGCTCGAAACGCCGGAAGCGGCTTTTGCGGCAGGCCGTCAGGCGCCGGTTCCCGTCATCGTCGGGGCAAATAATCGAGATCTCGGTCTCGGTCAGGCCGCGACGAAAGACGATCTCTTCGCGCTGTTCGGGAAGCATGCTGCCGAAGCCCGCACCCTCTACGATCCGACCGGCCAACAGACGCTCGATGAGCTGAAGCAGCAGGTTCTGGCCGACAAAACACTTGTCGAACCATCCCGCCACCTCGCTGACGAGATGATCCGCGCTGGTCAGCCGACGTGGTGGTATCGTTTCTCCTATGTCGCCGAGGCTCTCCGCAACGATCCGGCATGGAAAGGCGCTCTGCACGGCTTTGAAATTCCGTATACGCTCAACATTCCAGACGCACTGGTGAAAGACAAGGTGACGCCTGCCGACTGGGCCATGGCCACATTGGCGAGTGCCTACTGGGTCCAATTTGCAACGAGCGGTGACCCCAATGGAGGCTCACGGCCAAAATGGCCTCACCACGACCCCTTCGTCCATAGGGTCATCGACTTCACCAATCACGGCGTGACGTTCGGAGCAGATCCGCTGAAGCTGAGGCTCGACCTCTGGCAAAGGTATTGGCAGGAAAAGCAGTGACGGGGTCGGTGCCCGTCGCTGAGCCCCATGTCAGGGTTCCCAAAGAGACGACCACGTGTCCAGATTCGGTCAGAGCGCAACACCATTGTTGATTGCCCAAGTACGAAATGCTCTTTGGCGGCAGGTCTGCGCTCTATCGCCTCTCGCAATCGCCGAATTGCTTCGTCTTTATCCCCTACCAGCCAAGCTGCGCTGATTGACAGCAGAGACGGGCGATTCCGGAGGGCGGCAGCGAGATGCTGCATGTCACGATGCGAGTCTAGCCATGGGATGCCGAAGGACCGCATTTTTTCGACGAGATCAGCGGATATCAAATTCAAGTTTGAGCCTGACTCAATCGCCCACCAATGATCCTGGCCATAGGCGAGGCTCCCTAGCCGTTCCCGAATTGTCGAGTCATATTCTTTGGGTTTTCCATTGATTGCGACCTGTCCTGCAAGCGCTGCAACAGCCGCCGCGTAGACTCCGAGATTGACAGTAAACTTTCCATTTTCGCCGGAATTCGAACTGCTCGCTTGGACATTCACGACCAGCCAGTTTTCCCCATCGGCTCGGTGCCAATTGCGTCCCGACTTCTTGAAACCATGCGCCTTCAGCAGGTTCGCAAATCCAAGCTTGATAACTTCATCGATCGGCTTCCGGCGGGTGAGCTCACGGGTGAGGTCGTCCAACCCACTGGCTGCTTTGTGGTACCTCCAGTCGACCTCATTGACTCCCGCATGAATTCTGGCACCGTTGTCGCGCCATTCAGCGGGGGCAGCGAATGTCATCATCCCACTATACGCATGGATCGAGCGAGGCAGAGCAACAGCGGTTGACCGCACTGAACAGGCGGCTCAACGAGCGGTGTATCGATGCCGCACAGCTCGCCGCCGGTGAACGCGTTGTTGATTTCGGAGCCGGCCTTGGTCAGTACTCGCGGATGATGGCACGGGTCACCGGCGTCCCGGTGCTCGGGCTGGAGCGAAGTCCCGAACAGATCGCCGAGGCGTTGCGCCAGGCGGCGGCCGACGACGAGACCGCAAAGATCGAGATGAGGCAGGGCGATGTCCTCGATCCGCCCCTTCGCGACGACGAACTGGGTCAGTTCGATGTCGCTCATGCTCGCTTCGTCCTTGAGCACATACCCGACCCGCTGCAGGTCGTCCGCAACATGGCGCGCGCGGTGCGGCCGGGTGGTCGTGTGATCCTGTCCGATGACGATTACGACGGTCTGCGGCTATGGCCAGAACCCCCGGGGTTCTCGTCGATCTGGAACGCTTATCAGCGCACCTATGACAGGCATCGCAACGACCCTATCATCGGGCGTCGCCTCGTGCAGTTGCTTCACCAGGCGGATCTGCGGCCTCGCCGTAACACGCTTGTCTTCTTCGGCGGTTGCGCGGGTGATCCCGATTTCGAGGATGTGGTTCGCAACATTGCGAGCATCGTCGACGAAGCGATCGACGACATCGTGGCGACCGGGCTTTCACGAGACGCGGTGACGGCAGGTCTCGACACCTTGATCGAGTGGAGCAAGGCGCCAGATTCGGCGGTGTGGTTCGGCATGTCATGGGCGGAAGGGATTCGGCCCCTCTGACGTCGGCAGCCCTGTATTCCAGCGAGTCCACATTCGGTCAACTCTCATCGCCCACCCGCTCGCCGAGCGCCGGGAAAGGGCAAGCAGCCCCCTCTCGGCCACCAAGGGCCGATACGAGCCGGGTTACTTCGACGCGACATTCATTCGCGTCCGACGCCAATGCGTGGTGTCAGCCCCCACTGAGGATGATTACAGCCGTCTGCCTTCATAGCAAGGCTTCACGAGGCTGAGAATTTCACCATGACACCGCGCTGGCGAAAGTAGGCCTCCATTCGCTTCCTGCCGGAACGGTTATTCTGCACGAGTCTAGCCGGGTCGAATACGGCCTCTTTCAAACCCGCCCGCGTCAACGCTGCCTTGAGGGCCGCGATATGCACATCGATGTCGGCGTTGTCCGCCTGGAGCGACTCATAAATGCGGTTTGTTGCATCTGCTACGGTCGGTTCGCTCACGATTACACTCCTGTTGTCGTCTGGCTGGCCTGACCGTATTGGGGTGAAACTTGTTCACGTCAATGGGTGACAATGGATTGGATCATTTCATCCGCTTTCGAAGATGAATCACTCAACGGCAGGAACAGCTCCGCCACCGTCTCATGCTCCGGCGCCTCGGGGAAGAAGGCGGCCGTCCTCACGAGCGAGCTGGCCCGGACCCGCCGACGACGCAGACTGAGAATACCCCCGGCGCTGTGGCGTTTCATTCAAGGGCGGTGATGGCTGGATGGGTTTGCCGATCGTAAAGCGACAACTCCTCGGCGGTTGGCGGCTCGAACAGCTTTGACCACCTAAGCAGGTCCGCCCGCGAAATGTCGAACGTGCCGGCAGGAAGCGCGGCGTTTCGCCGGCAGACCCGGTCCCAAAGCGCATCAAAGGGAACGTCGAGGAAGCAGAGGACGACGCGGGCACCAGCTGCGCGAGCTTCCTCCCGGCAGGTGTCGCGTTCTGCCCGTGACCACACTCCCCAATCCACGACGACGTTACACTGAAGCCTGATGGCACGCAGAGCGATCTGCCATTGTCGGCTCTCGACTCTACCACGGCAGGGACCAGTTTCGGCTTCCGGCGTAGAGATGCCGGGGTAAAGCCTGTGCATCCAATCGTCTCCGGTCAGACGGAGGGCAGATGCTTCATGTTCGATGATCTTGGCGAGCGACGTCTTCCCCGAACCGGGAAGACCGCAAGTGAGGTAGAGCGTGGGCATTGGAAAATCTCTGATTTGGGCTTGGCAAGGGGAAGTGGCCCCGCGGTGACGTGCAGGACTGTGCTTTCGAGGCCGCAAGGCGCGGCCAATCAGAGGTGTGTTGCCATGGTCTGTCTTGTAGGACCGCTCTGCTCGAGGGTCAAGACGGAGCGCATGGGTGAGCTCACCGGTGAGGTCGTCCAACCCACTGGCTGCTTTGTGGTGCCTCCAACAATAAGCTGACTGTCAGCATCCCGCCCGCAGGCGGCGCCTTCGATGCCTCGCAAATCAAGATCCGTAAGGAGGGGCAAAGAAGCAGTTCGCGTGGTCTTCGGTTGGGTGCAAGCAAATGTGAAAATGACTGTCTCCGGACGGAATGGTGTCACCATACGGAATTCGGAAGAAGTGTTGCTTTGTGACGAGGTGATGGTCGCCCGGATTGAGCAGCACTCTGAAACCGTCAGAACCGGTGCTCACGCTGGTACTCGGAATTTCGTGGCAATCGCCTCGTTCTTTGTCCCCTCGGCAGCAAGCGGGTGGATAGATCCATCCCGACTCGGTGTCGTGGGCGGTAGCGCCATTCCAGCAAGACAGCGTCGATAGGATAGCTGAGAAATACAAAGCGCGATTCATCTTTTGTGTTCCGGGGGCGGCAGGTCGCAAATCTGCCGGCAATTGTGAGCGAGGTCCTGCCGCATGTAACGAACGGACTCCGATCAAATGACGATATTTCCCCGATCGGCATCTTTGCCCGACCCCGTTTCGAATTAGAAAGGCATTTGCTGATATGGTCGCCCGCGAATTCCTCGACGCCGACCAAGGCAGGAGATGCGTCATGGACGTTTCATGACGCAGATGTTGTTCGCATCGCGGCTCGACTGGTCTATCCGTCCAACGGATATGATCTGGGGACCGGCGGCTTGTGACAGCGCCGCATCTGACGCGCGGTTTGGCCGCCGCTGGCCGGCGTCATTCGGGAAGCCCTGCCGTTCGCAAGGCCGCTGCCAGCGCGTCCATCAAGTACGGCTGAAACAGGTTCGTTCGCACGTAGCCGCCGACCGAGAAATTCGGCGCCACCTCGATCAGTCGTCGTGCCGCAGAGTGCGCGGCTTCGACATTGCCAAGGCCGACGTGGCTGGCCGCCAGATAGGCGTACGGGATGCTGAAGCCGGGATTTGCCCGGACCGCCAGAGCGGCGTATCTGGCTGCGTCGGCGAAGGCGCCGGCAAAGAGGTGGGTCAGGGCGAGTGCGCAGTAGGGATGGTAGCTCAGCGGATCGTCGAGCGGGCTCAGCCGCAGCGCCTTGTGCGCATGTTCCACCGCCCGCTGGTGTCGCTCGCTGTGGGCACTGACCAAAGCGCTGAAGCCAAAGGCCAGGGCCGAATTGTTGTTCAATGCGAGAGCCCGGTCGAGCACCTCGACGGCGGCGTCGTAGTCCCGGGTGAGGTTGGCGCGGACGAACGCGCCGATGCTCATCGCCTGCGGGTCGTCGCTGTTGATGCCTAACGCAATGTCGGCGTGGCTGAGTGCGGTCGCCTTGTCTGCGGGATCCAACCCGTTGCGCAGGTAGCGCTGCTCGTAACACCATGCGGCATAGCCATGCGCAGCGACATAGTCGGGCTGAAGCTCGATCGAGCGCGCCAGCAATTGCAGGGCCTTGTCCGTCTCGACGGGCGTGTTCGCGTGGGCGTGCGGCAGCGCCCGAAGGTAGAGATCGTACGCGTCCAGACTTTCGGGCCGCTTGCGGTGCGCACGCTCGATCTCCGCACGGCGGACACTCGGTTCGATCGAACCCACGATCTGCTCAGTCAACTGATCCTGGAGATCGAACACGTCCGTTGCCGCGCCCTCGAACCTGTCGGCCCAGACATTAGTGGCCGATGCGCCGTCGACAAGCTGGGCATTGATCCTCAGCCTCCCCCCGGACTGCCGCAAGCTGCCCTGCAGCAGGTAGCGAACGCGTAGTTCGGCGGCAATTGTGCGCAGATCGGCTTTCTCGCCCCTGAAGCCGAAGGAGGAATTGCGTGCGATGACGAACAGACCCGGGATCTTCGAGAGGTTGGTGATGATGTCCTCGACCAGCCCATCGGCGAAGTAGTCATTGGGCTCGTCGCCGCGCATGGTGGCGAACGGCAGCACGGCGATCGAAGGGCCGCCGAGCGCACTCTCGTCGCTACGCTCCAGCGACAGGCGGTAGCCCCGCCGCGAGACGGTGGCCAAGACCGCATACCGGTCGTCGCCGAGCGCTCGCCGGATCTCGTGGATGCATTGAACGAGACTGTCGTCGGTAACGGCGGCGCCTCCCCAGACGGCTTCAAGCAGCTCGGCCTTGCTGACCAGCCTGTTCGCGTTCTGGACGAGGTGGCGAAGGACCGCAAAGGCCTGCGGCCTGAGGGCGATTGCATCGCCGTTCTCAGGCCGGAGCGTCTCGCCTTCCAGGTCGACGACAACCTTGTTGAGGATAAGGGTGGCAGTTGCTGGCGAACCGACCATGACGATCCTCAGGTGTGACGGATCCGTCGCCTAGCATACACCAGGTCTTCGCCGACGGCTCTTCATTCTTTCAGGGGTCTGGCCGGCGCAATTTTGGCAAATGACCGGAACTCGCTCGTTACTCGGACGCGGCGTGGTGTGTGGTCGCAATGAAGCACGACCGCGCAGGAGCGAAAAACGAAGTCTACCGCCCAATCTTGTCCGGTCGCTCCGTGACCCTCCTGGGGCGCAAAGCAGCCTTATCCTTCGATGACGAAAAACCTTCACCGGGGTGGACAACGGCTTGTCCGCTTCTGGCGACCAGAAGGGACAAGCTGCCATCCGGCTGTGCTATTTCAACGGCAGGAACAGCTCCGCGACCGTCTCATGCTCCGGCACCTCGGAACACCACGCCCGATAGGGTCAAGAGACCCCAACGCGAGCACCCGTCGTCACGCTTTCACCGCCGAGAAAAACAGAAACCGCGGCTTGGTCGTCAGGCTCTGATAGGCCTGCGGAAAAAGCGTCCGGGCGCGCGGGTCGGGCTGGGGCTCGCTGACGATATCGATCTGAAATCCGGCCGACTTCAGCGCGTCGAACATGGCATGCAGCGGCCGGTGCCAGAAGCGCATGGCGATATCCTTGCCGCCGCGCTGCCAGGTCTCATCGAAGCTGTAGGTCTCGAAATAATTGTCGCGGCCGGTCGAGGCGTGATCCATGAAGGGATGGTGGGTGGAAAAGACCAGGCGGCCGCCTTCGGGCAGCAGCCGGTTGAATTCCGAAAGCGGCTTCGACCAGTCGGGCAGATAATGCATGACGAGCGAGGCAAGGATCAGATCGAAAGCTCTGTCCGCAAACGGCAATGCTTCGTTCAGATCAGCCGTTAGCAGGCGCGCGCGCCCTTCCAGCCGACGTTGCGCGATCTCAAGCATGCCCGCACTGGCGTCGATCCCGGTCACAACAGCCCCGCGCTCGATGAGCGCTGCTGAATGCGCCCCGCCGCCGCATCCCGCATCGAGCACGGAAAGCCCGGCGACATTGCCAACCAGGGCAAGAATAGCCGGCCGCTCGTAATAGGCATTCCAGGCATTGACCTCGTTATCGGCGTCATAAGCCGCCGCGAAGGCATCATAATCATTCTCGGCCAAGATTTTCCCCTTTCCGAAGACTGTTCGAAGACGCCTGTGTGTCAGAAGCTTGCTCGATCGACCTGCAAATAGGCCGAGATCGCTTCGGCCGTAAGCAGGGAAGCGCGATGAACGGCCTCGCTTGGAGGTCCGAGCGCCATAGACATAGGCAGCAACCGTTTCGCATGTCGCGCCCTGCAGGATCATGTTGGCAGCCTGAAGGAGATAGGTGTCGTATTCATCGGCTGCGTTGCTTCGCCAAGCCGGATCATCGAGCTGACGAATTCCGATAGAATCCCAATGATCCCACCCAATTTTGGGGAGGGCGCGAATGTCGATCTTGATGTGTTCACTCATGTCGCAACTTTTTACGATAAACGTTGCCGACACAACTGGGCCGGAAGCGGTCCTGCTGGCAAGCCCTTGCCACGCCTACGGCGTAACCGTCAGCCTGGCTTCCATCCCGGCTTCGTAGTGTCCCTTCATATTGCAAAAGAGCAGGTAGGTCCCAGGCACCAGCCTGGCATTCAGTTTGCCGCTGGCCCCCGGTTTCAGATCGGAAACCTCCCCAAGGCTTTTCAGCTTTGATTCATCGACGCGGTTTTTGGCAGCGTTGACCGGAATAGGCAGGTCCGGAGATTTCAGGCGAACGACGAGCATTTCATGCTGCTCCGTCATCGCATCATTATGGACTGCGAAGGTCGCGGGCCCGGCTTTCACCGTTGGCGGGTCGAGCTTCAGCGACATTGCACCGCCGCCCTCTCCATCTTCCGTGACATTGATCACGGTGGCGGCCGCAAAGCTTGCTCCGGGCAAACAGGCGAGAATGGCAGCTCCGGCGAAAAGGGGCAGCAGTCTGGCACGTGGTTTCATCATTGGTCTCCGTCGGGGTTTAAGAGTGGGGCGCTGAGAAGGTTGCTCAAGCCAAGGGTCATCCGGCGTGGCACGCAGTGGTCGCTGTCGTCATCGAAGGCTCGCTGGTTGTCGGTTTCGATCGCGGGAAGGGAGGCGTCCACTGCGTGCCGCACGAGAGCTGGTAGCGCGCCATTCTTGCGCGCACTTTGCCGGGATCATACCAATCCGTAAGAAATGCAGCCCCGGCCGTTCGACCTCCGCACTTTACCAAAATGTATAGTTCCAGCGAGGTCCCCGTGAGGTTTGGAGCGCAGGCTTGGCGCCATCATTGTCAAGTCGAGGCCAGCTCTCATGAACATGCGCACCACACCTGCCGCCCTTATGCCGGCGATCCATCCGGTCAGCCTGCGGGTCAACACCTACCTGATCAATCTCGACCGGGCGCCATTGCGCCGGTTTCGAATGGAACGCCTGCTGGCAAGCTTCGGCCTTGCCTTCGAGCGGGTGGCGGCGGTCGATGGCGCGGGGCTGAGCCTGCCGCATCCGGGCTTCGACGAAGCAGCCTATCTCAGCCGGCACGGCCGCCGGCCGAACCCTTTCGAGATCGGCTGTTATCTCAGCCATGTCGAATGCGCCAAGCGCTTCCTTGCCAGCAATGCCGAGTTCGCGCTCATTCTGGAAGACGATCTCGATTTCGATGACGATCTGGCCGAGCTGCTCGATGCCGCCCTCGAGCACCAGGCGCGCTGGGACATCCTGCGGCTGTCGACCGTCAATTCCGGGCGAAAGCACAAGGTGGAGCCGCTGACCGCGTCGCGCTCGCTCGCCATTGCGCTGACCCGCGAGAAGGGGTCCGGCGCTTATCTGATCAACCGCAAGGCAGCGGAGTGGATCGCCGGTGCGCTTGTCCCCATGCGCCTGCCCTATGATCTCGCCTTCGATCTGGAGTTCGATGATGGGCTGAGCGCCTGTTTCGTCGATCCGGCGCCGGTGAGCCAAAGGGCCGATCCCTGTTCCCAGATCCAGGCAGGGCTGTCGGCATACCGGCTTGGCCGCCGCCGGCCGTGGAGCGTCCTGCCCTATCGCACGGCGACTGAGGTGCGCCGCTTTGCTCGCCGCTTCCGCCGGCTCGCGGCTTGGCGGATGGGAGGTTAGAGCATGTCGCGCAAAACTGCTCAGCGGTTTTCTGCGCTGTTCGGTAGCAACTGCCACCTGACGTTTACTCCATCGAAGGATATTCCGGATCCGATCACTGTGTGCTAGAAGTCGTGCGAGCGTCGGGGGACACGACATGTCCAATTTACTGCTGAGAGAACTTTCTTTGGTAGGACCCCGCTGCCCTATCATCACGGCGGACCATCGGGATTATGAGCGCTATCGCAAAGTATGGAACGGTGTCGCCGATCGACGGCCTGCTGCGATTGTCCGCCCGCAAAGTGTAGATGATGTCCGCAAGGTCGTGCATGCAGCGGCGGCATCTCACGCCCTGCTTGCGGTGCGCGGCGGCGGCCACAGCCTTCCGGGATTTTCGACCTGCGATGGGGGACTTGTTCTCGATCTATCGGACCTAACTGCCATTGCCATCGATCGAGATACGCACACGATCGAGGTCGGCGGCGGGGCACTACTTGGCGATCTCGATCGCGCGACCGTTCCCGAAGGTTTCGTGGTACCGGCAGGCGTGATTTCGCATACGGGTGTGGCAGGTCTGACCCTGGGTGGCGGCATGGGATGGGCCAGCAGGAGATACGGCCTTACCATCGACAGCTTGCTGGGCGCGGAGATCGTGACCGCGGCTGGCGACGTCGTTTGGGCAAGCGCAACGTCTGAACCTGAACTCTTCTGGGGCATCCGCGGCGGCGGTGGCAACTTCGGCGTAGTCACCCGATTTAGGTTCAGGATGCATCCGCTTGGTTCCATCGTAGTCGGCCAATGGAGCTATCCTGCGGCCAACATGAGGCAAGCCCTACAGGCGCTGCGCGACCGCGCGCATGGCCAACCGCGCGACTTTACGCTCAACTTCACCGCGACAGCCACGGGTCTCAGCGTGACAGCGGTTTGGTCAGGGGATGCTGCCCTCACTCACTCGGTTCTGTCACCGTTCGGGGCGCTTACCGATGGCGGCATAGGGAGCGTCGACAAGCTGCCCTATCTCAGCCTGCAGAGCCGTAACGACGAGCACTTCGCATGGTCACGACGATATTATTGCAAGGGAGGATTCTGGTCGGAAATCACCGATGAAGTCATAGACGCTATCATGCTGGCAATCGCCGATGCGCCAACGCCGGATTCCGAAATTTACGTGTTGCAGCTTGGCGGAGCGGTCTCCGATGTACCGGACGAGGCAACTGCGTATACGGGAAGAGGTGCAAGCTACTACTGGATTGCAGAGCCGGTCTGGGACGTCGCTGCCGATGACGACCGATGCATTGCTTGGGGACGGATCACGGGCAAATCGCTTTCGAAGCTCTCGATGGCCGGGAACTACGTCAACGAGCAGGCTGATGCCGGGACGGTCGTAGCTTTAGATGCGTATGGCCCGGAGAAGTACCAGCGGCTTGCGTGCCTGAAGACGAGGTTCGATCCGCACAATATGTTCCGTCTCAATCAGAACATCACGCCGCTGGCTTGAGTCCTATCCGCAAGGGTGCGAGGCCGGCCCAGGCTGCCCGGAACCCGACGTTAGGTTTTTCAACAGAGCAAAGTTGGTGGCAGTTGCTGCCGAATAGCGTGAATCTGAAAGATCGCGACGCGCTTTAGGACCTCTCCGCCGGCATCAACGGGAAGCCGATCGAAACGATGAGGCCGGGATGATTGTCCGCCATGGTGATGTCAGCCGAATGCAGGTCGGCGATCGCCTTGACGAGGCTGAGCCCGAGCCCGCTTCCCGGCGTCGCGCGGCTCTTGTCGAGCCGGTAGAGACGCCGGAAGACCTTGTCCCTTTCATCGGCGGGAATACCCGGACCGGTATCGGCGACCGCAACGATGGCGCGGCCGCCCTGACAGCGCAGCGAAACGGTGATCTCGGTTCCGGCCGGGCAGTGGTTGATGGCGTTTTCCACCAGGTTGGCGATCATCTGCGTCAACAGATCACGGTCGCCGCGGATGAGCGCGGGACAGCGCTCCGCGATATCAAGCGCCATCAGCGCGTCTTCCGCGACATCGACATAGACCTCGGAAATCACCGCAAGCACGGCGTCGAGATCGGTCGCCTGGAAACGCGCCTTGCGGGCGCCGGCCTCGATCTGCGAAATGCGCAGCAGCGCCTCGAAGGTGGCGTTGATCCGGTCGCTCTCGTGTCTGGCTTCGTCAAGCAGGGCCGAAACATCCGCCTGCTGGTCGTTTCCGGCCGCCGCGGCATCCAGCGTCAGGCGCAGCCTGTTGAGCGGCGTCTTCAGGTCGTGGGCGATATCGGCGCTCACCTGCCGCATGCTCTCGACCAATCTCTGCAGCCGCTCCAGCGCCGCGTTGATCTGGATCGCCACCGTATCGAGATCGTCGCCGTTGCCGGTGATGGCAATGCGGGCGTCGAGCGCGCCGTGGGAGACGTCGTTCATGGTGAGGGCGACCCTATCCAGCCGCGCCTGGGCGCGAACGGCGAGAAAGACGCCGCCGCCGATCGCGGTCGCGACGACGATCGCGGCGGCCCATTCGAAGCTGACCAGCACGATGCGCAACATCTCGTCGACATCGTTGAAGTTTTCCGCCACCACCAGGCTATAGGGGCCGATGGTCGAGACCTGCATCCGGTAGCGTTCATGCCCCTTCAGCCCGACATCCCTGGAGGTGACGGTATAGACGCCGTTCGGGATGCGGGGTGCGGCGAAATTGCCGGCAAGTTTGCGCCCGCCTGTATCCGTCAGCGAATAAAGCCCGTCGGAGGTCGACTGGAAGCTCGCATAATTGTTCAGCGTGTTGACCAGGTCCTGGGTGTCATTGGGCTCGTAGGTCGAGACAACAAGCGAATTCATCTCTTTCAGCGACTGTTCGAGATCGCGCTCAAGGCCGAGGCGCAGCATGTGATAGATGATCGCGCCGCTCAAGATGAAGGTGACGACGAAGAGCACGCCGAAGGTGACGGCAAGGCGGAACGGCGTGCTCCTGCGCAGGCTGGAGCATGATGCCGAAAAGTGTGCGCGGTTTTCGGACGACATCATGCTCTTACTCTTTAAATTGCGAACAGGATTTGAGATTTTCAGGCCGATGGGCCTGAAATCATCCTGTTCGAGGCGCATGCAGGCTGTATCCGGTGTTGCGGACCGTATGCAGAAGCTGGACCTGGAACGGCTTGTCGACTTTTGCCCTGAGGCGGCTGATATGGGTCTCGACGACGCTGGTCTTCGGATCGAAGTGGAAATCCCAGACCCGCTCCAGCAGCATCGTCTTGGTGATGACCCGGCCTTCGCCGCGCATCAGCACTTCGAGCAGGGTGAATTCGCGCGGCTGCAGCTCGATCACCTGGCCGGCGCGGCGGGCCTCCCGCCGGATCAGATCGAGCTCGAGATCGGCAACCTTCAGCACCGTCCTCTGCTCCTGCACCGGCGGCCGCCGGCCAAGCGCATTGACGCGCGCCATCAGCTCGGAAAAGGCAAAGGGTTTGACGAGATAATCGTCGCCGCCCGCCTCCAGCCCCTCGACCCGATCGTCAACGCCGCCGATCGACGTCAGGAACAGCGCCGATGTGCCGACCTTGGCAGCCCTCAGTGAACGCACGATCGCCAGACCGTCGAGGCCCGGAAGCATGCGATCGACGACGATGACGTCATAGGCCTCGCGCTGCGCCTGAAACAGCCCATCGCGGCCGTCGCCAACCACGTCACAGACATGCCCGGCCTCGGAGAAGCCCTTGGCGATATAATCGGACGTCTTGGTATCGTCCTCGATAAGCAGGATTCGCATCAGCCCGATCGTTCCCGAATGCCTGGGGACGAGATCTAGCCGAGAGGAGGGCTTGGCCACAACTTACGGATTGGTAAGGTGCAGGGTGGGGGAGCGGCTTCAGACGCAACCGTGTCGTCACCCGCCCTCGTCCTTCGAGGCTCCGGCTTTGGCGGTAGTGTGCGGAAGGTTCTGCAAATTCACTGAGAGGGGCGGTCATGGCAGGCTGGTGATGTTCAACGTCACCTGATTCCCTGGAAGGAACGCCACCATGACCAAGACAGAAGATAAGACTGCTGTTGCTACCGTCAAAGACATTCTGCTTTCGAACCCCGATGGGCTGCACGAGGTGCTGCGCGCGGTGATGCAGGAGGTCCTTGAAGCCGAGATGGACGAGGCTTTGGGAGCCGCGAAAGGCGAACGCACGCCCGAGCGGCTCGGCTACCGCTCCGGCCATTACGGCCGCACGCTGATAACGCGGGTGGGCAAGTTGGAACTCAGGGTGCCGCAGGACCGCTCGGGACACTTCTCCACCGAGCTGTTCGAACGCTACCAGCGCTCGGAGCGGGCGCTGGTCGCCACGCTGGCCGAGATGTATGTGCAGGGGGTGTCGACGCGCAAGGTCAAGGCGATCACCGAAGAACTGTGCGGGCATGCGTTCTCGGCCTCATCGATCTCGGCGATCAACAAGCGGCTCGATGAAAGCCTAAAGGCCTTTGCCTGCCGCCCGCTTCAAGAGCCCTTTCCCTATCTCATCCTCGATGCCCGTTATGAGAAGGTCAGAGAGGGCGGCGTCGTCAGGAGCCAGGCGGTGCTGATCGCCGTCGGCATCGACTGGGACGGCCGGCGGCAAATCCTGTCCGTCGAGATGGCCGGCCGCGAGAGCCGCTCGGCCTGGAAGGACTTCCTGTTGGGATTGAAAGCCCGCGGCCTCAAGGGTGTCGAGTTCGTCGTCTCCGACGATCATGCCGGCCTCGTCGCGGCGATCGGCGAAGTCATTCCGGAAGCCGCCTGGCAGCGCTGCTATGTGCACTTCCTGCGCAATGCGCTCGACCATCTGCCACGCAAGCACGGCGACGATTGCCTGCAGGAACTGCGATGGATCTACGACCGGCGCGATCTCGCCGAGGCGAAAACCGATCTTTCCGCCTGGCTTGGCAAATGGTCGGGAAAATATCCACGGCTGACCGGCTGGGTCGAGGAAGCCATCGAGCAGACGCTCACTTTCTTCCGGCTACCGCGCACTCACCACAAGCATCTCAAGAGCACCAACATGCTCGAGCGCCTCAACGAGGAAATCCGTCGTAGAACCTACGTCGTGCGCATCTTTCCCAACACCGAAAGCTGCCTGCGCCTGGTCAGGGCGCTTGCCGTCGAAACCCACGAAAACTGGATGGAGGCCAATCGATACATCAACATGGACGATCTCAGAGAGCATAAGAAACTCGCTCTCCGCAATGCCGCATGACCAGTCTCATGACCGCCCTTTTTGCTGAACTTGACGCACATAACCCCTTTGGCCTCCGCACCTCAGATGAGGGCTGATCGTGGTGCTTGCCTCGGGCTACCGGCGCATCTTGCCGCTGCGCTTCCCATTGAACCAGGCTGCAACCTCTCTCCAGCCTCAGCCTGAAGGAGGGGGCTGGCCTGCGATGCGGATCGTATTTGTCACGAACTCGACGATTGATGTCGACGACGTCATGATCATTGTTTGCCGACTTAACTTCCCAGCCAGTCTAATTCCGGATCGACAGCAGATGAGCCATTGCATCAGTAATCGCGTGGCTGTCGTAGGGTTTGGAGAAGAACCTGCTTCCGGTGGGGAGACTGCTCTCTTCGAGGATTGCTGCGCCCGACGCAACAATCAACCTCACAGGCGGCCACCGATCGTTGATGTAATGGGAGAGCTTGATGCCGTCCATCGTGCCAGGCATCTGAACATCGGTGAACACCAGATCGACATCGTCTCGGGATTCAAGGATGCCGATTGCCTCGTCCGCATCGCAGGCCTCCAGCGCTTCGTATCCCGCAGATACCACCAGATCGACCGCACCCATCCGGATGATCGTGCTGTCTTCGACGACCAGGACGACCGCCTTGCCATTTCTCATCGCTCACTCGGTCAATTGGAGGTGTGAGCCATCGCAGGCTCCGATGGGATAGCGCGTAGGAAGCCATTCGGTTCCTACGCGGCCGTAGAAATGTCGCGGGAACCGGCGCTTTCCTGGTTGCTGATGGTGACGGCGGTGCCGGGACCCGCATCGCTCAGCTGAATTTCGCCATTCAGGGTCTTTACCAGCGCCTCCACAATGCCAGTCCCCAGCCCGGCCTTTGGTGCTTCGCGACCCGCAGGCATGCCGATGCCGTTGTCGGTAACGGAGAGGGCCCAGTCGTCGCCGGATGATCGATAGTCGATGATGATTGTGCCCGTTCGCTCATCGGGAAAGGCGTGTTTGAGGGCGTTGATTGCAAGCTCGGTCACAATAAGCCCCAAGCGAACGGAAACGTCCGCGTCCACGGCGCTGTCGTCGGCCGTCACCTGAATCGAGAGCCTGTCCGGGTCAGCGATCATCGATGCGCCGAGGCTTTGGCAAAGCTGAGTGAAATAGGTGCGGAGTTCGACCTTGCCGCCGCTGGACGTCGAGAGTTGCCGTTGCAGGGTTGCAATCGACATGACCCGGTGATGGGCGTTGTGGAGGTGCCCGCGCGCTTCCTCCGACTGGACCCGGCGGGCGCTCTGCATGAGTACGCTGGCAATGATCTGGAGGCTGTTTGCCACCCTGTGCTGGACCTCCTGCAGCAGGATCGCATTATCGCGAACGAGATCATCTTTCAGCCGAGCCTCGGCGCGCACATCGGTCACGTCGGTGATGGCCAGAAGCAGGCGAATATGATCGATATCGCCGTCATCGAGCGTCCGCGCATTGACGACCAAGTGCCGTGTTTTCTGGTTTGGCCGTTGAAAGTCGATTTCGTAGGCTTCGATGTTGGCACTTCCAGAGGCGGTAGCCCTCAGCAGTGATGCAAGCTTGGGCATCGCCCATTCGCCGTTGCCAATTTCGCTGAGGCGTTGGCCGCAAACGGTCTTGGGGTCGATGTCGAAGGCCCGGCAGAACGACGCGCTCGCCGCGATGACCTTCAGGTCCTCGGATAGGAACAGCAGCGGCTCGTTGGATGATACCACCACGGCAAGAGTGCTCGCAGCTTCGAAATGCACGATGGGGATCGTTTGCATAGGGAGGCCCTCATGGGCCGGAGACTCACGGAGCAAGTCATCACTCGGCAACAATGCCAACCGGCCAGAAGGCTCGGCCCGACAAAGAGACCTTAACACGCCTGAGAGGTAATCCCTTCATATTAAATATCGCGACTGCCATGTCGGCGCGATGGGCCGATGATAACGAATATTGATTGTCTGGCAGCGAGGCCATCGAGCAGGAAGTCGAAAGGGTTTTGCCCACGGCGATCTCAAGCGCCGACCGGAGCGGGAGATCAACGCCTCAGCCCTCCTCGCCAGATGCAAGGAGGGTTGAACTCAAGGGCGGGTTAGATCGTCCGACGATAGCGGTCGCGCTCCTGCGCGATCTGCTCGGGCCCGTATGGATCGAGCGTGTCGTCGAACCGGGTCCAGCCCTGTTCGTTATAGGCACGCCGACGTTCGATCGGGTCGACCCAATTTGACCCCTGGAGAATAGCCTGCGCCTCGGAGGCGAAAACTGTCGGTCCGCCTTCAGCCCTAAGAGCGGACTTTTTTGGTTATCGAAGGATAAGCCTGCTTTGCGCCCTCATGTCGGCCGTAGAGATCATCTTTGCCGCGAAAGCATGCATCGCCGGCGACCACGCTGGAAGTTTCAGTTGCGCCAAAACCGGAAGATAGAACTGCTCCGCAACAAGTCCGATTTACTTGGTCAGCAGACCTCTGGTCCGGTAGAGTCCCAAGTCTCCACCTGGCCGCGGACCGAAAAGCCGGGAAACGCTTATCTCATAGCAAGCTGATGCATCTGGAGTGCCTATGATGAAGCCGAGCGGATCCACCGAGGCGGTGAGGATCGAGGACCTTGACGACGCGGGGCTGGTTGAACACGCGCGACAGCTTGACCCCGCCGCATTCTGGCTAATCATCAAGCGTCACAATCTGCGGCTTCACCGGGTCGCCCGCGCCGTCCTGAATGACGACATCGAGGCGGAGGACGTACTTCAGGAGACCTATATCCACGCCTTCACCCATCTGGCCGAATTCCGCGCGGAGGCGCGGCTGTCGACCTGGCTCACCCGGATCGCGCTGAACGAGGCGCTGGGACGCCGCCGGAAAAGGCGACCCACCGTAGACGCGAAAGCCATCGAAGGCATGGTCGCTCCGTTCAGCGCACACAAGCCTGATCCCGAAGAGGCGGCCGCTCTCGCTGAAATCCGCGGCCTGCTGGAGCGAGCCGTCGGTGACTTGCCGGAGCCCTTTCGCATCGTCTTTGTCATGCGGGACGTCGAGGAAATGAGCATTGAGGAAACGGCTTTTCTTTTGGCATTGCGACCTCAGACAGTGAGCACCCGTCTTTATCGCGCACGCCGGCTGCTTCGCGAAGCGCTGCGGGACCAACTCGCCACCGTGTTCACGGATACGTTTCTCTTCGCTGGCGCTCGTTGTGACCGCCTCGCGCAATCAGTCCTCGATCGGCTCGCAATTCGCCTGGTTCGAAAGGCTACGCATCTGTTGAACGCGGCGACTGAGCGCACCTAGAGCCTTTCCGGGTTAGCTGAAACGGGCCCGCTGATCGACCGGCCGGCTTGGCCGTAGAGCTGGGCTACGGCGCGCGCCGGCCGGTCGACCATCCGACTCCGTTTGAGCCAACAGAATGCTTCAATCTAACCCGGAAAGGCTCTAGACGCCGTCCACGCCGAGATTACGCCGGCTCCTTTCGCAGGGCTTTTGTAGCGGGACACGGGAATATTTTGGCGGCCCGGACCATCTAATCGTCAGGCAAATGCATTCGGCGCCGCGGTGCTGACAGCGGTGTTGAATCAACAAACATAGGAGACCGCCATGCAGGGCGCACTTCACCTATCCCGGCGTCAGTCGCTTCAGGGACTTATCGTACTCGGTGCCGGAGCGGCACTCAGCGGAATTGCACGGCCTTCGCCGGTATCGGCACAGGACATATCGGACGAGGACATTTTCCGCTTTGCGCTCAACCTCGAATATATGGAGGCTGAATACTACCTCCGCGGCACCACCGGAATGGGCATCGACGCCGCCGATGCCGGTTCGAAACCCGGCGACGTCGTTGGTGGCAAGCAAGTCTCGTTCGAGACGCCGGCCATCGGCGAATTCATGCAGGAAGTCGCGGAAAACGAACTCGCGCACGTCCGCTTCTACCGCAAGACGCTTGGCTCCAACGCGGTTGACAGGCCGGCCATCGATTTCGGTGCGGGCTTCAAAGCCGTCGCGGAAGCAGCGGGCCTCGGGCCGGACTTCGACCCCTTCGGCAACGAGACGAACTTCGTTCTCGGCGGGATGGTGTTCGAGGATGTCGGCGTCACCGCCTATGCCGGTGCGGCGACAGTTCTGAAAAACAAGGACTTCCTCGCCGCAGCCGCAGGCATCCTGGCGGTCGAGGCCTATCACATGGGAATGGCGCGATCTACGCTATACCGAAAGGGAGAGAAAGCCTGGAAGGCCGCCAACGCTGTCTCCGATGCCCGAGACAAAATCGGCGGATCAGACGATAAGGACCAGGGGATCCAGGGGGACGGAAAAGCCAACATCGTTCCCTCGACGCCCGATGCGATCGCGTTCACCAGAACGCCGCAGGAGGTGCTCCGGATCGTCTACCTCACTGACAAGGACGGAGTGAGCAAGGGCGGCTTCTATCCGGAAGGGATGAACGGCACGCTCAAGACCACCTGAGCCAGTTGCGACGAGTGACGATTGGCCACCGGAAACTGAGCGGATTGGTATCCGTTGCTCTGCGTGAGATCGACGCTTCAACCCTCCCTGCGACGTGCAAGGAGGGTTGAACTCAAGGCCGGTTAGATCGTCGGGCGATGCCGGTCGCGTTCTTGCGCGATCTGCTCGGGGGAATAGGGATCGAGCGCGTCGTCGAACCGGGTCCACCCCTGCTCGTTATAGGCACGCCGACGTTCGATCGGGTCGACCCAGTTCGAACCCTGGAGGATGGCCTGCGCTTCGGAGGCGCGGGCGTCGTCGACCTTGGCCGTGACCAGGCTGCCGCCGCGGCGGACACCTTCGGCATAGAAGTGGGCATCGTCCTCAGGGACGCCGGAGTCGGTGAGGGCGCCGATCAGGCCACCAACCGCACCGCCGGTGACGGCGCCGGCGACAGCCCCGGCCGCAGTCATGGCCAGCCAGCCTTCGGCAACAACCGGCCCGACACCAGGAATGGCCATCAGGCCCAGTCCGGTGAGCAGGCCGCCGGCGCCACCGGCGGCAGCGCCGATGACGGCGCCGGTCGCGGCATCCTGGCCAACGTCAGAGTCGCGATGGACGCGGCCAGCCTTGTTGGAGACGATACTGATGTCGTTCGAGGGAATGCCTGCCGCTTCCAATTTGGTGACGGCGGAGCGAGCGTCCGAGTAGTCGTCGAAAAGTCCGGTTACAGTTCTCATCATGCTTCTCCTTGGGTTACTTGGCGACGATGTTGCCCTGATAATCGAGAGCAATGGAGACGGCTTTCCCGTCCTTCATGCCGAGGCCAGATCCCCTTGTCGTCGAGCTTGAGGTTCTTGACGTCGGTGTAACCCGCTTCCGCAATGCGATCCTTCGCCTGAGCTTCGGTAAAGCTGTTGGCGCCCTCAACGGGCGCGGTCGGATTTTTGGTGTCCGGGGTTGCAACCGCAGGTGTATTTCCATCCTTGGATGGAGCCGGTGTGGTTTGGGCAAAGGCTGCAATGGCAGACGCGCCCAGAATTGCCGCCGCGAAGACGATCTTCTTCATATGTGTTTCTTCCATTTCCGGATCAGATGAGATCCATGCGGTCAGAACACGCAGGAGAGATCTTTGTTCCGCGAGATTATGTAGTTGATTTTTCTAAATATATGGGAAAGCGGCGCGCTGCGGGTTATTCTCTGCGGCGCCGGGGCAATGTAAGCAGACAGTAACGTTGTGGGGTAACCCACGATCCCACGGGCGCCTTGAGGAAGCGCCGCGGTGTAAGGCCCATCCTATAATCCTAGAGTTGTGCTTTTGTCATATCCAAGTGGTGGCAGCGCGGGGCCGCTCTCCTGCCGGCAGGTCGTGCGGTGACGGATGCGGCCCCGGCAATGTCAGTGACTTCACGGAATACGGGCGATGACCTTGATCTCGAAGTCGAAGCCGGCCAGCCAGTTGACGCCGATGGCGGTCCAATTCGGGTAGGGTGGCTTGCTGAACATCTCCTGCTTGACCGCCATGATCGTTCCGAACTGATTTTCGGGATCGGTGTGGAAGCTGGTGACGTCGACGATATCATCCAGCGTTGCGCCGGCGGCACTGAGCGTCGCCTTCAGGTTTTCAAAGGCGAGCCGCACCTGGCTTTCGAAATCGGGTTCGGGTGTTCCGTCCGAACGGCTGCCGACCTGTCCGGATACAAACAGCAGATCACCGGATCGGATCGCGGCGGAATAGCCGTGCTTCTCGTAAAGAGCGTGCCTGTCGGCCGGAAAGATTGCTTCGCGTTGGGTCATTCTGATCTCTCTTCATTGTTGACAACGACCGTTGAGCGCGACGTATCGCTTCACATCTCGCGCCCAATTTGATATACGGTTCGTATGTGAAATGTATGAGATACGCATCGTATGTCAAGCCCATATACGCTTCGTATATGAAATTGAGGGATCGGATGGCAAGGAAACGCAGCGAAACGATGCAGGAAAATCGCGTCAAGCTGATCGCGGCGGCGCGCAAGACCTTTGCGGAAAAGGGCTATTCGGCAGCATCGATGGATGAGTTGACGGCGGACGTCGGACTGACACGGGGCGCGCTCTACCACAATTTCCAAGACAAGCGCGGGCTGCTGGCGGCGGTCGTCGATCAGATCGACACGGAGATGGCGGTGCGCGCTCAGGAGATCGGCGCGCGCGCAGGGAGTGATTGGCAGGGCCTGCTTGCCGAGGGTGCGGCCTATATCGAGATGGCGCTCAATCCCGAAGTCCAGCGCATCGTCCTGCTCGACGGACCGGCGGTGCTGGGCGATCCCTCGCAGTGGCCGAGCCAGAACAATTGCCTGCAGGTGACGAAGAGCACGGTTGAGCGCCTGATCGCCCAAGGCATCCTCAAGCCGCTCGACCCGGAGGCCGCCGCCCGATTGCTGAGCGGCGCGGCTCTCAATGCCGCCCTCTGGATCGCCGCGAGCGAAGACCCGCAGAGCGTGATGCCGAAGGCGGTCGAGGCTTTTCAGGCCTTGGCGGCAGGCTTGCTTGTGCAGCCTTTGTGATCTGCCAAGGGCCAAGTCGAGCGAAGGGACGTTCACCGCAGTAACGGCGAAAGTGGCTCCTTCTACAACGGAAAAGCCATCGCGAAATGGACTTGCGAATCGCATAAGTGTGTGCTTATGTGTGTGCATGATCGAGAATGAGATTTTCCGAGCCTTGGCTGACCCGACCCGCCGCGCGATCTTCGAGAAGCTGGCGGCGGGCGGCATGAACGCCAGTGCCCTGCGTGAGGGCATGGAGATCAGCCAGCCGGCAATGTCGCAACACCTCTCGGTTTTGCGGAGCGCAAAGCTCGTGAGGGAAGAACGGCAGGGGCGTTTCGTGAATTACGAAGTCGATCCGGACGGGCTGGCTCTCATCGCACAATGGTTGGCGAAATATCTCGCCTACTGGCCTGCCCGCATCGAAGCTCTCAAGGTCTTGCTGAAGGATATGGACCAATGAACGATGGAAAGGCCAAGGAGCAGAAAGACGGCATCGAACTCGAATTCGATCTGGATGAACCGCCGCAAAAGGTCTGGCGTGCAATCAGCATTCCGGAATTTCGGGAAAACTGGTTGCCGAAAGACGCTCTGGCCGATCCCACCCCGGCCACCATCACACCTGGCGAGGAAGTCCGTTATAGCCTGCGCGACGACGCGCCACCTTTCCTTGAAAGCACGGTGACGTTCACGATCGTCCCGAACGCGACCGGCGGCACCCGCCTGCGCATTATCCACGAGCTAACCGACGCGAGGCTTGACCGGACGGCGGAAACGGCCGCGAACAGCAACGGTCCGCCGCTCATGCTCGCCGCCTGACGCGGCAAGCTCTCCCCTTTAATTTCTGGAAGATTGGAGTTCGCCGATGCGCGAAGCGATGCAACTCGTCCCTATGGTCGTGGAACAATCCAGCAGAGGCGAGCGGTCTTTTGACATTTACTCCCGCCTTCTGCGCGAACGCATCATCTTCCTCAACGGCGAGGTCAACGATACCGTTTCCGCTCTGGTCTGCGCACAGTTGCTGTTCCTCGAGGCCGAGAATCCAAACAAGCCGATCAATCTTTACATCAATTCTCCGGGCGGCGTCGTGACCAGCGGCTTCGCCATGTACGACACCATGCGCTTTATCCGCGCGCCAGTTCATACGCTTTGCATGGGCACAGCCCGTTCCATGGGATCGTTCCTGCTGATGGCAGGCGAGGCCGGCGGAAGAGCTGCTTTGCCCAATGCCAGTATCCTCATTCACCAGCCATCCGGTGGCTTCCAAGGGCAGGCTTCCGACATGCTGATTCATGCCGAAGAAATTCTGAAGACCAAGCAGCGCATGACGCGGCTCTATGCGGAGCATTGCGGACGCTCCTATGAAGACTTCGAGCGCGGGATGGATCGCGACCGATTCATGACGGCGGAAGAAGCATTGGAATGGGGTCTTATCGACCGTATTCTAAAGGTTCGGGAAGAAACGGACAGCCCATAGACAGTTTCACGGACGCAAAGAGTCCAGACAGGGCGGAACCGTTGCTGCAGCTATCGGTTAATCCGCCGAGGTCGCGGCGTGCCAATCGGACGCGACGGAGATGGTGAACGCACCGGTTTTTCCGATTTCTCGGTGCGGGCGGAAACGCCAGGAGAGCACCTTACCCGTTCGCCGCGATCTCATCCCGCACAGCAGGATTTCGCGATGATCGAACCGCCAACCAGGGCCACACATCACTTTCTCCTGAGCGCGGAAGCCGCCGCCTGCTCATCAAAGGCGGTGGGACAGGCCAGCGACCATGCCCCGTGTTGATCGAGCAGTGGAGGAGAAGGTCATGAACAATGATAATTGGAAAGTCGGGCTTCGCGCGAAGCTGGAGCATCTCGTCGACGACTGCGTTGTGGCCGGGGCTAGGCAGCAGGACGTTTTCGATACGATCATCAAGGAGATCGGCAATCTGCGCGCAGCCCTTGAGCGCGATCCCGACCCTGCGGAGGACGACACTGCCGTCATCGAGGAGCCTGCGAACGACTGGCCCGCGGCCGACAGGTGACTTGAACGAGGTCAAGAGGGGGCACGCGACCTGTTGGGGCGGGGCTTATGGAACCAACTGGCGCCGCGGAAGGTTATAGTCTCGGCGATCGGTCTAGCTCGATCTGCGAGACGTGACAGCACGCGCCGGCCGCTCATAATTCACAAGGGGAATTGCTATGGAAAATGCAGGTATCGGCTGGATCGCCGCCATCATCATCGGCGGCATTGCCGGCTGGCTCGCCGAATTGCTCATGAAGAGCAACATGGGCGTGCTGATGAACGTCCTTCTCGGTATTGTCGGCGCCATCGTCGCCAACTTTATCCTGTCACTCTTCGGCGTCGCCCTTGGCGGATGGCTGGGTTATCTGATCGCGGGCTTCATCGGAGCCTGCATCCTGATAGCGATTGCCAGAATGGTCAGACGGACGGCTTGATCAAACAGGAGGCGGCTGCGCAACGGCCGCCTTCTTCACGTTCTTGGTTAGCGCTCACGCGTGGTCGTCCGGCGTTCACGGATTGACCCAGCGGGAGGAGGTCAGCGCGCCCAGATTGCTGCGCATCGATCGCGGCAGCAAGCTCCAGGCCTCGGCCGCGCCTTCGCTTGCCGGCCTGCTTGATAGGCGATCCCGTATTGTGAGTTTCAGGTCATGGGGCAGCGATCGCCCCACGAGGCTACGGCCGAAGAATCGCGTCCTTAACCCGCACCAACGGAGGACGCGCCATGCCGTCATTTCTTGAAATCACACCTGGCAAGCTGAATTGGATCGTCGGCCCCGGCGCCCAGACGCCGATGACCGCTCGCAGACATCCGAACTCAACTCACCTTCGTGACCGGCGGTATCGTCCACGAGCCGTCGATGATCGACGGGTTGCTCTCATTGGGCCAATAAAGCCGCATCATCAGGATGAACTTGCCCTTGGGCGCCGGAAGCCAGTTGGAATGCTTGTCGGCGCCTGGATCTTCGTTCTGGATCAATAGATCGATCGACCCGTCGGCATTGGCCTTGAGCGGCTGGCGGGCGCTGATTGAGTAACGGTTTAGCGGGTTATCGACGAAGAAATAGTCTGCGTCGTACATGGTCAGGGACCAAAACCCGGAAACAGGCGGAATCAGGCCCTGCTTGAAGGTCAGAACGTATTTTTCCGAACCGTTGTAGGCTCTCTTGATCAGACCGCTGTCCGCCTTCATGGACGTCGGATAGATAGCGTCTTGTGGACGGTTGGCTCCAAGGCCGATGGCGGTCACGAGCGCACGCTGGATGTAGTTCGTTCCGTAGATGCCGGTCTTGGTCGTGTAGCCCCAGCCGTTGATGTCCTGAATGTCGCCGTCACTGAATTTGAAATGCAGCATGATGCGGGCGAAGGCGATCTGCGGAACGCGCTTGGCGAAGGCAGGATCGAACTTCGTCTTGTCGAAATCCTGTCCCGGAACGATGCCGATCTGGGCCAGCCGCTCGACCATCGGCGCATCAGCGTCCGTTGGCGGATTGGTCTTAAGCAGTTCGGCGAAGAGGCTAAAGTACTCGACCGCGTCCATCTTGTTGACCTGCTCGCGAACCGCCGTCTTCATGTCGATCGAGGGGTCCACCTTACCATCCGGGGCGGCCCAATCAGTCCCGTAGGCACTTAGGGGAGCGAGCTTCATTTCGTCTTGAAGCTTATGTACTTCCGCATAGTCCTCCGACGTGCCGGTGCAGTAGATGCGGCCAAGCAGCCACACGATGCTGGTCGGCGACTTGTACTGCCTCACGCCCTCCGGCAGCGTGCCTTCCCAGCCTGGGCCTGTAATGGCAAAGGTCTGCGCGTCGGTTCCTGTGGTGCGCTTCCCCGGAACGTCGAACACGGTTGTCCATCCGTCCAGCATCGGGAAGACGGCGTAACGGTCCTTCAGATCGGGGATCGTGAGAACCCAAGGCTCCTTGCCGACGTCGAACCAAGCCTGCGTGTACAGCGTATCAGCGTTCGGGGCCGTAACGTCCCGGTACGACGCGTTGGGATATTCGCGAAATTTGATCAGGTGGCCCACAGGACCGCGAGTGGCTTCGAGCTTGGCAACGTTGGTTGCAATTCTCCTAGTCATCTCCATAGTGACCAACGGATAGGCGAATGTGTAGGCCTCGACCGCGAGGCTGAAATCATCCGAAGCTTCCGTGAGGTCGGAAATCAGGCCATCGGCCTTTCCGGCAGTTGAGCCGAGGGAAGTGGCGGCAAACAGACTCAAGCCAGCGATCGATACGGTACGACGGGTAAAATTCATGACTTCCTCCAAGATTTTTCCCAGGTCCAATGACCTGCTGACGATTGACGGCTACGAGGCTGAGACCGGTAATGGCTGCGATCTGTTCCGGGCGGCAGGATATCCTCTGCCTTCGACCGCGATCGTGGCCGGACACTGTGAAAACGCAAGTATGTAACTGTAAGTTACGCGTTTCGTGCCGGGCGCCGCGGACACACAATCGCAAGATCGAGCGGCCTTGCCTTCCACAGACGGTATCTCAATCCCAGTAGGTTTGTCGGCGACAAGCCGGGGCGGCCCTGAAGAAGCTTGGCATGAAGTCTGTCTTCACGGACATGGAGGACAACGTCATTGTCGAGCGCAACGGCTGCCCTTTAGCGTGACGATAAATATGAAGGCTCTACCGAGCTACCGGGAACCCAAACCCGAGCCGATGTCTGGTGGCCCGAGGATAGTGCCAGACTGCCGACAATGGCGACCATAGCAATCAGGATGACGACGACGGGAAATGCGACGCCGGACGACTTATCTTCATGGTAGATCATTGCTCACTCCCCCGGCTCCGGCGGCGTCTTTGCGCCGCCGGGACATGATTGTTAAACCTCGATGATGTAGACGATCGTCAGCGCATCGGGATCGACGATGACGATCCGGCCGTCTGCAAGGATGAAGAAGCGGTAGGCTTCATACTGCGGAACGATCTTCACGATGCGCGGCGGAAGCGGTTCAAGCCGGACCTTCTTCGGAATTTTCACCCCGACGGAGACCGTGAAGTCTACTTCCTTCACCGGCTCGACGCGAACCTCCTTCACCACCTGGCGAATTTCGGTCTGCTGTTCAACGGAAATGTTGACGTTGGTGTTGGTTGTCTGATTGTTCGTCGTGGTGTTGTTGTTGACGGTGGTTTCGGAAGAGCTCTTGTTCGTCGTCGACGAGTTCTGATCGGTCGACTGTTTGGATGCGTCGCCACTCTGCGTGGTGGCGTTGCCCGAGCCCTCTGCAGGCTTGGCATTTTGCGTGCTGCTCTTCGTGCCTGAGGTGGCCGAGCCGCTTGCATCGGTGCTGCCGGATTTGGCGGCGGGCTTCTGTTCGGTCGTGGTGGCGCCGCCGGCGTCTTGCGATCCGGGTTTGGCTTCTGTCGAAGACTTGCCGGAGGCCGTTCCGCTCGTCGAAGACTTGCCCTGTGAAGGCGGCTCGGCGCTCTTCTGGGTATCCGAACCCTGGCCCGATTTCTGCTGTGATGACTGGCCCTTGCCTTGCGGGCATGCTCCCGAAGCGTCGGGGGCGCAGTCCGTGCCGGTTCCCTTGGCGCTGGAACCGGCATCGGTGCCCGTCTCGGAACCGGATTGGGCCTGGCCGCCGCTCTTGGTGTCCTGCTGGGCTGCCGCGGGCAGTGTTGCAAGCGGCGATACGCTGAGTGACAGCGCTGCCACGAGCATGGTGAGATGCTTGCCTTTCATGATCAATCTCCGAGGGTGTTGGGCACGCGATGCCGCCCCGCATTCTCATGCGTCGCATGCGTGCCCTGATGGGTGTTAGGGGCGGCTTCAGCCGCCCGTGGTCACTGAATGACCTGGATGACCTTCCGGGAGGAAGGTTCGACGATCACACGCTGGTCGTTGACGATCGCGTATGCATATGTCGGATCGTCGGGAATTGGCGTGACGACCACGGTCTCCGGCAGGGGTTGCCCGACGACGACCTTCTCCTTCACCACGACGCGCGTGGTCGGGGCGGGAGCCTGCTGAACATAGGTCACCACCTTTGGCGGCGGCGGATCGATGACGCTACCTGCCACGCCGCCGACGATGCCGCCGACAGCAGCACCGACCGGGCCGCCGACAATGGCACCCGTTGCAGCACCGCCTGCAGCGCCCGTCACTGTGGACGACTGCGCAAAGGCAGAAGTCGATGCCAACAGGATGCCCGCGGCAATTCCTACTACTTTGATATTCATCTGTTTTCCTCCTTGGATGCGGTTGGTTCCGCTGAGGAGACAAACCGCAAGATCGAGGAAGTGTTCCAGACGTCGGACTTCAGGCCGGGGCCGCTCCGACCTTGGTCCTAGAGCCTTTCCGGGTTAGATTGAAGCATTCTGCCGGAGCAGATTTTCGTCAGGGCAAAGGCGATTGGCGAAGGGCATACCCCTTGGTACGTCCGAGCCGATCGCCTTTGATCCTGGCGCAAAGATGCCCGGCCCTTCGGGTTGGCTGAAACGGGCCGGCTGATCGACCGGCCGGCTTGGCCGTAGAGCCGGGCTACGACGCGCGCCGGCCGGTCGACCATCCGACTCCGTTTGAGCCAACAGAATGCTGCAATCTAACCCGGAAAGGCTCTAGCGCAGGATTCACCTGGCTATTGCGTGGGAAAGCGGCTGAGCATCCGGTCCTGGACGTTCTCCCAGCCGACGATCATCGCAGCAAGCGAGATGGCTTTGTCGCGGTCCACAGCTTTGGTTATAAAGCCTTCGAGCAGGACGACAGGGCCGAGCATCCTGATCTCGATGGCACTGCTGTCGATATCCGGATCGGCCGAAAGGGCTGCTTCGATTGTGGCGATCGTGGATGCCGAACTATGGCCTTGCGAGCAGCGCTCTTCGTGATTGTAGTTATCGGGGCCGAATTTCATATTCTCCTCCTGTGCCGCCCCTCCACGGACCTTCACATTACCTCGCATAACATATGAGCATCGGGCCCTGACATCACCAGCCGGACTTAAGTCCGCCTTTCCCTCGGCACGATCCGGCTTAGACTCTCCTGATCCATGCAAGGACGTCAGGCTCGTAATTCTTGCAAGGACGTCAGGGAGGTTTTAGCATGTTGCCCAACTCCAGTCAGAACCTCCCTGATGACTTCCAACGCCGCAATGGATGCGGGATGCATCTCGTGCGGGTCGAGGTGACGATTAGGAATGCAAAAGGCCGGTAATAGGAGGGGCAGCGAAAACGAGGACTTCGCTCCTCCGATGCTTGCCGTAGGCGGAAGACTAGGCGCCCTGGCGCCATCTGATTGCTGCTTCCGTTCGATTGCTGGCGCCAAGCTTGGACAGTATTTCGGTCATGTGATGCTTGATCGTTTTCTCCTGCAGGTCCAGGCGGCGCGCGATATGCTTGTTGGAAAGTCCTTCGGCCACGAGTTCTATCACCTCGAGTTCGCGGCGAGTCATTGAAGTCCGTTCGACGAAGAGACTTTTCTCGACCATCTTGGCCCGCATGAAAGGCGAGACGAACCACGAGCCTCCAACGACTGTTCGAATGGCCTCTGCAAGTTCGCGTGATCCGACACCCTTGACGACGTATCCCGCTGCACCTCGCCGCAGCGCCGCGACAAGGGGTTCGACTTCCTCCGAGGCGGTCAGCATCAGGACCTTTGTCTGTGGGCTTCGTGCCAGGATATCGGGAATCGCGTCGATTCCTCCTCCGGGCATGGACACATCGAGCAGAAGGACGTCAGGCCTATGCGACGCCGCCAGCGCGGCCGCGTCATCGGCGCTTGCCCCTTCTCCGACAACGACGAAATCCTTGATTTCGGACAGACTGCGGCTCACTCCTTCTCGAAAAAGAGGGTGGTCGTCCACAATCGCTATCTTAATGGCGTCAAGCTGCACGCTCCGTCTCCTCGGGCTGAAGAAAAGCCATCCGCGGTCCATCGGCTGGCTATTCGATAGAGACATGGCAAGCGGGTGGAAAACGTCCAGAGAGACGCTATAGGAGCGACTGAACACTTTTAGTTAGGCCAGTGCAATATCGTGATTTTGCCGCCCGCGGGTTCCACTGTGAGTGGTTCGTGGCCTCGGCGAAACGACATGGTATGCCGGTTCAGATATCTGATCTCGTGATCACCGGAAAGGGCCGCGTCGATTGTCGCGATGGTCGAGGCTGAACTATGGCCTTGGGAGCAGCACTCTTCATGGCTGGCTTTGTCGGAACCGAACTTCATATCAGTGCTCCTGTTCCGTCCATCCACGGAGCTTCAATTACTTCAAGCCTACCATGAGAAGCAGGTCCTGGAGCGCTAGTCCGACTTAGGTCCGTCTTCCCTTCGGCGCTATCTCGCTTAAATTTTCCTCATCCTTGTTGAGAGGACACCAGGGAGGTTTTAGCGATGTTGCTGTATCCAGTCAGAACCTCCCTGGTGAAGCGCTGTCGATCCATGTTGGGCGTTGTGGGGAGTTTCCCGAGGGTACCCTTCGTTGAAAAATTCGAGCACAGCCGCTTCATACGATTGCGGAGTGGGCAGGTGCATCTCCTGATCGACAATAGGAATAGTGTCGGCAGCATTGGGTTCGGGTCGAGGAAACCGATCAACCGCGCCTCAAGCGTTCAGTGGAAGGTGGGCCCGCTCGCGACGCGATGCGTTCTTGCGTTCTTGGCTGCCATAGACAACGCGTCCACTATTCTTTCGGGGCTCGCCGGTTTGGTGACGACAGCTCGGCCCTCCGGATTTTCGACAAGGCCGGGGTTCAGGGTGAAATACACCACACCAAGTCCGAACCCGGAAAAGAGGGCGCGGGCAATGGACGGCCCGGTGAGTCCATCCCCAAGCCGGACGTCGATGATGGCGATGTCTGCTTCGGAGCCGAGCTCCAGAGCCTCTGACATGTTTCCCGCGATGCCAGTGATTTCGAATCCGGCGTCGATCGCGACGTCCTCGATCACCAGAGCGATTCCCGGTTCGTCTTCGACGATGAGCAGACGCATGTTTCGTCTCCAGGGCGGCTACAAAATCGGCGCGGCGCTTTCTGGCGTCGCCAACGAAAACACTCCTCGCTACAAGCGGTTCCCCGTGTAGGACTTCAGTCTCAAGCATCCCTAAACTAGTTTCCGTCCATAAACGCTGGTTTTCTTGAGCTTGCAGCGCACTTGGGTTCCGCTTGGTGGCCGCTTTGAAGCCATGCGGTGTGGCTCATGGGTGCTAATTGCGGCGGCCAGGATTTCTGGTGGACATGCGCGCATTGGCAACTGCCGGCGTCACGCCGGTCCGGTTTTGGCTGGCGACATGGGATGTCAGGTCGGCCTGAGGCGGGCGAAGAGGGCGAGATTGTATGCGACCACCGAGGACCAGACATAAGCCTTGAAGTGGTCGAGCCCACGCCAGGTGCAGCGCCCCAAGCCGTAGGCGCGTTTGAGGCAGGAGATGCCGGCCTCGATGCCGGCGCGGAAGTTGCGCAGCTTGCGATAGACCCAGCGGCTCTTGACCATGTCTTCGATCCTGAGGCCGCACTTCTTGTGGAAGGCCATGTCGCAGATGCCCCAGGCTTTGGCTCGGCTCAAATTATCGCGGCTGGCATAGCCGCCGTCGGCCGCCGCCTGACGCGGCGCCTCGCCCCAGATGCCGATGTGGCGTTCCAGCATCGGCAGCAAGCGCTCGCTGTCGGCCGGGTTGCCGGTTTCGACGACGAGGTCGAGGATCAGCCCGCTTGTGCCGGTGGTCAAATTGATCTTATGGCCATACTCGACGTCGCGGCTGCCTTTGACGATGATGTCGGCATGCGGCTCGAACAAACTGACCAGCTTGTCGCCAGCCGGCACCGCCTCGCCGGCCAGGACCCGCCGCTCGGTCTGGGCGATGATCCGTTCGATCAGCGGCTTATAGTGGCGGAGTTGGGCCTGCCAGAGTTCGACCGCCGGGCCCGCCGCCAAGGGCAGTTGCGCCGCCGCCTGTTCGAGATAGCTCAAGGTGGTGCGCGTGATCCTGAGCAGCGCGCGATAGTGCTGAACTCGTTTCGGACGACCGCGGGTAAATTGGATCGCCCGGGATCGCTTCTTCGCCGCGCGGCAGTGATCGTGCCATGAGATGGCGCTGCCCAAGGAAGCCGCCTGCTGCAACAGCCGCACCATCACCCGCACGCAGTCCCACAAAAGACTACTGTCGCTCGGTTCGTGCATCAGCGCCGAAGTGACGGTGCTGTCGATGCGCACGACCTTGCCGCGTTCCACCTTGTCCTGCCGGGCGCTCGTCAACAGCACGCGATTGATCGCTTCAAAGGTCCCGGCCCGGATCGCGCTGATCGTCTTGTGCAAGACCGACTTCTTCGGGTTCCACCCCCACGGCAGCCGGGCAAAGGCCCGGAACGAGGCGGAATCTTCCAGATGAAAGGCCAACTCCTCATAACTCAACTGACGGTGTTGTTTGAGCAGGGCGCAACGCAGCACGGCCTCCGCCGGCAGGCCCTCGCGGCCGGTCTCCTTGACGCCGTGGCGGCGCAGGTCCTGCGCTACCAGCCCGAGCAGATCACGATGCTCATCCAGCCATTGCGACATGGCTTTCAGCTCGCGGCCGATCTCGTGTTCGGCGAAAAGATCGAATATATTGGCTTGGACGGTGCGTTCTTGGCGCATTGTCGGCTCCGGCGGTTGCGGGTTTGTCTTTAGAATCAATGGCTTGATCTAAAGTATACCTGAAACCGCCGGGCTTTGCCCGTCGCAATATCGCTATTCCTCCAATAATTTCAGTGGTTTACCGTTTGTGGACGGGCACTAACTAAGGTCCGAGATCCGGATGCCTCACTGAGATCGCGCACGCTCCCTGTCCGCGATCCGCATGAACGAAGTGTCCGAGGACCAGATCTTGACGCCAGGCCCGAACGCTTCCAGTTTTTCACCAACCTGCGGCTGACATATCTACTCTCTTCTACGAAAGTAGAGGGTCTACGTCGGACCAAAGTCCGCCGTACGCTACTTCATCGAAGTCGTTCCCGAACGGCCGGTGGGATATCGAAAGCATCCAGGCAGCATGTCTTCCGATCACCTGCGAATGGGCAAAAGTGCTCTGGAAGTCGTCAGGCGTTCGCTGGCCGCAAATCCGCAGCTCCCCCGATACGCGATCGGAAGTGCAATCGACGCCATCCAAAAATATGCGTTTTGGGAATTCCGACAAGCTCGGAGAACCTGTCTGTCACTCGCGACCATTGGGGTGATTTTACGAAGCGACCCGTATTTCGTGGTTCGGCTTGTACTCCAGAAGGGTCTGCGCGGAATACAACACTGTCTTCGTCTCGGGACGACCACAGCAAACCGTGAAGGTCAGCCGCGAATGCGGAGGTCGAAATTCGACGATCAAATTGCTCCTTCGTGTCTCGAACGCCCAAAGGAGACCCCGCGATTACGACGTCGTCTGATGCGGCTGGCTGCGGTGGATGCCAAGCTGAATTCAGCCCTCGCGCCCCGAGCGAACGGCACCTGATGCGGACGGAGGAGGAATGATAGAGGAATCGCGGGCCTTGGAAGCAGGCCCGCGATGCTTTCAATTTATTTGATGACCTCAATCACTGTGCGGGTCTTCGGATTGACGAGCACACGCTTTTTGTTGACGACTACATAACCGTAATCAGGTTGATCGGGGATCGTGTGGATCTCGACCGTGTCAGGAAATGCCGTACCGACTGCGACGTCACCTTCAAAGGTGACGGATGGCGTTTCCTGTTTTTCGACATAGGTCCTGACCTCGCCAGGAACGACGACCGTCGTCGTCTGCGCGACCGCCGCGCCTCCGAGTGACAGAAACAGCGCTGCCGCAGAGATGACCAGTGTTTTCATGATGTTATCCTCCCAGGATTTTGAGTGTCCCGGTAAACGCCACCGATAAGATATAGTTCCTCCGCTACACGGAATGCCTGCGGGCATGTTTGAACGGCGACGTTAGCGTTCTCTCTCATGCTGCACAGCTCATCACAAACGCGGCAAAATACGGGGCTCTATCGGTTGATACGGGAGTGATTGAAATCGACCGGTCCCCGCGTCAGGGGGCGGCAGCGCCGGGACCACCTGCAACGCGGGTACCCTTGGTGCAGTTGATGGGAATCGAACGACAAGTGCGGCCACCTGCGCTTCCGCCACATTGGCAGAGTTCTTCGTCGCGCGCCCCACATACGGACTCACCGCATAATCCCCTCGCGGGGCATTGGTCACTTGCCGTGCCGAATCCGCCGCGCCACATCACTTTTCGCAGAGCCGTCGGCCGCCGGAATATGGCTGATAGGTGCAATCAGACGGCCGAAAGGAGCGGTAACTGCGCGAGCAGGCGGTGATATTGCAGGATTGCGGGGCGAATTTGGTCAGATACACTTAGGCGCCATCAAGCAACAAGCTCATAAAGCAGCAGCGTCGTGACAACGGCCTAGTTTCGTAAGCAAATTATTCCTCAGCGTCGGAATAGTTTTTATACTGCAGCTTCTGGAGCGGCGCATCCAGCCTGAGGATGAGCCCTGTCGGCGCATAATCAAGTGCGACCTCTCCAAAGGCGGACAGGCTGGAGCTGACGAGGCGTGTGCCGAACCCCTTCTTGCTCGGCGCTTCCACCGCCGGGCCTCCAACCTCCTGCCAAGTGAAGTTCAGGCGTTGGTCGCCCGCCCCGTCGCGTACGGACCATTCGATTTCGATCCTCCCTGTATCTACCGACAGCGCACCATACTTGCTGGCGTTGGTGACGAGTTCGTGCAGCACCAGGGAGAAGCAAAGGGCCGCCTGTGGACCCAATTCAACCGCAGGACCGCTCGCCTTGAAACGTCCTGACGTCTCAAGTCCGAGATTGATCGCGGTCGCCTCGACGATTGTCGCCATGCTCGTGCCCAGCCAGTTCTGCTGAAGCAAAATGTCGTGCGCCTTTGAATAAGCATTGATGCGTGCCGTGATCGAATGCTCCGCATCCTCCAGAGAGCTGGCATTTCGGAAGGATTGGCTGGTGATGGCCTGAACGACGGCCAGCGTGTTTTTCATGCGGTGAGAGAGTTCGTGCATCAGGATGCGCTGTCGTTCCTCATTCTCTCTCTGCTCGGTGCGATCTCTCAGAATCTTCACGAAACCCTCGACTTCGCCGTCGTCCGACGTCAACGCCATCATCTGACCGGACGCCCAGAACAACGAGCCGTCCTTGCGAACGTGCCAGCGCTCATCATTGCCATGACCTTCGGTCAAAGCGGCAGTCGTTTCCCGCTGGAGAATCCCGGCCTGCCTGTCTTCCTCGGTGAAAATGACCGCTGCCGGCTGGCCGACAATTTCATCCGCATCCCATCCGAGAATCCGGCGCGCGCCCTCATTCCACGTGGTCACCAGGCCATCGAGATCCATGGAGATGATCGCATACTCGATCGCGCTTTGGAGGATCGCTTCGAGAAAGCGCTCCCGGGAGCGGCTGGAACTGGAAAAGAGTTTCATGATCATGTGCTGCGTCAGATCCTTTCAGGGCCTGCAAGGCTGAAAGGCCTCATCCTGATTTATACCGGACGGCATGGCGTTGGCAAAGGCCGCAGCCGTGACACGTTGTCCGGCAAGTCTCGGGAGCAGCGATCGCTTAAGCCACGCAACTGTCTCGGAAACAAAGATACACGCGCTACGTTATCAGTCGACGACTTTGTGAGCGTACAAGCATGACAGCCCATACCAAAGAAAAACTCCACGGGGATTTGCCCTCCGCATCTTCAAAAGCAGCTTCTGCCGATCGGAAAGAGTTGGCAGCGATCGCATTTGAACGCACCAGGATGCCGATGGTCGTTACCGACGCGCGTAAGCCCGATCTGCCGATCGTGCTCGCCAACAAGGCATTCCTTGAACTGACAGGTTACGAGGCCCATGAGATACTAGGCCGCAACTGTCGTTTTCTGCAAGGTCCTGCTACCTCTCCGACGGCCGTTGCCGAGATTCGTGCCGCTATCGTCGAAGAGCGCGAGATCAGCGTCGAGATTCTCAATTACAAGAAAAGCGGAGAGCAGTTCTGGAACCGCTTGCATCTCAGTCCCGTCCACGGAGATGACGGAAGGATCCTGTATTTCTTCGGGTCTCAAATAGACATGACGGAGTACCGGCGGATTGAGGCACTGGAGGCTTCCGAACATCGCCTGCTCATGGAGGTCGACCACCGATCGAAGAATGTCTTGGCGATCGTCGACAGCATCGTCCGCCTGAGCAACGCCGAAGACCCCGCGCTTTACGCCGCCGCCATTCAACACCGCGTGCAGGCGCTCGCCCGTGCGCATAGCTTGCTTGCTGCACGAAGATGGACGAGCATTTCTCTTGAGGAACTCATTCGCCAACAGGTGGCGCCGTTCGCGGCCACCCGCGCCTTTTTCAGCGGGCCGGATGTCAAAATGCCGGCACCGGTCGTCCAGCCCCTTGCGCTCGTGCTCCATGAGCTCGCTGTCAACGCAGCCCATCACGGTGCGCTTGCCAATGCGCAGGGCAGGCTTTCGATCAGTTGGAAGCCCGGACCATCAGGGGCCGGCTTTAACATCCGGTGGCAGGAGGTAGGCGCCCCCACTCCACCCAAATTGGCCAAGCGAGGTTTTGGTACGGTGATCGTCGGCGCAATGGTTGAAAAGCAGCTTAAAGGACGTCTGGAGAAAACCTGGTCGGACGAAGGGCTGCTTATCGACATTGAAGTTCCATCTGCCGGCTCGACCCCCGCATAAGGGCACTTGGCACAGGAAAAGTGATGTCAAGAACCCGCCATCGAGATCGAACGCTTAGCGTCCGCCAGCGAAGGACTCCGAACGATGCGGTACCTTGCCTCAACAAGATTATAAATTCCGAAAGCCGCCAATCCAGCGGCGACGGCGACGTACAGAAAGGATCCCAGCGGAAGCTGGCGGAGCCATTCCAAGGCGTCGCCCATGCTGCCGGCTTGTCCAGGATCCACCCTGAAACCCGCATAGGCGAAAAGGACCCCGGTAATCGCGAACACGACGCCGCGGGCGACAAGACCGTAGATGCATACCAATGCCACAATACCCTTTTGATCAGGTATCCGAAGGTGGCGCTCGAACTTCCTGGTGATGCCCTTGGCGGCCGTCACGAAGCCGCCGATGACGAAGCCAACGCCGACGGCGATCGCAAGGTAGGAGCCGAAGGGCTGCGACATGATCCATCCTGCCAGATCCTTTTCACCGGAATTTCCGCTGCCGCCGCCCATGAAAAGAGCCTTGCCGAGTGCATATCCGGCAAGCCCGAGATAGGTGATGGCGCTGCCGAAGAGTGCGGATCGGATCGCCAATCCTCTTGCCTTGCCGCCATGGCCGTCGCTATCGGCTAGAGACTGCGCCAACCTCCAGGCGACAAATCCGAGAAGGCCGAGCCCGATCAATCCAACCCAAACGCGACCGAGAGGCTGCCCAAGCAGTGCCGAAAGCGCGGATTTCGTCTCCGGCCGGCCACCGGCCAGGCCGGAGAAGAGAGCAAGCCCGGCCACAAGGAGAAAGACGGCGCCGCGCGCGGCATAACCGCCTTTGGCGAGCAGATCAAATCGATATCCTTTGGTCATCAGCGGTCCCCGTCGGTTTGAGCGTGCGATATTAACGCGCCAACCCGCTGAAAGTTTTCCTGAGAAGCCGGGATACATTCTCCGGCCTGGCCGGCGCGTCTTCCCGTCAAACTCTCGCCGAGGTTTATTTCTCGGCGGAACCGGTTGGTTGCGCGTTGCTCGCCGCGGAGCAAAAAAGGAGCCCCGCCGAAACGGGGCAATCCGGAAAGGACGGATCGTACAGGAAGGAAGGGATGGCGGACGGCCCCGGGATTGGGGCCACCTGTACGATCCTGATGTCAAAACAACGATTGGTCGAAAAGGTTCCTGTGCGCTTCCGCACCAATGCTTGGATTGATCTGTACTTGCGCAACGCTTGCTGAGTTCAGAGAAGAAAAACCCCGCTGGAGCGGGATCAGGAAAGGGGGTGTTTTCTGGGCTGGCGAATGAATTGCGCTGCAAAAACCATTTCGAACACAAATCATAAGTTTTCAATAAAACAATAATCTATGAATTAATTTTCCCAAGATATCTGCTGAAAACTATCAAATTGTCGTGCGACTTCGCTTTATCGCGCAAGGCTGGTGGTAGCTAATTACAAGAGATGACTTGTAGTTCACATGCGTCGGATAGAAACTGTGCTTGAGGGAGATGGAGAAAATCGGACAATGCATAGAACTATACTGACTGGACTATCTGTGATGTTTCTCGGAACGCAAGCTGTTGCTGCTACCGCGATGATAGGGAAAGAGCTTCAGGCTCTGCTTTCAGACGGCAAGGTGATTGCGCTGGGCGGGCCAAAAGAGGGCTATAGTGGGGAGCTTTCTCTACTCAAGGACGGCACCGCACACGGTCAGGTTAAACTCGATTCCGGAGATGTAATCTCGATTGACGGCGTGTGGCGCATTTCTGGCAACACGTTCTGCCGTACCTGGAAGGGGGGAAGGGACGCGGGCAAGGCGGTATGTAAAACCTGGAATGATACGGGCCCGAAGTCTGTTAGCGTGTTGAACGGAAAAGAGAATATTGGCATAAATCCTTGGAAATAGCCTCGAGGCCGTGATCGATCTGCAAACCGGGCGCGGGCGCTGCAAGCATCGGCGAAGCAGCTGAGCTGTCGTCCTTCTTGAAGGATCTGCAACATCGATCAAGAGGACCGTCGACCTGTTAAGCCGAGGCGGCCGCCCGGCTTAACAGGAGACAGCGGTTTTCGGGGTGAAAACCAGCCGAGCGACCTGCTTTCAAACCCGCCTGAGGGTTCGGCAGTTCCGCCTCTCACCCGAAAGGACTACACCTTCACGACGCAGGAAGCGCCGGCCCTGGGCGTCGGCGATCGCCGATACCGGGATGTCGTCGTCGAAGACAAGATAGAGGAACTGTTCCGGACGTCGGACGTTACGCCGGGCTTTGCCCGACCTTATTCCTGGCTCTCGGGATCTGCCTGCGGCGGGCAGCTTCTGACGCGTGGCCTCCACGATCCAACGCTTTCAACCTGCCTTTACCAGTTGCACGGGAAGCATGGGATTGTTCAGCAATAGAGAAATGGGCCGCGCCCGAAGACGCGGCTCGGCAGATTACATCATGCGCTTGATTTCAGTGTAGGCACCATCCGTGGTCAACGTAACCGTGACCGGTTCGCTGGTGCGATTGCGCCAGAACCAGCCGTGATTGCCATCGAAAGCGGCTTCGATAACGCCCGAATCATCGGCAGCGCCGCGGCCCTTCTCGTAGCTGATGTTCTCGCCGCCGCCGTCGCCATGGGTATCGAAGTTCACCTTGCCGCCGTTCGCGCTCCAGGCATAATTGGCCTTTGCGCCCTTGATCATCGTCAATTTGATCTCGGCACCTTCGCCGGGCTGCAGGGTCAACGACATCTCATCCTTTCGCATCTCCTGGGCGTGGGCCTGTGAGATGCCGAACTCACGAATGATGCGGTCGATCAGCGAGGATCCCTGCTGTGGGCTCGCCGGCATTGCCCCGGTAGACTTCACGCGATCCATCTCTGCTTCCTCGGCGAGCTGGGTCTTGATCTCCCCCATCGCGGTCAGCCCAAGTGCCGAGCCAACGCCGGTCGGATCGATCGCGTATTCCGATGGAAGCACGACGGTGACGAGAATGGCGGCCGCTGCCGCCGCCGCGATCACGGTCGACTTGATGAGCTGCTTCGACGAAGGAAGGTCGTCCGGAGCGGGTGCCTGTGAATTGAACATGTCTGGGTTCCTTTTCGTGATTATGCGACGAAGTAGCCGGTGAGCTGATATCCGATCAGCACGAATCCGGCGGTCATCATGATGACGTTGGCTGTATAGGCGTGGCGCAGGAAACTAGACGTCTTGCGCCAGTAGCTCATGGCGATGAGGATGACCGTCAGGGCGATGAGCTGGCCGATCTCGACGCCGACATTGAAGGCGAGCAGGTTCGGTATCAGCCCGTCCTCGGCGATGTCGTATTCGAGGATCTTGGTCGCCAGACCGAGGCCGTGAAAGAAGCCGAAGATCAAGGTGGCGACCTTGGTGTTCGGCTGGACGCCGAACCATCGTTGGTACGCCCCGAGATTGTCGAGTGCCTTGTAGACGACCGACAGGCCAATGATCGCGTCGATCAGATAGGAGCTGACGTTCCAGCCGTAGTAGACGCCGAGCAGCATCGTCGTCGAGTGGCCGACGGCGAAGAGGCTGACATAGATGCCGATGTGCTTCAGCCTGTAGAGGAAGAAGATTACGCCGAACAGGAACAGCAGGTGGTCGTATCCGGTCACCATATGTTTGGCGCCCAGGTAGACGAACGGGATCAGATTGGTCCCCGATATCTCCTGGATGTAGCCCTTGTCGCCTTCTGCGACCGCGTGGGCTGCCGCTGCACCGGCCATCACAAGGACGGATAGCAGCGCAAGCAACGGTTGGAGGACGGAGAAACCGGGCACGAGCGCGCGGCTTCCGCCTCCGGAAGAGGATTGCTTCATTGGAAGCTCCGTGAATTCGTTGAAACAGCCGCCTGAGCGGCGTCGATCAAAACGAGGTCACGGACGCGGCGGCCGCTCTATGCCGTAGGGAGGTCCGGACGAAAGGGAGCGCAAACGGTCCGAATAGGAAACCGCGGTTAGAGACCGCAGGCTCGATCCGGTCGAGCCGAGCAGGCCGGCCTTCTCGTGGGTATGATCGGCATGATGATGATCGGGGGCGTCGGTGGCCTCTGCCTCTGGCTCGACGTCGAAGTCGTCGTGCGAGTGTCCGCCGTCCGCATGACTATGGTCGCCGGCCGCGATGACGTTCGACGCCCTGTGCAGTCCTGGATCATGCGATCCCAACGCAACGAACGAATACAGCAGCACGGCGACCGCCGCCGCGAGGGCGGTGAGCATGCTCAAGCTGTTGTTCCGGCGATGAATCATCCCGCAATCGATAACCTTGTTCGCATCCGCATACAAGAAACCAACTTGACGCATCCCTACCGGGGGGATAGGTATGCGCCTTCACCAGTCAAGGGTCTGCAATGTTCGCCAGCATCAGGGAATGGTTCGGTTTCGGCCAAGGCGGTCAATCCCATGGCCACAGTCACGGCTCGCACGGCCACTCCCACGGAGATGCCGGAGGCCACGGGCACACGCACGGCGTCGTCGATCCCAGCATCGCCTCGTCCGAGCGCGGCATCTGGGCGATCAAGTGGTCGTTCGTCATTCTGGCGATCACCGCGGCGCTGCAGCTTGTCGTCGTCTTCTCTTCGGGAAGCGTGGCACTGCTGGCCGACACCATCCACAATATCGGTGATGCCGCCACGGCAATTCCTTTGTGGATCGCCTTCACGCTGGTCAGACGGAAGCCGACGAAAACCTTCAACTATGGCCTCGGCCGGGTCGAGGACCTTGCCGGCATGCTGATCGTTCTGATCATTCTCTTCAGCGCCATCGTCGCCGGCTATGAGGCAATCGACCGCCTGATGAACCCGCAGCCGATCACCCAACTTCTGGCGGTCGCCGTCGCCGGCGTCGTCGGCTTCATCGGCAACGAGGCCGTGGCGGTGTTCCGCATCGGTGTCGGCAGGCAGATGAACAGCGCCGCGCTGATTGCCGACGGCTACCACGCCCGCACCGATGGTTTGACGAGCCTGGCGGTCGTCGCCGGCGCCGTCGGGGTCTGGCTCGGCTTTCCGCTCGCCGATCCGATCATCGGCCTGTTGATCACCATCGCGATCTTCGGCATCGTCTGGCAGTCGGCGCGCGCCGTCATCACCCGCAGCCTCGACGGCGTCGAGCCTGGCATCACCGACGAGATTCGTCATGCCGCAGAGCATGTCGAGGGCATCGGTGGTCTGACGGACGTGAAGGCACGCTGGATCGGTCACCGGCTCCATGCCGACGTTACGATCTCGGTCAGCGGCGACAAGCCCGTCGCGGATGCCAACGTCATCGTGGCCACGCTTCGCAATGAGCTTCACGCACATCTTCCGGCGCTTGGTACGGCGACCATCCAGATCGCCGAGGCAGCCGCCGTAGCGCCCACCAGCGCTCGCGGCCACGGGCATCACCACGCACCCGCTGCGTTCACGGTGAGTTCCCGATTGGCGACCGGATTGCTGGAGATTGTCGACACGCCCGAGGGTGAACGCATGCGGCTCTCCATTTCGAAACATGCTAGGGGACTTGAGGCCGTCGTTGAGATCGCCCGCGACGGTCTCGTTGAGCGGCTGCCGCTGCTCCCTTCGCCGGCCGATCATCACGCTTTGATCAGCAACGTCGCTCCGGCCGAGCCTCATGCGTTCGACGCGGTGCTGAAGCTGATGGCAGGCATCGACGTCGACGACCTTCCGTTTCGAATGGAAGAGCCGGAAGGCCATCATCACTGACTTGTCCCGGAGGCGGTCCCCGGCGTAAGGTCGAGCGCCCTTCTCCTCGGAAGGATCGAGAACATGGACACGATGAGCGAACCTCACACCCACGCCACCCATCCGGAGATCGTCAAGCGCCTGAAGCGGGCCGAGGGTCATCTGAAGAGCGTCATCACGATGATCGAGGCAGGCAAGCCCTGTCTCGACATCGCCCAGCAGCTCTCCGCGGTGGAGAAGGCGATCATCAACGCCAAACGGACGCTGATCCAGGATCATCTCGATCACTGCCTCGAAGAGACGGTCGGCGCCCTGCCGCGCGACAAGCGGCAGTCCATCGACGAGTTCAAGACGATCACGAAGTATCTTTGACGGCATGGCCGACCTGCTGGCCTATCTCGGACTGTTCGCCGCGGCGCTCGGGGCGGCGACCATCATGCCGATGCAGTCTGAAGCCGTTCTTGTCGGCCTTCTCCTATCCGAGAAGTTTTCCACCTTCTGGCTCCTCGCCGTCGCGAGCCTCGGCAACGTGCTCGGCGCGCTGGCGAATTGGCTGCTCGGCCGCGGCATCGAACGCTTCAGGGAAAAGCGATGGTTTCCGATCGGCCCGACAGCGCTCGACCGTGCACAAGGCTGGTATCGCCGCTTCGGGAAGTGGTCGCTGCTCGCAAGCTGGCTGCCGATCGTCGGCGATCCGATAACCGTCGTGGCGGGCATCATGCGCGAACCTCTGCCGACATTCGTCCTGCTGGTGGCCATCGCCAAAATAGGGCGATATATCGTGCTTGCAGCAGCGACGACGGGGCTTGCGTGATGTTCCAGCAGATCGTCGACGTCCAGCGGGACATCTACCTCGCCTTCGCCGGCCACATAAAGGAATTTGCTGCGGGCGGCGGCTGGGCCTCGTTCCTCGCCTTCCTGCCGATGGGCATCGTTTTCGGCGCCGTCCATGCAATGACGCCCGGCCACAGCAAGTCCGTTCTTGCCACCTACCTTGCCGGATCCTCCACCAGGGCGCACCGGGCGCTGCTTGTATCGCTGGCGCTTTCCTTCACGCACGTGACGATGGCAGTCCTCATCGCGCTTCTCGCCCTGCCGCTGGTGTCGCATTCCTTCGTCGACGCCGGATCGTCTCCGACCCTCGAAGTCGTCAGCCGCGCCTTGCTAGGCGTCATCGGCCTCTGGATGCTGGCGTCGGCTCTGTTCCGGCACGATCACGCCCATGCGGAGGGCGAAGGGCTGTTGATGGGGTTCGCGGCCGGGCTGGTGCCGTGCCCGCTCACCCTGTTCGTGATGACCTTCGCCATGATCCATCAGGTCGTCGTCACCGGCCTGCTGTTCGCCTTCACCATGATGATAGGCGTCGGGCTGACGCTCTCCGTGGTCGCCCTTCTGACGGTGGTTTTCCGCGACCGTATCGCCTATCTGATGAGGACGCGGCCGCAGCTGCTGGGTTCCGTATCCCGTGCGACGGGTGCACTCGCGGGGCTGGTGCTGGTTGCAGTCGCTGCGCTCGAGATAGCGAACTGGCTGGCGTTTACATGAGGGCAAATGATGGGTCGAACAAAAATGGCCATGATTGGCGCGACGGCAGCGCTGCTGGCATTGACAGGCGTGGCCCAGTGCGAGGAGACGAAGTCGCCGTTCCAGCGTTTCGCCGAGCGGTGCCTCGAACACGGGCCGCGCTACGACCAGACGGTCGCACTCGCTAGGGAAAGCGGCTGGCCGGATCTGGCGGAGGACATGACGATGGGCATTCAGCCGCTCGGGGAACCAGCGACCTTCAAAGGCTGGCTCGTGAATTCGGACGGCGCTTCTCCTTTCGAGGCGGTGGTGGTCGCACGTGGGGCGGTCGGTCCAAAGACCGTCGAGAGTTGCACCATGGCATTCGCCGGGACCGACGCGGCCGCATTCGAAAGCAGTTTCGCGTCGACGGAAGCAGCGCGGCCTTCTGGAGAGCAAAAGGGACAAGGGCGGGTGCGAAAGTTTTTTGCGATCGAGCGCGAGGGCGTGAAGGAAGCGCTAACGCTTGACCTTCCAATCTATCCGAACGGCGCCGACGAGGTCGTGGCGAGCGTCGTCGCCGAGCAGCGGATTGAAAACTGAAGCCGCTTGACAGCGCGATCCTACTTTGAGAGTTTCAGGTCATGGGGCAGCGATCGCCCCACGAGGCTACGGCCGAAGAATCGCGTCCTTGAACCCGCACCAACGGAGGACGCGCCATGCCGTCATTTCTTGAAATCACACCTGAGAAGCTGAATCGGATCGTCGGTACATCAGACGCCCAGACGCTGATAGACGTCCGCACTGACGAGGACTTCGCCGCCGATCCCAGACTGCTGCCCGGCTCGATCCGGCGGGATTACCGCAAGGTAGGGGAATGGGGGCCGTCGCTTGCCGGACCCGCCGTCGTCGTATGCCAGCAGGGACGCAAGCTCAGTCAAGGCATCGCCGCCCACCTCAGGTACGCAGGAATTCACGCCGAAGTTCTGGAAGGTGGCTTCGAGGCCTGGCGGCAGGCCGAAGGCCTTCTGGTTCCGGAAGACAAGCTTCCACCGCGCGATGCACACGGCCGCACCGTCTGGGTGACCCGCTCCCGCCCGAAGATCGACAGGATCGCCTGCCCATGGCTCATCCGCCGTTTCGTGGATCCGTCCGCGGTCTTCCTGTTCGTGCCCGCATCGGAGGTTTTGCTGGTCGGCGACCGCTTCGGCGCGACGCCGTTCGACATAGAGGAGGTGTTCTGGTCTCACCGTGGCGAACTCTGCACCTTCGACGTGATGATCGATGAACTAGGCCTGAGCTCGCCCCCTCTGCTGCATCTGGCGACGATCGTCCGGGGTGCGGACACCGCGCGGCCGGAACTTGCTCCGGAAGTGGCGGGTCTGCTCGCAGCGTCGCTTGGTCTGTCCCGTATGTTCAACGACGACCTCGAGCAGTTGGACGCAGGCCTGACGCTATACGACGCTTTCTATCGCTGGTGCCGGGATGCGACTGGAGAGACGCACAATTGGCCGAACGCAAAGGCGGGGCAGTAAAATGACGACCGTGGTCAATGAAGAAGCCGGCGCCCCTGGAGCGGACAACCATGAACTGCCGTTTGCGGAAGCCGTGAAGGTCTGGGCGCGCGTGGCCGCGCTCAGCTTCGGAGGACCCGCCGGCCAGATCGCCATGATGCACAGGATCATCGTCGAGGAAAAGCGCTGGATCGGCGAGAACCGCTTCCTCCATGCCCTCAATTACTGCACGCTCCTGCCCGGGCCGGAGGCGCAGCAGCTGGCAATCTACATCGGCTGGCTGCTGCACAAGACCAAGGGCGGTCTTGTCGCAGGGACGCTGTTCGTGCTGCCCGGCGCCGTCGCGATCATGGGCTTAAGCTGGATCTACGCGATCTTCGGCAATGTTGGAGCAGTTCAGGCGCTGTTCTTCGGGCTGAAGGCCGCGGTTCTCGCAATTGTTCTCGGCGCCGTTCTTCGGATCGGCAGCAGATCGCTGAAGAACAAGGTCATGATCGGCCTGGCGGCCGCCGCCTTTGTCGCCTTGTGGCTCTTTCAGGCGCCCTTTCCGCTGGTGGTAGTCGTGGCGGGGCTGATCGGCTTCATCGGTGGCAAAATGGGTTGGGCGGCGTTCTCGACGAACGGAGGCCATGGAAAGATCGGCGACAAACAGGTCGCCGACGCCGACAGCCTCCTTGGCGAAGGCGTGCCCGCACACACGCGTCCGAACGCCGCCTGGCTGCTGAAGGTCGCAATTGTCGGCGCGATCGCGTGGTGGGGACCGATTATTCTCCTGTTCGCGCTCCTCGGCTCCCACAATGTCTTTTCCGACATTGCGATATTCTTCTCGAAGATGGCGATGGTGACCTTCGGCGGCGCCTATGCGGTTCTGTCCTACGTCGCCCAGGAAGCGGTCAATCACTACGGCTGGCTGAAGCCGGGCGAGATGCTGGACGGCCTGGGACTCGCAGAGACGACTCCGGGACCGCTGATCATGGTCACGCAGTTCGTCGGTTTCATGGGCGCCTACCGCGCGCCTGGCGGACTGTCGCCACTGCTTGCCGGAACCCTCGGAGGATTGCTGACGACCTGGGTCACCTTCGTCCCCTGCTTTCTCTGGATCCTGCTCGGAGCGCCGTTCATGGAATCGTTGCGCAGCAACAAGGCGCTTTCGGCGGCGCTTTCGGCGATCACGGCCGCGGTCGTGGGCATCATCCTCAACCTTGCCTTATGGTTCGCCCTGCACGTGCTATTCGCCGATGTCCGGAAGGTGAGCGGCTTCGGCATCTCGCTCGACGTTCCCGTTCTCAGTTCCGTCAACCTGCCGTCGCTCGTGTTGACGCTCGCTGCCGTCATCGCGGTTTTCCGTTTCAAGGTCGGGCTCTTGACCGTTCTGGCGGCGAGCGCGCTTGCCGGGCTGGCCTATGGCCTGACATTCGGGGTGCATCCATGACGAACGCGCCCCCACGGATTGCGATCGTCTGGCGCGGCGACCGGGACGCCCGGCGCGCGGCGACGCCGCAGAACAACCGCTTCCACCGGATCTTCGAAGAACTTGCGGCAGTCGGCCTTGCGCCGGAGCCCGCAGTCTTCGACGAAGAATTCGCCGACGAGGTCCTCGAACAGCTCCTTGCAGTCGACGCCGTGCTTGTCTGGGTGAACCCGCTGGATGACGGAAAGACGAGAAAGATCCTCGATCCGCTTCTGCGACAGGTGGCAGAAGCCGGCCGATTTGTTAGCGCGCATCCGGACGTGATCCTCAAGATGGGCGTCAAGGAGATGCTCTACGAGACCAGGCATATCGGCTGGGGCGTCGACACACGTCTCTATCGCACCGCGGCAGGCTTCCGCCAGGCGTTCGTTCCAACCTTCCTAGTCGCCGGGCCACGCGTGTTGAAGCGGAACCGCGGCAACGCCGGGCAAGGTATTTGGAAGGTCGAACTCGTGGGAGCGCCCGCCGGCGGTGCGACCTTGATCAGTGTGCTGGAAGCGAAATCAGGCAGCGTTCCTGAAACCATAGACCTGTCCGACTTCGTTTCCCGCTGCGAAGCCTACTTCACCGAGGGTGGCTGCATCGTCGATCAGCCGTTTCAGTCCCGTCTGCCCGAGGGCATGATCCGCTGCTACCTGTCTGGAAGCAGGGTCGTGGGCTTCGGACAACAATTGGTCAAGGCGCTGGTGACGCCGCCGTCGGGACCTGGTCGCGAGCCACTTCAACCCGGTCCACGGATCATGCATCCGGCATCCGCAGAACCGTTCCAGACCTTGAGGACAAGGATGGAAAGTGAGTGGACGCCGGAAATGATGTCGACGCTTGGGATCGAGGAAGCGTCATTGCCGATCATCTGGGACGCCGATTTCCTCTACGGGCCACCAGACTCTGCAGGCAACGACACCTACGTTCTCTGCGAGATCAACGTCAGCTCCGTCTTCGCCATTCCTGACGAAGCCCCTGTGGAGATTGCACGCGCAATGGCGTCGCGGCTGCGCCAGTCCGCAGTGTAACTCTGTCGCCGGAGCATTGATCCCGCATATCAACTCATGTATATCTTCTGAGGTACGTACATCATATCCATGGCTTGCAGGCGGAGCTGCAGCTCGGCCATGCGATGAGAGGATTTCGGGAGGGGATCATGACGGGTTTGCAACTCAATCCAGATTTTGCCATTGCGGATGAGCAGTCGCTTCGGGCGCTGTTCGAGCCGACCCACGCTCTGGCAATCGTGAAGTGTCAGAATTCGCTTGGCGAGCACGCGCAGGAATTCATCCGGCGCTCGCCATTCTTCTGCATCGGCACGCAGAGTTCGGAGGGAAAGGCCGACGTCAGTCCTCGCGGCGACCCTCCGGGGTTCGTCAAGGTTCTTGACGAACGCACCCTGGCGATCCCGGATCGACCCGGCAACAATCGTCTGGATACCTTAAGCAATATCATCGCCAACCCGAACGTCGGGCTATTGTTTCTTATCCCCGGTTTCGACGACACGTTGCGCGTCAACGGGCGGGCAAGCCTGACCAATGATCCTCAACTGCTGACGAGCATGAGCGTTGCCGATCGTCTCCCGAAACTCGCGATCATCGTCAACGTCAGCGAAGTTTTCATGCATTGCGCCAAGGCGTTCAGACGGTCCCGCTTGTGGAGCCCGGACCATTTCCAGGACCGCACGGAGATGCCCTCGCTGATAAAGATCATTCTGGATGAGACGACAGGGGCGCCGAAGGACGGGGATGAAATGCGAAAGATGGACGAAGACCTGGAACAAGCCTACCGAAGGACACTTTACTAACTGCCGGCGCAGGCAGAAGCGGGCGATGGCGACTCTCCAAACAGGGTGGCGACTCATTGCGGATGGGCGCCGTGTCTCCGCTGCCTCAACTCGCTTGACCTTCAGAACGGCGCTACCCGCCCATTCCGACGGGTTGTGCCTTTCGCAGAAAGTCTCAGATCGCGGTCTGCATGAGGTAAGGAGATTTTTCGACGGGAACCCGCGCGACGATCTTCATCACCAGCGTGGGAGCGACATCAGGAACAGAGCTCACTCGTCCGTCTTTGTAGAGCACCCGCAAGACGCAGGTCTCGCTGTCATACTCAAGTTCGGCGATCGTCTTTGAATGGACCAGAAATTGCATCTTCAGCTGCCTCCTGCACTGCAGCATGACCAAATGAAAACAACCGACCGCCGCCCACCCTGGAGGGACCTGCTTGATCGGCCCGAAAACTCTTTGCCACTTCGGCGCCGGCGCTGTCCGGAACGCGATCCAGAAGACAACGCGTCCCGCCAAATCGTGCCGGCGAAGTCGTGAAGAAATCTAGTAAAATCCACCATCGAAATCGCGTGAAATCAGCGTGACACACGCCCCGCGACTATACGTGACACGGGACTACCAGAATAAGGTGTGCGTAGCCTCCAGCCCGTTGACGGACGTGGCATGAACTCTGCGAGGCCCGCCGCCGCGATCGTCGGCTGAAGGTGAGTATCGGAGCACGGTCGCCGACCGCTTGACTCCGGCACGCGACGCTATGATCGTCTGCCGATGATCGTTCCGCACATTCACACCCGCCTCTCGCTTGCCAGGGATCTCGACAGTCTCGGCATTCGCGCCGGCGACATGGTCATGGTCCACGCCGCCATGAAGCGGGTGGGGCGGCTGCTCAATGGGCCTGATGTGCTGATCGAAGCGCTTCGCGATGCCGTGGGGCCGGCCGGCACGATCGTCGCCTACACGGACTGGAACGGTGCCTATGATGCGTTGCTGGATGAAAATGGCTGCGTCCCACCGGAATGGCGCGCCCATATCGCGCCCTTCGATCCCGCTGTTTCCCGCGCTGCCCGCGATAATGGCGTTCTCGCCGAATTCATTCGAACGACACCGGGGGCAAGGCGCAGCGGCAATCCGGGCGCCTCGGTCGCGGCGATCGGCGCGCGCGCGGATTGGCTCACCGCCGATCACCCGCTCGATTACGGCTATGGAGCGACATCGCCGCTCGGCAGGCTGGTGGCGGCAGGCGGCAAGGTTCTGATGGCCGGAGCCCCGCTCGACACCATGACCCTGCTCCACCATGCCGAACACCTGGCGCGAATTCCAAACAAGCGCCTGCGCCGCTACGAGGCGCCCTTTGCCACATCGGCCGGCGTGGTGTGGCGCATGCTGGAAGAGTTCGACACAAGCGAGCCGGTCGTGCCGGGCCTTGACGACGATTATTTCGGCGTGATCGTGCGGGCGTTTCTGGCAAGCGGGCAGGGTACGCAGGGCCTGGTGGGAGACGCCCAGTCGGTGCTGGTCGACGCGGCCGCGATCTGCAGCTTCGCTGTCGGATGGCTGGAGCATCATGTTCGGCTTGAAGGCTGAGCGGCTAAGCCGCGCGCCAGACGTGCTTCAAAACAGGCGGTCGACACATCGCGCTGTCTCCCACGTCTTGAGGAAATCCGCCTGCCTTGCAACACAGCCGACCGTCTCGCTTCCCCATTCCTGGACCCGGCTGGCATATTCGCCCATCAGCCAGAGCGATCCTGTCAGACGGACCGGGTAAGGCCGCCGTCGATCCTGAGGCTCTGGCCGGTGATATAGCCCGCCCCTTCGGAAACGAGGAAGGAAATTGTCGCCGCCACTTCGGCGCTGGTGCCGTAGCGCTTCATCGGCACGCTGTCGCGGCGCTCCTCCGTCGCCGGCAGGCTGTCGATCCAGCCTGGCAGCACGTTGTTGATGCGGATGCCGTCGCCCGCATAGGTATCGGCATAAATCTTGGTGTAGGCGGCAAGCCCGGCCCGGAAGACGGCCGAGGTCGGGAACATCGCCGACGGTTCGGACACCCAGGCGGTGGAGATATTGACGATTGCGCCCGACTTTTGCGCCTGCATGATCGGCGTGACCAGCCGCACGGGACGGACCACGTTCATGAAATAAATGTCCATGCCCGCGTGCCACTGTTCGTCGGTGACCTCGGTGATCGGCGCGCGCGGGCCGTGGCCGGCGCTGTTGACGAGGACGTCGATCCGGCCCCATTTCTCCATCGTGGCGTCGACCAGGCGCTTGAGGTCGTCGTTGGACTGGTTCGAGCCGGTGACGCCGATGCCGCCCAATTCGGCGGCAAGCGCCTCGCCCTTGCCTGACGAGGACAGGATGGCGATCTTGAAGCCATCGGCCGCCAGCCGCCTCGCGGCTTCCGCACCCATGCCACTGCCGCCAGCCGTGATGATCGCTACCTTTTCTACTGCCATCGTCGCTCTCCCTACTCGATTTGCACCCGTTGCCGGGCGTTGATCCATGGAATACCATGGGCTAAAAGCGCGAGCGAACCAGTTTTCGTGAAAAGTCCCAGTAGAAAAACTATCGAATGTCCATGCTGATCGGCAATCTTCCATCCCTCAACGGCCTCAAGGCCTTCGACGTGGCGGCGCGTCATCTGAACTTCCGGCTTGCGGCCGAAGAGCTCGGCGTCACCCAGGGAGCCGTCGCCCAGCACGTGCGCGGGCTTGAGGCGGAACTTGGGGTGGCATTGTTCGAGCGCCTGCCGAAGTCATTGGCGCTGACGGGCGAGGGGCGAAGCTACGTCGCCGACGTCAGGCGCGCCTTCGAACTGCTCGCAAACGCGACGGCAAACCTGAAGCCTCAGCCGGTCAAACTGGTGGTCAGCACGACGCCGACCTTCGCCTCGAGATGGCTGATCCCGCGTCTTCCGGACTTCACCTCGAGGCATCCCGATCTCGATCTCCACATCCTGGCGACAGACCGCATTTCCAGCTTCCAGACAGACGGCGTCGATCTCGCCGTCCGCTATGGCAGCCCTCCCTTCGGTCCCGGCCTCGCCGCCGAGCTGCAGTTCGAGCAGGAGATCATCGCCATCTGCAATCCGAGCCTCGTCGCGAAGGGAGCCGAGCCTGAGAACGCGGAAGAACTCTCGAACTACACGCTGCTTCACGATGCCCATAATTCCTGGCCCGAATATATCGATCGCTTCCTCGGCGGCGGTGATGCCACGCTGTTTCGGGGCATCAGCTTCTCGCAGACATCGCACGCGATCGAAGCTGCCATCGCCGGACAGGGCATCGCCACGGCAACCCGCGCTTTCGTCTCGACCGACATCGAGGCGGGCAGGCTGAGGCAGGTCTTCGACGGCGCCCTCAAAACGCGGTCGCACTTCTATCTGGTGAAGCCGCGATATCGGAAGTCCGAAGCGGTCGAAAAGCTTCAAGGCTGGCTGCGGTCAAGGGTGCAGAGCTGACGAGTTGCCACGATCACCTCATCATCAAATGATGGGCACCTATCGGCGCTTTCCGAAGTTGGTAGTCCTAAGCCGACTTTGCAATCCAGCCTTATCTTGGTGAATTCGATCATGTCAGTTAGGAATAGCGATATCTTCAACGGACTATATCGATGTCTCAGGATTTGCCCGCCTCGCCACCCAAGTCTCAAAATCTCCCCGTGGCCTTTACCGGCGGGGGAATTATCGGTGCCCTCGGTGGGTTGATTGGTCTTGGAGGAGCGGAATTCCGGTTGCCTCTCCTGATCGGATTGTTCAATTTTGCGGCTCTTGAGGCGGTCATCCTCAACAAGGCCATGAGCCTGGTCGTTGTTGCCACTGCGCTGCCGTTCCGTGCTGCGACAGTGCCTTTCAGCACGATCGCCGGGAACTGGCCGATCGTCGTCAACCTGCTCGCTGGAAGTCTGCTCGGCGCATGGTTTGGCGCGGGTTGGGCAACCCGCCTGAAGTCGGAAACCCTCTACAAGGTGATTGCCGCCATGCTGGTCGCGATCGCCGTTGTCCTGGTCGTTGGCCACGACGCGGCAGCCGGCCAGGCGCTTCTAACGGGCGTCGCCCAGATGATCGCAGGCGTGGTGGCGGGCTTCATCATCGGGATTGTGGCATCCCTGCTCGGTGTGGCGGGCGGAGAGCTATTGATCCCGACGCTGGTCCTGCTTTTCGGGGCGGATATCAAACTGGCCGGAAGCCTCTCCCTCGCCGTAAGCCTGCCCACCATGTTGGTCGGGTTCACCCGCTACAGCCGCGATCAGAGCTTTTCGGTCCTTGGCCGCAACAAGACCTTCCTGCTGGTCATGGCCGCGGGCTCGATCATCGGCACCTTTGCCGGCGGCCTCCTGCTTGGCATTGTGCCAAACGCCTTCCTTCTGCCGGCCCTGGCCGCAATCCTGCTGATCTCAGCGTTAAAGGTTTGGCGACACAGCTAAGCGCGAAAATAGTGACTCTTTTCAGCTCATTCGAACGTCCTTGTAGCGACTGCCTTTGCGCGGTTTGGATCGAATGAGGAAAAGAACATGGATTTGGATGGAAAACGGATCGTTGTCGTCGGTGGTAGCCGCGGGTTGGGCTTCGGAATGGCCGAGGCGTTTGTAGCGCGCGCAGCTAAAGTGACCGTCGTGGCTCGCGACGCGACGACTTTGCAAACGCTGGGAGAGCAACTCGCCGTCACGACTGTGTCTGCTGACGCGACCAGTGCCGACGCCGCAAAGAGGATCATGTCGGAGACACGACCGGATGTCGTCATCATGAACGCCGGCGCGGAACCGCCCATGGAACGTATCGACCGTGTTGGCTGGGAGGCGTTCACGACCAACTGGAACGTCGATGTGAAGGCCGCCCTGCATTGGGTCCAGGCCGCTCTGACGTTGCCGATGGCGTCGGGCGGGCTGGTCGTTCTCGTTTCCAGCGGAGCCGCGGTGCAAGGCTCGCCGCTATCGGGAGGCTATGCAGGAGCAAAACGGGCGCAGTGGTTCATCGCAAAATATGCTGAGGGCTTGTCGACCCAGCTCGGCCTGGGCCTGCGTTTCCGGGTCATTGTTCCCCGGCAGATGTTCGCAGGAACCGGCGTGGGCAACGCCGGAATCTCCGGCTATGCGGCGGCGGCGGGCCGCTCATTCGCCGAACAGGCCGCTACCTGGCCGGACATGACACCGCGTGGCTTTGGCGATACGGTAGCCGAACTGATCGGCAAGACGGCGCTGGAAGAGGCTATGATCTACGCCGTGCGTGGAGATACGGGCGTGACGGTCATCGAATGATGGATGAAGCTGCCCTCGAAGCAGAAGCGAAGAACACACTCTACGCGGCGCTGGCCAAGCAGGCGGATGCGGTTCGCCCGGAACTGCATCGCTATGCCGCCCGATTGGTCGGCTCGGTGATCGACGGCGAGGACGTGATACAGGACGCGTTGGTCAGTGCGTTCGCGATGGTCGGTTCTATCTCGTCCGAGACGCCGCTGCGCCCCTGGCTGTTTCGCATTGTTCACAATCGCGCCATCGATGCGCTGCGCCAGCGAAGTACCCGCCGGTCGGAGCCGCTGGAGACGGCCTTTGATCTGGCTGATGTCAGTGCTGTTGATCCAGAGGATGCACTGATAAGGCAGGACACCGTGCAGATCGCCTTGGCTCACTTTGCCAAATTGCCGGTGCCGCAGCGTAGCGCGGTGATCCTCAAGGATGTGCTGGGAGAGCCGATCGCAGACATTGCCGCGCTATTGGGCCTGAGCATCGACGCTGTCAAAGCCCATCTCTCACGTGGTCGGGCAGGATTGCGATCCATCTCCGAGTCGGAGTCCGAAGTCCCGCTGCCCCCAAGTGCCGAGGTTCTGAATTTCGCAGCGCTCTTCAACGCGAGGGATTGGACGGCCCTGCGCAGCCTGCTTGCCGAGGACGTTCGGCTTCGTCAGGCACGACGGCCGCAGGTCTCCGGTGCGGCGAACGTTGGCCGGTTCTTTTCCTATTATGCGGACTATCCGCGGGTCTGGATCGAACCGGCTTGTCTGGAGGGCAGGGAAATATTGCTGGTCTCGGCTGCGCCGTCCGCTGCCCCTGCTTACTTCATGCTGCTTGAATGGAGAGACCAAAAGATAACCCTGATCCGCGACCATCGATATGCGACCTACGTCATGGAGGACGCGGCTGTGACGCGGGCCGCATCGCAACGTGAATCTTAGAGCAATTTCCTGGAATTGCTCTAACAGCACCCGCACTATTTAGCGATCCCACCAGATCCGGGTGGTGCGCATTGCCTCGACGATTGTATCGAGAAACACGCGTGTCTTAGCGGGCACAAGCGTCCCAGGAGGCATAACGGCATAAACCCCGATCTCTCGCACGCTCATCCATCCCGGCAGGACAGGCACCAGGCTTCCGGCTTCCAGAAAGGAGACTGCCATCCAGTCCGGGACGAGGGCGATGCCGGTGCCCTGCACCGCTGCCAGCATAAGAGCCTCGCTGCTATTGGCGACGAGCGGCCCTTCAGGACGCAGAGTAGCTTGGACGCCATCCTTTTCCAGTACCCAGCTTGGCCAATCGGGGTGATTGGTGAAGCCAAGGCAGGAATGGCTGCGTAGCGCATCGGGCGTCTCGGGCATTCCGCGGTTTTCGACATAGGCCGGCGACGCCACAAGCAGGCTGCGGAACGATCCGATCTTGCGGGCCATCAACGAGCTGTCGCGGATGATTCCGACACGAATGACCAGGTCGAACCCTTCGCTGACGATATCGACGGTGCGATCGAGAAAGTGCGCGTCAATCCGAATCTCACGGTACTTCGCAAGAAATGCGGGAAGGATTGGGGCGATCACATCGCGCCCGAACGTCACGGGCAACGAGATCTTCAGTACGCCTTGAGGTGTTGCCGCGAACCCGCCAACTTCGCGCGTAGCTATCTCAAGCTCCTCGAGCACTGACCTGACGCGCCGGAAATAGTAGCTGCCTGCCTCCGTCAGTGTGACGCTGCGCGTGGTTCTGAAGAGGAGCTGGACGCCCAAGCGCTCTTCGAGTTGCGTCAGTCTGCGCGAGATAACGGATGCGTCACGTTCAAGATTAACACCGGCGGCTCGAAAGCTGCCGGTTTCCACGACGGCAACGAATGCGACCAGATCATCAAACCCTCCGTGCATGCCATTCCTGCATTTTACGCATCAGTCATTTGTATTTTAGCACGATTGTAGGATCCGGTGCAAAGACGTACTTCCGCCAAGCATAAAGGAGCATCTCACATGAAAACGTTTCTGAGCATCGGATCTGGTCCGGGCATCGGTATCGCCACCGCTGTACGCTTTGCTGAGGAAGGCTTCCGGATTATTCTGACGTCACGGGACGCCGCCAAGCTCAGCGAGCGCGTCGCCCAGATGAAAGACGAGGGCTTTGTTGTTGCCGCCAAAGCTGTAGATGCCGGCGACCTCGCCAGCGTCAGCGCTCTGATCAAGGAGACTGAGGCCGAATTTGGCGCCATCGACGTCCTGCACTTTAATGTGGCATCCATGCATTCCGCCACGATCGAGACCCAGAAGCCTGACACCTTCGTGCCGGATCTCACCGTCAACATCGGTGCGGCTTTGGTTGCCGTCCAGGACGTTTCGAGCGGCATGCTCAAGCGAGGCGAAGGGTCTATCCTCCTCACCGGCGGCATATTTGGAGTTGCGCCTCACCCCGACTACCTGTCGCTGAGCATCGGCAAGGCCGGTATTCGCGCCCTGACGCTGGGCACGTTCGAGGGCTTCCGCGAGCGCGGTGTGCATATCGCTACGGTCACCATCGGAACATTGGTTTCCGCGGGATCGTCCGAATCTCACGAGATTGCAGAAGCCTTCTGGAGCCTGCATGCGCAGCCTAAGGACGCCTGGAGCGCCGAAGTCAGCTACCCCGCAAGCACGTCTGTTTAATCCGGTTCATATCCTGCGGCCTTAAAGTAGTTTGCGTATTCGGCTGGCGTGAAGAGGTCGAGAAGCGGACCGACGGCGTTCCACAAAGCCTTGATGGTTCTCTCGGCCTCTGCTCGCAATAACGCCTTGAGCTTGGAGAAGGCGTTCTCGATGGGGTTGAAGTCGGGACTGTAGGGCGGCAGGTAGAACAGGCTTGCCCCCTGCGGCCTCAATCGCGTCGCGCACGCCCGCGGCCTTGTGGCGGGCAGGTTGTCCATGACGACTACGTCGCCACAATCGCAGGATCTGCTCTAGGCCAACCTCCGCCGGCAGCGGCCATTGGGGCTATCCTCTAGGGCGATCAGTCCGCCTTCGGCTGCCCGGGAAGTTGGCCGTAAGCCGTCAGGATTGCCCTGATCAGGCCCGGGAAGCGTTCGTCCAGCTCAGTGCAGCGCGTTTGATTGCGCATCTCCACACCCTGCCGCTCGCTCCGGATCAGCCCGGATTCGCGCAGCACCTTGAAATGGTTGGACAGCGACGACTTTGGAATGACGCGGTCGCCGAGATCGGCAAGCGCAGAGCACGTCCCGCCACCGCTGGCGCCGGCAAGCTTTGCATAAATGGCGACGCGCTCTGGATCGGACAGCGCATAGAGGATCGCCTCGGGCTTGATGTCCTCCAGGGCTGGGTGAAAAAGCGGTCTCATGAATTTTATATAGCCACCCTTGACATCGAGATCAACAGTTCCGAATTTCTGAACTATGGAACAAGCCCGCCACTCCGGCGGCTGTCCAGATCTGAAGGAACGAGAAATGGCTAAGCTTACAGGAAAAGTCGCTGTCGTAACGGGGGCCTCCAAAGGAATCGGTGCTGCGATTGCTAAGGCACTCGCGGCTGAAGGCGCGCAAGTGGTGGTCAACTACGCTTCGAGCAAGGCGGGAGCGGACGCCGTGGTTGAGGCGATCAGCGCGGCCGGTGGCAAAGCCATCGCGGTGCAGGGCGATGTTTCGAAGGCCGCTGAGGCGCAGGGACTGGTCGATGCTGCGGTCAAGGCGTTCGGCAAGCTCGACGTGCTGGTCAACAACTCAGGCGTCTATGAATTCGCGTCGATTGAGGAGGTGACCGAGGAGCAATATCGCCGCATCTTCGACGTGAATGTTCTCGGTGTTCTCCTGACCACCCAGGCAGCGGTCAAGCATCTCGGCGAGGGCGGCAGCATCATCAACATCTCCTCGGTGGTCACCAGCCTGGCCCCACCGGCCACTGCCGTCTACACCGGCACGAAGGGAGCCGTCGAGGGCATCAACAGCGTGCTTGCCAAGGAACTCGGCCCGCGCAAGATCCGCGTCAACGCCATCCTGCCAGGGATGGTCGAAACCGAGGGCACGCACTCGGCCGGCGTCATCGGCTCGGATTTCGAACAGACCATGGTCGCCCAGACACCGCTCGGCCGCATCGGCCAGCCGGACGATATCGCCGGCGTCGCCGTCTTCCTCGCTTCCGACGATGCCCGCTGGCTGACCGGCGAACGATTGGCTGCCAGCGGCGGTTTCCGCTAAAGCGCATCGCGATCTGTCAGGCTCGCATGTCGCGCCTCAGGTCTTTGGTTTTGCGCATGTCGTTGCGCAAAACCGCTGCACAGTTTCGCGCGGCATGCTTTAGTAGGGCGAGATGCACGCCCGTCGCGGACCGTAATAGGGCTGGAACGTGTTGTCGTAAGCCCTGTAGGACCGGTAGCGCGCATAGCACCAGCTTACATGTCCGTTGCCGCCACTATAGACCTGGCGGTAACGCGGCGCGTAGTAGCGCGGGCGGTAAGGCGCGTAGTAGCGCGGACGGTAAATGGTCGACCCGTAGTAGCGCGGCGGACCGTAATAGGGCGATCCGTAGTAGCCTCCGTCGTAGTAGCCTCGGTCGTAGTAGCCCCGACCGTAGTAGCTGGGGCCATAATACCGCGGCTGCGCCAGCATTCCGCCGATGATCGCGCCGGTCGCGAGCCCGCCGAGTGCCCAGGCCCAATCGTCGTTACGATTGCGGTATCCACGCCCGCGATAGCCTCGATAGCCGCCTCGGTACCCACCGCGATAATTTCTGTACTGGACCGGCTGCGCCTTGGCGGCTTCGATTTTCGGCACGGCAATGGTGGGAAACGCCATGACCGGCGGGACGCTCGTCAGCGCCGTCACCAGCGACAGGATAACGATTGCTAACCTTTTCATTGGCTCATCTTTCCTTCGTAAGCGCTGCGCGACGCATGCGGCGCGCAAGGACGTTTCTGCCCTCTCAATGCACTGGTTAATTTTACTCTAAAATCGGCTTTGATTCGAGGAATTTCGCAGGAAGGCTTTTCTTCGACGGCGGGGTCGCGGCGAAAGCACGCGCCCACCCTCTGTCATCTCATATGAACCGGTGAATTTGGCGTGACGTGCAGCCATATTGACGCCGACGGCGTCACGATAGACTGATAGGTCTTCTGGGGACGTGCAAAGTGGGGACGAGTTTGCATGAAAAATTTCTTATCGCTATGCGCGGGGGTTGGGTTTCTCGCATCCGGAGCGATTGCCCAAGATGCGACGCCGGGATCGGTCAAGGAGCTAATGAATGAACTTGCAAGCACCAACCCTTTGCTCCACGTGATTTTCACAGATCATATGGATGAAGCGAAGGAGATAAACGAGAAGTTTAAGGCAGGAGACGAGGAGGCCGCGTTGAAAGCGGCGTACGACATGCTTCGAAAATACGGACACCCGGCACTCTCGCGTGCGAGCGACGCTTCTGCGATTGAGGTGCTGAAGAAGGCAGGCGATGTCATTGATGCTCTGGGCGATCACTATCCGCGAGGATGCATCGAGTTCGTTCACAATGATATCTCTGACGAAGCGCTGTCTTTTCGCAGCGTGAATGAAGCCTATCGGAAGTATCAGAAGGCTGAGCTTGATGCATATGAGGATGGAAAGTATCGCGAACCGATTCCGAGGATGGAAATCGGAGATATGTTAGTTACCGAGGATCTGAAAGTAAGCAGGGCCGAGATGCATACGTTGCTGAATCCGGAGAACGTTGCCGCCATCGAACTATGCGCAATTATAAGAAAGAACTTCAACGTATCAGCCGTGCGGGAGCCATTGCGCGGGCCATACGCGAGGGCCAATATATCATCGAAGAAATAAGCATTTCCGAATTGTGGTAGAGAAATGGACCAAAAGAGCAAATGCCTCGCCTGACTCTTCTTGCAATCCCGATACTGCTGACCGGCTGCGGGACTCCCGAGCGGTGGGATCCGGTGTATTCCAACCAGACCGCGCCAACGGCAGCCGACAGATCAGCTGTCATCGAATATGCACGGAAGGCGTATTACAATGAGCGTGAAATCAGCGGCGCAACGATATCGAACTCACTGACATTAAGCGGTGTTGATCGGATCATCTGCATCAGGTTTAAGGCGAAGAATAGTAAGCGCACAATTCCCCGCACCTGTTCACTGAACGGCGAATGAGGGAGTCTGTGTCCACAAGGGAGACTGTGGACACAATGACATTGGATAACTTGAAGGGCTCAGGGGGTCTTCGGGCAGTGAAGGTTCTTCCCAACGGGAAGCGGCGTTTCGATCCGGTCGAGAAAGACCGGCTGATCGACGCCGCAATGAAGCCCGGCGTATCGGTTGCCCGTCTGGCACTGGCGCACGGCGTCAACGCCAATCAGTTACGCAACTGGGTGAAGCTTCGCCGAGATCGGCAGGCCCAGGGTAGTTTGACGGCTGCTGCAGGGCAGGAAACGTCGGCCTTTGTTCCTGTGGTTGCAGCGTCGCCGATTGCGCGGCAGCCCGACATGCCGGCCCGGCCATCATCGGCAGGAATGCGGCTGATGGCGTCTTTGCCAAATGGTGTGCGGCTTGAGCTTGAGGATGTGGATGAGCGGGCTCTTTCGGCGATGATCGAAATTCTGGGGCGGTGCAATGTTCCGGCTGGCTGACGATCTTCGCGTCTATCTTCACCGGGACCCGATCGACTTTCGTGCGGGGATCAACAGCCTGGCGATCCTGGTCGAGCAGTCGATGGGCCTGAGCCCGTTCGAGCGTGCTGTCTTTGTCTTTTGCAACCGCCGGCGCACCCGGATGAAGCTCCTGTTCTTCGAGCGGTCAGGGTTCGTGCTTGTATTGAAAGCCTTGTCCGAAGACCGGTTTCGCTGGCCCCGCCGCGAGGCGCCGGTCGTGACGCTCGATACCGAACAGTTGCGCTGGCTGCTTGACGGCATCGATCTCGACGCGATGGTGCGCCATCCTGTTCGGCAATATGAGTTTGTCGGCTGAAGGCTGTTGACGGAGCGGGGCGGCTCAGATTCAAAGCTACGATGACACGAGCCGGCACCCCGACCGTTGCGGAACTGATGGCGCTTCTGGCGGCGAATGCTGCCGAGAACGTCGCGCTGCGGGCTGAGAGAGACGCCCTTGAGCAGCGTGTCTTCAAGCTCGAGGAAGAACTGGCGCTTGCACAACTGCATCGTTTTGCGCCGCGCAGCGAAAAGCATATGGATCGCGTCTTCAATGAAGCCGAGAACGCCGCTCTCGAGGCCGATGCTGATGAGGGCTTGGCCGACTGTGACGAGACCGACGCCACTGAGCTTCCCGACACGGGATTGCCAGAGGTGGAAAAGCCCGAAGGCCGCAAGCGCGGGCGTAAACCTCTTCCGGCAAATTTGCCCCGCCAACGCGTTGAATATGACCTTGCCGACGATCAGAAGACCTGTCCGTGCTGCCGCCATCCGTTGCATCGCATGGGCGAACTCGTCACCGAGCAGCTGCATATCGAGGTGAAGGCCACGGTGCTGCAGAATGCCCGGGCCAAGTATGCTTGCCGCAACTGCGAGCGCACCGATATCAGCACTCCCGTTATCATCGCGCCGATGCCCGCACAGCCCTTGCCGGGGAGCATTGCCACGGCCTCGACGCTGGCCTTTGCTCTTGTTCATAAATATGTCGACGGCACACCGCTCTATCGCCTGGCACAGGCCTTCGAGCGCGCTGGCGTCCCTGTCAGCCGTGGCGCTCTTGGCCATTGGGTGATCGGGTCCAGCGAAAAGCACCTCGTTCGCATCTACGATGCACTGAAGCAGCGGCTCTTGTCGCAGAACGTCATTCGTAAGCGCTCATTTCGCTGCGCGTTGACGCAGTGGATTGTGACGCCCGCAGCGGCTTATGCGGCAGTGGATTTGGCGAAGTTAAATGGGAGCAGATCGTCGATATTGGCGCCGTCCGGACGCTGCGGCGATTCGGTAAAGACGTGTCGCAACCAGGTGAATGGCTCGACGCCACAGGCGCGACAGGTCAGCATAAGGCTGTAGATGACAGCGCTTGCCTTGGCCCCGTCGACAGTGTCGCAAAATAGCCAGCTCTTCCTTCCAGTGGCAAAAACTCTGATATCGCGTTCCAATAAATTGTTGTCGATCGGCATCCTGCCGTCTTCGGTGTAGCGGGTCAGATATTGCCACTGGTTTCGCGTATAGGAGATCGCATCGCCGAGCTTGGTGTCGGGCACGACCTTGGGGGCCATCCTGTCGAGCCACTCCTTCAGGGCATCAAGGACTGGAACGCTATGCTTCTGGCGCAAGCGCCGGATGCAATCGGCCTGCGTTTCGCCGTCATCCGGCTTTTCGTCCCGCACCTGCCTTTCAATCCGATAGAGCTGGTCGAAGAACTTCAATGCCTGCGCGGGCGGCCCGCTTTGTTTCTTCCCGGCCTTGAAGGCGTTGACGAAGCGTCGCCTGGCGTGAGCCATACACCCGACATGCGTTGCGCCCTTCAGGGTGCGCCAGCCCTGATAGCCGTCGCTCATCAGGATGCCGCGATAGTCACCAAGGAAAGTCTGCGGATGCACCTGCCCACGACCGGGCTGATATTCGAGCAGCACAACCGGTTCGACACTATCCTGCCCGCTGCGATAGGCCCAGATGTAGGACTCGTCAGTTGCTTTCCTGTCCTTTTCCTTCAGCACCTGCACCGTGGTCTCGTCACCGTGAATGACGTTCTGCGACAAGAGCCGCTGCTTCAGTGCATCGTAGATGCGAACGAGGTGCTTTTCGCTGGACCCGATCACCCAATGGCCAAGAGCGCCACGGCTGACAGGGACGCCAGCGCGCTCGAAGGCCTGTGCCAGGCGATAGAGCGGTGTGCCGTCGACATATTTATGAACAAGAGCAAAGGCCAGCGTCGAGGCCGTGGCAATGCTCCCCGGCAAGGGCTGTGCGGGCATCGGCGCGATGATAACGGGAGTGCTGATATCGGTGCGCTCGCAGTTGCGGCAAGCATACTTGGCCCGGGCATTCTGCAGCACCGTGGCCTTCACCTCGATATGCAGCTGCTCGGTGACGAGTTCGCCCATGCGATGCAACGGATGGCGGCAGCACGGACAGGTCTTCTGATCGTCGGCAAGGTCATATTCAACGCGTTGGCGGGGCAAATTTGCCGGAAGAGGTTTACGCCCGCGCTTGCGGCCTTCGGGCTTTTCCACCTCTGGCAATCCCGTGTCGGGAAGCTCAGTGGCGTCGGTCTCGTCACAGTCGGCCAAGCCCTCATCAGCATCGGCCTCGAGAGCGGCGTTCTCGGCTTCATTGAAGACGCGATCCATATGCTTTTCGCTGCGCGGCGCAAAACGATGCAGTTGTGCAAGCGCCAGTTCTTCCTCGAGCTTGAAGACACGCTGCTCAAGGGCGTCTCTCTCAGCCCGCAGCGCGACGTTCTCGGCAGCATTCGCCGCCAGAAGCGCCATCAGTTCCGCAACGGTCGGGGTGCCGGCTCGTGTCATCGTAGCTTTGAATCTGAGCCGCCCCGCTCCGTCAACAGCCTTCAGCCGACAAACTCATATTGCCGAACAGGATGGCGCACCATCGCGTCGAGATCGATGCCGTCAAGCAGCCAGCGCAACTGTTCGGTATCGAGCGTCACGACCGGCGCCTCGCGGCGGGGCCAGCGAAACCGGTCTTCGGACAAGGCTTTCAATACAAGCACGAACCCTGACCGCTCGAAGAACAGGAGCTTCATCCGGGTGCGCCGGCGGTTGCAAAAGACAAAGACAGCACGCTCGAACGGGCTCAGGCCCATCGACTGCTCGACCAGGATCGCCAGGCTGTTGATCCCCGCACGAAAGTCGATCGGGTCCCGGTGAAGATAGACGCGAAGATCGTCAGCCAGCCGGAACATTGCACCGCCCCAGAATTTCGATCATCGCCGAAAGAGCCCGCTCATCCACATCCTCAAGCTCAAGCCGCACACCATTTGGCAAAGACGCCATCAGCCGCATTCCTGCCGATGATGGCCGGGCCGGCATGTCGGGCTGCCGCGCAATCGGCGACGCTGCAACCACAGGAACAAAGGCCGACGTTTCCTGCCCTGCAGCAGCCGTCAAACTACCCTGGGCCTGCCGATCTCGGCGAAGCTTCACCCAGTTGCGTAACTGATTGGCGTTGACGCCGTGCGCCAGTGCCAGACGGGCAACCGATACGCCGGGCTTCATTGCGGCGTCGATCAGCCGGTCTTTCTCGACCGGATCGAAACGCCGCTTCCCGTTGGGAAGAACCTTCACTGCCCGAAGACCCCCTGAGCCCTTCAAGTTATCCAATGTCATTGTGTCCACAGTCTCCCTTGTGGACACAGACTCCCTCATTCGCCGTTCAGTGAACAGGTGCGGGGAATTGTGCGCTTACCGTCATTCACGGTGACGAGACCACGGTGCAGGTGCTGAAGGAAAAGGACAGGAAAGCAACTGACGAGTCCTACATCTGGGCCTATCGCAGCGGGCAGGATAGTGTCGAACCGGTTGTGCTGCTCGAATATCAGCCCGGTCGTGGGCAGGTGCATCCGCAGACTTTCCTTGGTGACTATCGCGGCATCCTGATGAGCGACGGCTATCAGGGCTGGCGCACCCTGAAGGGCGCAACGCATGTCGGGTGTATGGCTCACGCCAGGCGACGCTTCGTCAACGCCTTCAAGGCCGGGAAGAAACAAAGCGGGCCGCCCGCGCAGGCATTGAAGTTCTTCGACCAGCTCTATCGGATTGAAAGGCAGGTGCGGGACGAAAAGCCGGATGACGGCGAAACGCAGGCCGATTGCATCCGGCGCTTGCGCCAGAAGCATAGCGTTCCAGTCCTTGATGCCCTGAAGGAGTGGCTCGACAGGATGGCCCCCAAGGTCGTGCCCGACACCAAGCTCGGCGATGCGATCTCCTATACGCGAAACCAGTGGCAATATCTGACCCGCTACACCGAAGACGGCAGGATGCCGATCGACAACAATTTATTGGAACGCGATATCAGAGTTTTTGCCACTGGAAGGAAGAGCTGGCTATTTTGCGACACTGTCGACGGGGCCAAGGCAAGCGCTGTCATCTACAGCCTTATGCTGACCTGTCGCGCCTGTGGCGTCGAGCCATTCACCTGGTTGCGACACGTCTTTACCGAATCGCCGCAGCGTCCGGACGGCGCCAATATCGACGATCTGCTCCCATTTAACTTCGCCAAATCCACTGCCGCATAAGCCGCTGCGGGCGTCACAATCCACTGCGTCAACGCGCAGCGAAATGAGCGCTTACGAAGAATAAACTCACAGAACGTGCCGGCGTGACAACACGACCCATATCCTTGCAACCCTTCCAAAGATACGGCTTTGCCATTGGTGCTCCTACGCATCAAGACTACCGCTGCAATGCCAAACGGCTACAGTATTCTCCGTTCGAAGAATTGGAACACCTTTTCTAGAGCCAATCTCAGCTAACGGAGTCGATCTCCGATGTGATGCGAACGAAAATCGATACCGTTTGAGAGACTTCGGCAGGGCGCGATTCCACAGCTTTCATCATCGCCTGAGGGCGCTCCGTTGGAAACGAGGTAGCGAGCTAAGAGACCCTAACGTGGTAAACCCGCCGAAGAAGCTGGCAAAGCGCGGTCATCACCTGCCGATATAGGCGGCCAGTTCCTCCGGCGTGCCATTGGGGAAGGCCTGTTTTAGAAAGTCCAGGAACGCCGACACGCGCGCGCTGAGCAGCCGCCGGGAGGGGTAGAGCGTCCAGAGAGTGACCTCGGGGCCGTCGATCTCCCCCCAATTGACCAGGGTGCCGTCCGCCAGGTCGTGACTGACAAGCGAAATGGGAAGACGGCCTGCGCCGACACCGGCGCGCACCGCATCGCGGATGGTGATGAGCGTTGACAAGGTGAGCACGGGTTCGATCTTGATCGTCGATCGGCCGCCTGATGTCTTCACCTGCCATGTTTGGGCTTCGCCTACCCCGCGCGCAACGCCGGGAGCGGCGCGTCCGCCGGTCGGGCGGGGAAGATCGGGGCTTGCCACCACCACCAGCCGATCGCGCAGAAACGCCCGTCCGACCAGGCTTTCGTCGGGATCCGGATTGACCCGGATGACCAGATCGTAGCCTTCCTCGATCATATCGACAGACCGGTCCTCACTCGTCACCTCGAGCGTCACCTCCGGATATTTAAGGGCAAAGCCCGCAGCGATCCTGCCCATGGCGGTCTGGGAAAAGTGCAAGGGTGCGCTGATGCGCAATCTTCCCTTGGGTTTTTGACCGCCGGAGGCAATCGCCGCAGCCGTCTCGTCCAGTTCGGCAAGCAGCGCCCCGGTCCGCTCGAACAGCGCCCGTCCTTCCTCGGTAAGCTTCAGGTTACGCGAACCCCGTTCAAACAGCCGCAGAGCGAGGCCGCTTTCCAGCTCGGCGACACGGCGCGACAGGGTCGCCTTCGGCCGGCCTGTCGCCCGTGCCGCTTTGCCGAAGCCACCATGGCGGGCAACGAGATTGAAATCGGCAAGCGCAAGAAGATCCATGAGCGTTCCACCTGTGAGACGGTCTGTCTAAAATCGCCGTCTATCGGACTGCCAGTGAACCACACATATTCGCCGTGTCAAGCAACCCAACACGGAGAAAGACCATGACCATTCTCGTTACCGGCGCCACAGGCAATGTTGGCCGCCAAGTCGTCGAACACCTCGTCAAGCGCGGCGCCGATGTCCGTGCTCTCGTCCGCGACCCGTCGAAAGCCGAATTCCCGGCTGGCGTCAGCGTCGCCCAAGGCGACTTCCTCGACGTCGACTCCCTGCGCAGCGCCATGTCGGGCGTGTCGACCCTGTTCCTGCTCAACGCCGTGGTGCCGGACGAATTCACCCAGGCTCTGACTGCACTGAACGTCGCCCGGTCGGCCGGCATCGAGCGGATCGTCTATCTCTCGGTGATCCACGCCGACGTCTATGTGAACGTGCCGCATTTCGCCGGCAAGTTCGGCGTCGAGCGGATGATCGAGCAGATGGGTTTCAAGGCGACGATCCTGCGCCCGGCCTACTTCATCCAGAATGATCTGATGGTCAAAGATGTCATCACCGGCTACGGCGCCTATCCGATGCCGGTCGGCGCCAAGGGTCTCGCCATGATCGACGTGCGTGATATTGCCGAGATCGCGGCCCTTGAGCTGCTGCGCCGCGAACAGGCTGCAGAACCGCTGGCGCTCGACCGGATCAACCTCGTCGGTCCGGAGACACTGACCGGAGCCGGTATCGCCGCCATCTGGTCGGACGTGCTCGCCCGCCCGATCGCCTATGGCGGTGACAATACCGAGGGCTTCGAGCAGAATCTCAAGCAGTTCATGCCTGCCTGGGCGGCCTACGACATGCGGCTGATGGGCGAGCGTTTCCTGACCGACGGAATGCTGCCCGAGGCCGGCGACGTCGAGCGCCTGACAAAGCTGCTCGGACGCCCACTGCGCTCCTATCGCGCCTTCGCCTCGGAAACCGTTGCCTCGGCCTGAGGCAGCACAGCGATCTGACCACAAGGAGTATCATCATGATCTATTCGACCGCCACAGTTCCGGTGAACCCGGAAGGCGAAACCCCGTTGACGCGCGCTGAGGCCTGGCAAGGTCTCGAACGCAAGGCACGCGACGCCCGGCTTTTTCTTCCCGCCGGTCTCTGCACCCGCTGCGATGTCGTGGAGGAAAGCCCAACCCATTTCGTGCGCGAGGCGACGATTGCCGGGCTGGATCTGCGCGAGATCATCACCTTGGAGCCGCAAAGCAAGGTCACCTTCTTTCAGGCGGCGGGGCCACGCGAGGGAGCGATCGTCAACGAGCTTTTCGAAGATGAAGCTGGTCAGCTGCAGCTGCGCTTCTACTGCTATCTCGGCCTGCGCGGCAAACAGCCGAACGGCCCGGAAGAGCGGGCCGAGCAGGCACAGTTCGATGGCGAAACGGGCTACAAGGCGGCCCTGCTGTCGACACTGAAGCGGACCCGCGAACTGCTGGCAGAGGGAAAGCCCTGAGCATCAAGAGGAACACGAACAACAGGGCGACCTCTTAACGAGGCGCCCTGCCTTGCTGGGGCACAAGCGACAAGGTGTCGAATACCGGGCAGGGCCCGAGGCCGCCACTCGCGAAGGCGCGAAAACCAGTTCAGGCAAGACTATCGCGAGCTTTCCAGGCGGCCATCGGAGCGCAGAAGGTTCAGCCAGGCCTGCGACGCTTTCTCCCCGCCTGTGCTCCCGAAATGGCAATCGTCGTAGCGGTCGTCTCCATCGAGTAACGCGTCGGAATTCACGCCCTCTCGGATACCGTGGCCGCTTTTTGACAGGGCCATTTGCGCCCGCACGACCGCATTGTCTGGAATATGCTCCTTGAAGCCGCCGTTGCTCGGTTCGAGGCATTTCGATGCGATCGAAATGTAAACGGGTGCTTCGACGCCGTGCTGACGCAACGTGTCAACCATCGACATGAAACGTTCCTGGTAGGCCTCCGCAGTGGTGCCGATAACGAGGTCCGCCTCTCCTTGCACCCAGAGGACGTTCGTTATCCGGTAACCGGAATCCTGAATCTGTTTCACTGTATCGACCAGCACGGGATTGAAGTCACCACCTGCCGCCCATCGTGCGACCTCAGATCCGGAATATGCGAGTGGTGCGAGGATGACGTTGTCGTTTTGTCCCGATGCGATCAGATTATTCGCAAGAAGCGTCCAGTATTCTCCCCTGGTATTGGTCGACCCAAGAAGTGGCGACGCTGCGACAAAGCACTTTTTGTCAAAGGCGTTTACAACGCGAGCGCCATAATTCGACCGGTGCCGTTGTCCTCCGTAGTTGGCCGCGTTCGATTGACCAAGAATGAGTAAGACGGCAGTTCGGTCGGTCTGCGCCGGGCAGGTCACAAGCGTTTTTGATTCATCCCCGATAAGCCGTTCCTTGTCGTCGAACGTGTAACGGCTTGGAGCCCCCACCTTCTCTCCGACAACCTGTTTCTTCAGCGCGGAAAGTTGTGGCCAAGGAAAGATCTCATGTCTCGCGCTCATGCCGCCGAGAAAGTAGATGGCGATCAAGGCGGCCAGGCCGACTGCCATTGTTTTACGCATGTCGTTACCTTTCAAACATCACCGATGACATGGAGCCTATCGGAACGATCAAGGCCTGCTCCAGTCATGAAGTTTCCTTTATACCAGCCACGTCTGCATCTTCGGGCATGATCTTTGAAAAAGAGTTCGTCGCGAAGATCATGCCTGAATCGACGACTATTTCCAGTGGGGTCGCCGCAAACCTGCTCTAAACTATACACCGGACCGGTGATTACAATCATCCGGTTGGGTTAGATCGTGCCTGCTATGGGCGGGTCGCGATAAAACCGCGAGCCACGGATCGTACGCGAAATCGCCGCCGGGCAGGGCTACAGCGAACTCGCGAGCTACGGGCAGAGGGAAGCTCTGAAATGTCCTCCGATCGAAACAGCCATCATCCGTCTTGGCGCATCAATTCTCCGCCCTAGCTCTGCCCACGGCATGGAGGAAGACGATGAAGATGCAGAAATTCGCAATTACCGATGCGGTCCTCGAGCGTTCCCCCGGACAGGAGGCAGACATCTCCGTCGGCAATCTGGTCGACGAGCGGCATGGAGGGCCGATCACCATCGGCTATGGGCGTTACGCGCCCGGCCAGAGCCTGACCGAGACGATTGTTGTTGACGACGTCGTGATCGTTCTGGAAGGGCAGCTTTCGGTCTCGACAGAGGCGGGAACGGTGACCGCCGGGCCGGGCGAGATCGTCTACATGCCCAAAGGTGAAACGGTGACGATCAGCACGCATGAGGAGGGCGCGCTCACCGCCTATGTCACCTATCCGCATTGGCGCCCGGCGCACGCCTAAGCGGAGCGGTTTTTCTCATTGCCTGTCGCGGTATTTCTCCTGTGACATCAGGTGGCTGATCTCGATAAATTCACGCGCCTCTGCCAACGCATTTCACCCTGGCAAAAAGTCCTTCGCCCGCCCTCCTATGCTGGGAAAGGGTTTCGCCACGCATCCAGTTCTTCAAGCCGGTCGTACCACGCCTGTATATGCCGAAACTCGGCAAGTGGAATCTCAGCAGAAGTCGCATAAGGAAGTGCAGCGGCCAATGCGAAATCCGCGACGGTCAGTGTCTCCCCGACGGCGACGCTGCTCCTGGCCAAATGATCGTCGAGCACGCGAGCATGCGCTCGAAAACTCGTCTTCGCATTTTCGATCACGGCAACGTCAGGCTCCCCGCCGAACAACGGCTTGATCAAGGTTTCAAACCAGAGCGTTGCCCCGTGCTGGGTGAAGTGACTGGCATCCCAACTCAACCAGCGCAGCACGTCGATCTGCCGGTGGTCATGCGGCCAGAAATCCGATGCGACGCTGTCAGACAGCCTGCACATGATGGCGTTCGCTTCCCACAAGGTTCCGGCATCGTCCTGCAGCACCGGGACTTTCCCGTTCGGGTTCAGCGCCAGGAATTCTGCGGTGCGCTGTTCTCCGTTTGCCAGGTCAACCCTGACGAACTCGACGTCGGCTTTGAGAAAACGAGCGGCGGCGCAGGCCTTCCGGGGATTGAGCGTCTCGCAATAATAGAGCTTCATCGCCGCCTTACGCATGATCCGACCCTTCGGATTCAGTCCCGAGAAACAAGCTCAATCGCTCGAAACTTTGCGCCCAGCCGTCTTCATGGCCCTCAAGGGATGATGCGCTATCAAATCCACTCTGCCGAAACGTCATTTCCGTGCCTCCGCCGCTGTCCCTGAACGTGATGGTGACGACCGTTTCCGGGCTGGTTTCGCCGGTTGCGAGCTCCCAGGCATGTGTGAAGACAAGCCTGTGCGGCGGCTCGACCTCCAGATATTGTCCGCCGACCCAATGCTCCTCTCCATCTGGCGCGATCAGACAGGCGCGGTGTCTACCGCCGGGCCAGGCTTCGAGCTCGTCGCCCACCGCCTTGAAGCCGTGCGGACCGCACCATTGCGCCAACGCTTTCGGGTCGGTCCATGCCCTGAAAACCAGATCGCATGGAGCATCAAACTTTCGGACAAGAACCAGGTCGCGGGTGTTGTCGGTGTTGGTCTCTGGATTAGTCATTTTCGTATCCTTGTACCTTGGACAGATAGTCATCGAGACGATCGAAGCTTTGATCCCAGAAGCGTCTGTAATCGGCGATCCAATCAGCAACCGTCTTCAACGCGGCCGGCTCGAGGACGCGGGGACGCGAATTCGCTTCACGGCCGGAGCGGATCAATCCGGCCTGTTCCAGGACCTTGAGATGCTTCGATATGGCAGGCTGAGACAACTCGAAGGGATCAGCGAGTTCAGCCACCGTCGCCTTGCCGTTCGCAAGCCGCCCAAGAATTGCCCGCCTCGTGGGATCGGCGAGTGCGGAGAAAATCGCATCGAGCTTGTCGTCCATATATCACCATCTAGCTATATAACCGTATGGATATATTATGGGCAGCGTAATGTCAAAGGCAATTTTGCATGGTCGAAACCACGGGACATAGCCAGTGCTGCAGACGCTACCCCGCGCTCCGTCCTTCTCGGGCTTGACCTGAGGATCCACTCTGGCCTCCTCAATCAGCAGCGGGCATGGATCCCAGGCTCAGGGCCTGGGATGACGGAGGAGGGGGCGGGCTTTCGCTGACCAAAGGGAGGTTGAGTGAGGCTCGAGGCTGGCTGCCGCTGCAATCAGGTCGCGTCAGCAACCACATGATAGTGCTCGGCTCACGCCTGTCGGTCAAAATGGCTGGAAAGTGAAAACGGTTTTCGACAAAGTGGCGCGGCCGAATTATTTCGCCGGCCCGCCGTGTTTGTCGTCGTAGGCGAGACGGGCCTGTTCCATGGCCGGGCGGTTCTCGAATGCCCAGTCCGCGAGCAGCGTCAGCGGCGTGATCAATGACCGTCCGAGGTCTGTGAGTTCGTACTTTACCTTCGGCGGGATCTTGCGACCTATGAGGCCCCGTCAGCCAATGGCTGCTCGCCACTCGTCGCTAAGGCGCTTGCGCATGGCCTTAAGGTAAACACTGGCCTTGGCCAGAAACATGAATACAGCTTCGCGAAAGATATGGAATTGCACCATGGCAGAGGGGGACCAGTGCCCCCGGTCAATGGTCCTGTTTTTCAGGTCGGCCTCAGAATACCCGTGTATGACGGCCTCAAACTCGTCGTCGAGCGAACCATACCAAGTCCGAATACCGGCCACGGTTGCAGCGAGTTCTGGTGCGCCGCTACAGGACCAATCCATCTTTAGAGTTCTAAAGGACTCAATATAGCAGTGCTCAATCCAGCCCATTTCCCGCAAGAGATCGCCAAGTGTGGGATTGTCGCCCGGAAGTGCATAAGCAAGGTCTGCATCAGACAATGCATCGAGCATCTCGTATCGCAATTTCTGCGTGTCGCGCAGGGGAAATTCATCCGTGATCAAGCTGTTCAATTCTTTCTCCTCATCCCTGACATCGATCCGCCTTTTGCTGGCGCTGTCGGCCAACCCAGTGCACCAGATCACCGTCGTGATCCCCCGCGCGGCGAGATCAATTGATTGGATTGGTGGATTCGGCAGAAGCGCACCAATCTTACTCCCTCTTCTCCCCTGAGTGGGCGAAGGACGGGTCGCCCGAAGGGTCGGATGAGCGACTATCTGGGTTGTCAAGTTGCATATTCGAATTCTCTTCGCGCATCTCGTGCTTTTGCATTGAGAATGACCAGAAGTTTTCGGGCGAGCGCGATGCGGATGACCATTTTGGGTTTGCCGGCGCTTTGCAACCTTTGCTGGAAGGCGGCCATGTGCGGATCGTGTCGGGCTGCAATGGTGGCGACCAGGAACAGGATGCCACGTGGTCCGGAGCGCCCGCCGCGCACCGGTCGCGGTCCGCTGCGTTTACCGCTGTCGTTGGCAATCGGCGCAAGGCCGGCCAACTTGGCGATCGCCTTGTTGGAGATCCGGCCGATCTCGGGCAGCTCGGCCATCAGCCGGGCAACGGTGCGATCGGCGACACCCTTGATCGAGCGAAAGGCCCGGTTGAGACTGGCCCAGAGCGGATCGTCGTCGATCATCGAGGCGATCTCGCCTTCGAGCGTGCGGCTCTGGCGCACCAGAAGCGCGATCACCTCGTTGAGGCTTGCCACGATCGACCCATCGCGGGCCGCACTGCGGCGCTGCTTCTGGACGATCAGGTCGCGCGTGACCTGAGAAAGCCGCGTCATCAGCGCCGACAGCCGCAGCTGCGCGGCTTTCGGCGGCGGCAGGGCAGACAGCCGTTTGGCCTCGGCATAATGGGCGATCATCGCCGCATCGATGCGGTCGGTCTTTTCCAGAAAGCCCATGGCCTCGGCAAAGCGGCGCACATGGCGCGGATTGGCCAGCGCGCAGGCAATCCCCAACTCCCACAACAACAGGAAGGCTGCCCGCTCGTAGCCGCCGGAAGCCTCCATGACGACGAGTTCGACCCCATGCTCCCGGCAAAACTCGGCCAGCGCGCCGATGCCGGCCGCATCGTTGCTGAAGCGCTCAAACACCCCGGACGGGCGGATAAACGCATCCAGCCAGTCCTTCGAAACATCCACTCCACATATAACTTTGTTCACGGTAACCTGCCTTGTGCGTGCGATTGGAGCCAAGCGACTATTCGGTCGTACGTGACGATGACGAAGATCCCAGGCTCATCCACGGTTGTAACCGGAGGGGGTGCGGGCGACTTCGTCACGCCTCTGGCCGGGTGGCCACCCGGCCAGAGGCTCAATCGCTTCCATCGCACGAAATTCCTAACGTGCAGATACAAGGGGCCTCCGGCACACCATTCATTGCCCTTCGCTCGCGCTCGGCGCATTCGCGGCTTCGCCGCTCACCCCTGATCGCCTCGCTATCGCTCCGGCACTTCTCCCCGCCGGGGAGAAGAGGACATTGGCGGCGCCTTCATCCCCCTCCGGACGGCACCGAGCGGCCGAGGGCTCAGCCGCGCGGCCAAGGGCTCAGCCATCCAACCAGACGGCGAGTCCGTCAAGCGTCTGCAGCCCGTATTCCACCGCGCCGAAGCCGATGACCACCTGACGGCGCTTGGCGCTGGGGTGGAGTTGGCGCATGGTCAGCACCGTCTTGCCGTCGGCCTGCTCATCGAAGGTCACCGTGGCTCGGAAACGGTCGGGGTCGTCAGGATCGGGTGTGCCATAGTCCATCACGATCCGCTCGTTCGGCACGATCTCCAGAAAGCGCATGAGATTCGGGAAGCGCTGCTCCCGGCCCTCGAACACGCCCACCATGTCGAACCGCCAGACCCCGCCCTCGCGGATATCGGCTTCGTGGGTCTCGATGCTGAGGCCGGCCGGCCCGTACCATTCGCCAAGCGCCTTGGGATCCATCCAGGCGGCAAAGACCTTGTCGCGCGGGTGGTTGAGCAGCTTCACCAGCACGATTTCGCGGTCGAGCGACCATGTCTCAAACAGGCTTGCCATGTCCTTCATCATCCTCTTCGGTTTTGTCCAGGTAGACTTCCAGGCGATCCAACCGCTCGGTCCAGCGCCGGCGCTCCGATACCATCCAGTCCGCCGCCTCGTCGAAACGCGCCTGCACCAGCCGGCACCAGCGGCTGCGCCCGCGCTTCTCGCTGGCGATCAGCCCGCAATCTTCCAGCACCTTGAGATGCTGGGCGAAGGAGGGCAGCGCCATGTCGAAAGGCTCGGCAAGCGCGCTGACCGGCAACTCGCCCTCGACCAGACGCGACACCACGGCACGGCGGGTCGGGTCACTGAGAGCGTGAAAGGCGAGGTCGAGGGGGGTCGAGTGGTAAGGCATATCAATCCGTAAATTGGTCGGTGGGGGTGGTCAAGGATAAAAAGGTACTTGCCTTAGTGTCGGGCTCCAAATATGAAGGCAGTTGCCTTAGTATCCAGCCCTGAATGGTAGGGAGGGGCTGTAGTGCAAACAACCCGCAAGGAGGATTCCCAGTGGTAGTTCGTGTCGATCTCATGATCTCGCTCGATGGTTTCGCGACAACGACGGACCAGACGCCCGAAAGCCCGTTCGGTGAGGACTGGCCGCGTCTCGTCGGCGCGTATGCGGCAACGCGAACGTTCCGTGAGCGCGTGCTCAAGGATACGACGGGAGCAGGGACCACAGGTCTCGACGACGACTATGCGAAGGAATATTTCGAGAATGTGGGCGCCGAGATCATGGGCGCCGGCATGTTCGGTCTCCACAACTTTCCCGACGATCCGAATTGGCGTGGCTGGTGGGGCGACGAGCCGCCGTTCGGCTGTCCGGTCTTCGTCCTCACCCGCAAGCCACGACCCTCTCTGGAGATGGCCGGTGGCACCACTTTCCACTTCCTCAATGCCAGCCCTGATGATGCGCTCCAGCAGGCCGTGAGGGCCGCAAACGGCAAGGATGTGAGGATAGGCGGTGGTCCTACCGTCGTTCGCGATTATCTCAAAGCTGGCCTTGTCGACCGCCTTCATGTTGCTATCACGCCGATTTTGCTCGGGCGCGGCATCCGCCTGTGGGACGATCTGCGCGGCCTGGAAGCTGGCTACACCGTCAAGGCGGAAACGTCACCGAGCGGCACCATCCACCTGACGTTCCAACGCTAACCGCTAGCCTGTGACTTGGGGCGATGCCGGCCGCCGCCCTGCGAGAACTGGCTGGCGCCCACTTCTCCTCCTGTGACGAGCACAGGAATGAGGATGGAGAGGGCGTGCCGTGGCCGCCCCCTCTGCCCTGCCGGGCATCTCCCCCACAGGTGGGGAGATCACAAGTGGCTTGAACTTCCTGCCCATCTACCGTTTCGCCGTGCTGAACGCTGATTGTTTGAGGAAGCGGAGCGCCCAGCCGATCTCCCCACCTGTGGGGGAGATGCCCGCCAGGGCAGAGGGGGGTGCTCCTCTCCGCATAAACTGACTTGGTGAGGGAGGGTGGGGCGGCGACTTCCACGCCGAGATATCTGACCGTGCTCGCCGATCACCTGACGGCCGATCTCGGCCCCCTTGCGTGACGTCGATCTGCATGCTAACACTGAACTATATGGTTCAGTTTTCGACAGCCCGCCTTGATGCCTCCTTTGCCGCGCTCTCGGATGCCACGCGACGCGGCGTTCTGGAACAGCTCGGGAGTGCGGATGCTTCGATCACGGAGCTCGCAGAGAAATTCCACATGACCCTCACGGGCATGAAGAAGCACATCGGCGTGTTGGAGCAGGCGGGCCTGGTGACGACGGAGAAGGTCGGGCGTGTGCGGACCTGCAGACTGGGCTCACGCGGGCTCGAGGAAGAGGCGGCCTGGATCGAGGCGCGCCGCCAGATCTGGAACGCACGCTTCGACACGCTTGATCAAGTCATCGAGGCACTGAAACGGAAGGAGAAAGTCGATGGGGGACAGAGCGAGTAACGGCCGCACGGCGGTCGAACGGAGATCCGAGCTTGAACTCGTGGTGACGCGCACCTTCAACGGCCCGGTTCGCCTCGTATTCGACGCGTGGACCAAGCCCGAATTGTTCAAGCTGTGGTGGGCGCCGAAGTCGATGGGCGTGCCCCTGCTTTCCTGCGAGATGGATGTTCGCACCGGGGGCAGCTATCGCATCACGTTCGGACACGATGCCTCGGACGCCATGGCCTTCTTCGGCAAGTATCTCGACGTGTCGCCGCCATCGCGCCTCGTCTGGACCAATGACGAAGGCGGGGAGGAGGGCGCCGTCACCACGGTGACCTTCGAGGAAGAGGAAGGCAGGACGCTGCTGGTCCTGCAGGAACTCTATCCCTCGAAGGAAGCGCTCGACCAGTCTTTCGTCGGTATGGAAGACGCGTTGCCTGAGCAGTTCGAGCAGTTGGATGAACTTCTCATCACGCTCAGCGCGAGCGTATGACAGCCCCCTTCAACTCAACTGCTCAGATCGCCCGAACTTCGGCAAGCCGCTTGACTGCGTACTCGTCCTGCCAGCAGACGGCGGCTTCCCATGCGGCTGAGGCTTGCGCGGCGATGTCATGTGCGCCCTCGTCGAGATCGGCAGCGTTGTCGGGCAGCACCAGGTCAAGGTCGGGAACGTCGACATGTGACTCATCCCAGTCGATCAATGCGACCCGATCTGCGGTCATGCGGACGTTGCCGGGGCTATTGGGATTGCCGTGGACAACACATGTCTGACGCCCGATGAGCCGCGCCCATGCTGCTCGACATCGGATAACGCCTTCCGGCGGCATCGCGGTCAGGTTGATCCTCGTTCCGGTCTCAGTATGCAGGAGGTCGGTCGACGATCGCCAGCCTGGGCGCTGCGGCCAGCCCTGCGTCAGCCGATGCAGATCGCGGAGCGTGTCGGCGACGCGGCGCCAATCGGACCCGGTCTCGGGCGGTCCGCCCTCCATGTATTTCATCATCACCAGACCGTCCACGAACAGCCGGCCGTCAGTCGTCGGAATTGGCACTGGAACGGTCATACCTTCACGGTCGAGATGTTGGAGCAGCTCGGCTTCCCATGCGAGATCAGCGTCGCTCCTGGAGCCGAGACGAGCGACCGCGAGTTGCCCGTGGACGCGAGCGCTCCACACGTCGTTGGCAACTCCACCCGTGAGCCGCGCGATGCGAACCGCGTCTTCGCCCCATTGCCCGAGTGCTTCCCATCCCATTGGCGATACCCTTGGAGGCCATGATGACGCAAGAAATAGAGAAAGTTTACGACACCACAAGGGCCGCTGGCGGCGCGAAGCGCCGTTGGTAGCAACCCGAACGCCTCATTCACTCCTGCGCCCTCAGGCTTTCTCTGACAAGTTCCCACAGATCGACCTTCTCGGCGCGCCTTGACCTGCACCAGGCCAAGCGAGCGAAGGGCGAAGCGATCGGCGACGGCGTCATCAGGGGATGCCGGCGCTGCTGCTATGCTTTATTAGTGTGGACCAGCTTCGTCTGGTTGGGTGGGAAAGGGCGCATCGCGAGATTGCGGGGGTCGTTGGCCGTTCATCTCCTTCACGGCCATATCCCAAATCTCGGTGTCCTTCCCTTCGGGGCAACCTTGACGTTCCCAAATTGCGTATGCGCGACGGCGTAGCTGCTCTTCATCGGTGAATTGCATTGTCGTGTCTCCAGGATTTTGCCGAGGGGCGGCTCAGGCGCCGATAAACATATGAACGACGATCGCTAACGACACTGCCATTCCGGCCAATACCGCTGTCTTGATCGCGAAGGACTTGAGAGGATGGTCGCAGACGGCGCGAATGACTTTTTCGGGCTGAAAGCGACGGGCGTACGTAGGCAACATCTCGTCTTCCTCATTGTCAGGCCCGTGTTTTGCAACGTCTATACGGCCGTAATACTGATGACACAGCGCGCTTCAAGTAAGTGAAAGTCAAACCAATACGGAAAAATACTTGGATAAATTTTCGGAACTTTATCGGCGCAAGCAAGTTCACTTGCCGACATGAAGAACGCTGACACAGCGACCCCCTCTTTTATGTCCATTCCTGAAATTTGCCCTGCGATTGCGGGGTCTTTTCGGTTGGGTGGACTGCCAGGCAAGTGGTCAAAAGGTCAGGCCGCTCTTCAACCAATGCCGGAGCGCGGCAACCACGCGATCAGCTCTGATGCTCCACCCTCGATCATCCTGTTCTAATCGCCGATATCCCCGACAAGCTCCCAGAGATCGACTTTCCCGGCGCGCCCCTTGACCTGCACCAGGCCAAGCGGGCGAAGGGCGAAGCGATCGGCGACGGCGTCGTGGATGGCGGCGCTGACCAGGATCGAGGTGTTGAATTCCTTGTTCAGTCCTTCCAGCCGCGAGGCGACGTTGATCGTATCGCCCATGGCCGTGTACTGCTGCCTGGAAATCGCGCCGAAGCTGCCGACGACCGCCGGGCCGGTGTGCAATCCAAATCGGGTGATGAGCGCGGGACGGCCATTCCGGCGGTTGGCTTCATTCAACTCGTCGATCGCCGCTTTCATGGCAAGCGCGCATCGGCAGCCGTTTTCGGCATGTCTGGCATCTGGAACAGGAGCGTTCCACATGACGAAAATGGAATCGCCGAGATATTGGACGACAGTGCCGCCGTTGCGTTCGGCGATCGTGTTTAAGAGTTCGAAATAGGCCGACAGCGTATCGACCACGTCCTCGGGCGAATGCTGCTCGGATATGGTGGTGAAGTCGCGGATGTCGGTGAAGAGCACAGTCACATCCTGCCGCTTAGCCTTGACGGCGGTTCTTCCCTTGGGATCGATGATCCGCCTGACGACTTCACGCGGAACATAGAGGGCAAATTGGCTGATGGCATGGCGGCTTGCCGCCAGCGCGCTCGCCAGCGTGTTGATCTCCGATATGAAGGAGTGGGAGACACCTTTCTCGCCGACATCGAGATCGCCGATCCTGCGCGCCTCGTCGGCCAGCCGATAAAGGGAGCGGCTGACCATGCGGGACAGCATCACCGAGGCAGCGACACCCGCGATCAGGAAGGCGCTGGCAACGAGGAGATTGTGCACGAGCAGCCGATTGGCCTCAGCCACCAGATCTTCCAGGGGCACGACGATTGCGGCGACGCTTCCCTTGAACAGACCGGACACACCGACGGGGGCGATCTGCAGGATCTGGCGTTCGCCATCGAGGTCGATCCGCGCCACGCCGCCGCTTGCAAAGGCCGGATCCCGCCTGAGCCTCGCCACCGTTTCGAGGCTCGTGTCGTAACTGTCTTTCGTCGTATCGACGGCAACGGCGCCATCGGCATTTTTCGACCATACGCCGAGAAGCCTGTTCATGATTGCCGGGTCGGAATGGGCGATCAGATCATCGGCATCATCGATGATGTAGGCGCGCGCCCGCGGCGAAATCTCCTGCGCATCCAGCAGGCGGCTGACCGTCATCAGGTGGATGTTGATGCCGACGACAACCTGATCGTCGTCTTTCATCGGTGCTGCGATCGTCAGCGTTGGAAGCTGCAGCGTTCCCGCAACATAGGGTCCGACGGACACTTCCTCGCTGTGCTGGATGACGGATTGGTACCAGGGGCGTTGCCGCGGATCGAATGATGCATGGTCGACGTCACGCTCGGCGATCGGTCTTGCCTGGCCGTCGAGGAAGCGAAACGTCGATATGACGTCCGGGCCCTGACTGCGTGCTATCGTGCGGATGGCGAAAGCCGTGCCATCGGGTGCTGCGAGGATCCGGCGGACATCCTGCCTTTGCGTGTTGATGACCTGCAGATACGAGCCGTCAGGATAGCCGGTGTAGACGCTCGTCGCGTTGGGGACGTTTCTGAGAACCTCCAGAAAGAATTGCTGTTTCGCCGTGATATCCTGGGGAGGCGGGGAGGCGAGCAGCGGCAGGGTCGATGCCAGTGCCACCGCCTCGGTGCCGCCCTGCAGCGTATTGCGGTACCCCTCGATCAGCCGCAGGCTCATCTCGCGCATCTGCTGCACGCCCGCACTGACCGCAGCATCGCTTCCTTGCCTGAACGCCAGCCAGATGATCGGCGTCGACGTGCAAAGCAGCGACGCGACGACCAGGACGCCGAGATGCAGTCGTAGGGGTTTGGACCAGTGCACGAGATTTCCCCCGAAATGCGGACACGTCTCAGCACACCAAGCATAGCCAACGATGGCAGCTAACTGCTTTTTGAAAACTTACACAAGGCGGTGAGTGCGGCCACACCGCCGCTGCACGTTTCGGCAGAACGAGATCGCCGACCGTGTGAGCTGTCGCCAATCATGCCCGCATGCGCCGCTGCCCTTGCTCCAGCAGCCACCCCACGCTCCGTCCTCCTCGGGCTTGACCCGAGGATCCACTCTTGCCTCGATCGCCAGCGGGCATGGATCCCAGGCTCAAGGCCTGGGATGACAGAGGGTGGGGCGGGGGGGTCGACAAGCAAATGGGCGGCAAACTATCAGTCGACACCGTGGCAACGAGCCAGGTCGTCAATGACCTGTTCGTACTGCTGGCGTTCGAACTCAAATGGGCCAAAGCTCTCATAATTCCGCCTTGGCCGATGCGGCTGGCTGAACCCGTCCCATAACACCTTGTTCCGGTGCAGGCGAACATGGGCGACAAGGGGCCAGCATCCGACCTCGCCACATTCACACGACAAGACATAGATTTCGCCCTGTCCACCGCCTTGTACGGGCTCCTCCCGTCCAAGGAAGTAGCTCGATAGCGGACCGAAGCGGTAGAATGAGGGTATGAGGCCGCCATATCCGCCGGCAGGATCGCTGTAGCCGGCGGCGCGTTCGAAGTCCGCCACGAGTTGATCCAAGCCTACTCCATCCACGCACGGAACGATGGCGACCGTCTCTTCGTCCTTGTTTTCGAACTTGAAGCTGAGAAGGTTTTTCATCTACTCTGGATAGAACCGGTCGGCGCTCGCAGTCAACTTCCCCCTATCAGGCGGGCGTCGCCTAATGGCGTTTGAGACCTCGGCGGCGCCTTGCATGGGTAAAATTGCGGGGCAGAATATTGGTGTTGATGGCAGCCGATCATGTCCGGATGCGTCGCTGTCCTTGCTCCAGACGCCGCCCCACGCTCCGTCCTCCTCGGGCTTGACCCGAGGATCCACTCTCGTCTCGATTCAGCGGCGGGCATGGATCCCAGGCTCAAGGCCTGGGATGACGGAGGGTGGGCGCGCGCCGTACCTGGCCAGCGCAGCGGGGCGGTTTTTGCGAGGCCCCCGCTGGCGCAGGGGATGGCATTGAGTATTCGAAATTTCGCCCACGCCAATCTATGCATAAGGATCGAACAGGAGATCTCCAGCCGACTCAGGCCCGCTTCCGCCGCATCTGCGTGACGCTCCGCCAGACGGCCGAGACCAGGAAATAGAAGGCGCCGAGGCCGGCATATCCGGCGATGTTGGCAATGGAGGGCGCTTCCGGCATTTGCGCCTGGGCGATGAAGAAGGCGCCTGCCACCGCGGATTGGCCGCCGCTGAGGATCATCGCCCACTGGCCGCCATTGGTCTTCCAGCGCCGGACAGCGGTTCCAAGCTGCAGCAGGCCGGAAAAGATCGCCCAGAGGCCGAAGACGCCGAGGACCCAGTTCATGCTCATCGTCAACGCGACGATCACGGCCGCTGTCGTTACCGCGCTGACGGCGATGTTGATCGCCTGGCTGCGGTTGTTTGCCAGGCCGCCGTTTCGCGCTGCGTCGATGAGGTTGGCGGCGGCATCCCAGGCCGGGTAGAGGATCAGCAAGGCGGCCGCGACCGCAAGCGACTGGCCGCCGGCCGTCAAGGCTGCGGCGACCCAGATGGCGGAAAAGGCTGCGCGGGTGAAGTAATAGCGCGTCAGCCACTCTTCCCTGTCGCCAGACGCGACGGTGGTTTGATCGGTGGTCATCATGATCTCTTTCCTAATGTGATGGTGTTGGTCTGATAGGGCGGCTCACCGTCGTAAGCGGTGGCGGCGTCCGTCATTGAGTTTGGATTTCCTGGGCTTGCCGGGCCGTTCGGGTCCATCGCCTGCAGGTCAGGCGGCATTTCCTGGCAAATCGCCGGTCGAACCGGGGGGCGGCCCGGCCGACCGGCGACGACGTGGTCACATCGGCGGGACCACGCCATTCTTTCCGACAAGGACCTGATGGGCGAGGGGGCCTGAGGCAGCCTTTTCGGCGGGAATGAAGACGACGGCGCCGGGAACGAGATCGTCCTTGGTGGCCGGAGCGATGGTCACGACCGGCGTGCCGTCCGGAATGGAAATCTTCTTTTCTTTGCCGTGATAGGAGACGGTGACGGTGCGGCCATCGACGCCCTTGACGGCATCGGCCACGGTGGCGTTGGTCATGCTGCTGTCGGGCTTGAGGTCCCAACCATAGCTGCCTTCACCGGCGCCTTTCATCGCCGGCGGGAAGATCAGCACTTCAAGCGCGCCGTCTCCGCCGCCTGCGCTCGGCAGCGAGGCGATGCCGACGAAGTCGCCCGGCTTGATGTCGGTGACCGCCGCATTGGCGACGCTCGCCAGTTTCCAGCCGTCGGCAAGCGTGACATCGACAGTCTCTCCTTCGCGGGTCTTCACCTTGAGAGCGGAGCCGCTATAGGCGACGATGCTGCCGCGGATATGGAACTGCTCGGCCTTCTGATCTTCGGCATGGACAGATGCCGCCGACAAAAGCGCGCTAAGGCCCAGCACTAGGGCGAGAAGGATGTTTTTGAACATGGGGTTCTTCCTACTAGTTGGTAGTTTCGCCGATCGTGGTGGTCGCTCCGGGCGCTCATCCGCCCGGAACGTTATCGGGCGACGGCCGGAGACAGCCGCTGCAATGTCGGCGCCAATATGGTGGCGAAGATTTCCGGGTCGCCGTAAGCACGGGCTGAAAGCATGGCGCCGTGGACGGAGGCCATGAAGGCTTCAGCCTCGACGCGCGGTTCGCTCGCCAGCGTCAGGCTGCCGTCGCGAGCGCCGCGTTCCATCACCGAGTTCAGCCAGGTCGAAAGGAAGCGGAAGAAAGCCTTGACCTCGGCTGCCACCTCCGGCGGCAATGCCGGCAGTTCGCTCGCAAGCAGGGCGCAGACGCAAAAAGGCCGGCTGGCGTCCTCGATGCACTGGGCCCAATGGCCCGCATAGGTTTTGAGAAGCGCCAGGGGATCCTGCACCCGCTGCTCCAGGCCCGCGATGCCCGCCTCGGCATCTTCGCGATATCGCACGACAAGCGTGCGCACCAGGTCGGTCTTGCTCGGAAAGTGGTGATGGATGCTCGCCTTGCGGATCCCGACGACAGCAGCAATATCAGCATAGCTGAAGCCGTTATAGCCTCCGGTCATGATCAGCGCTCGGGCGGAAGCCAGGATTTCGTCGGAGGTCGTCAAAAGATTGCTCATGGTTTAATCTACCTTCCAGTAGGAAGGCTGCCAAGCGGAAAGCAGATTTTCCGCCGTCAGCGGTGGTGGAGACGGTGACAGGCTTCACTTTGACTCCGGCGAAAGCGACGGCGGCATCGGTTGTGGTGACCGGCCTTGACTCGCCTCAAACCACCAGAACATAATCAGAACACCTAATATGCGGGATGGAGTTCTGGATGTGCGGCCGCGTCTATATCAAGACATCGCTTGAGGAACTGGTGCGCAATTTCGCCTTCGCAGAGCGAGGCGCGATCGATGCGCTCGGGAACCGATTTCCACTCTACAACGGCGCGCCGACGCTGGATTATCCCATCATCATTCGCGACATGGTCCGCGAACCTGATGTTATGGGGCCGGTATTCGCCAGCGCTCGCTGGGGTCTGATGCCGGCATGGATGAAGCCGGGAGGGCGTCCGCCGCCGATCAATGCGCGCTGCGAGGGCATTGCCACCAACGGCCTGTTCCGCTCGGCCTACAGGTCGCGCCGTTGCCTGGTGCCGATCAACGGCTTCTTCGAATGGAAGGATATCTTCGGCACGGGCAAGAACAAGCAGCCCTATGCGATCGCCATGGCTGACGGCTCGCCCTTTGCGCTCGCCGGCATCTGGGAGATTTGGCGCAGCCCGGAAGGCGTAGACATCAGAAACTTCGCAATCGTGACCTGTGAGCCGAATGCGATGATGGCGCAGATCCATGACCGCATGCCGGTCGTCCTGCACCGCGAAGATTACGAGCGCTGGCTATCGCCGGAGCCTGATCCGGCCGATTTGATGAAGCCGTTCCCGGCGGAACTGATGGCCATGTGGCCGATTGGCCGCAATGTGGGTTCGCCCAAGAACGACACGGCTGACATTCTCGATCCGATCGACCCCGATCCGGAACCGACGCTGATCTGAATTCACCGGCTCGGGCGGGAGCCATCCATCAACCATGCGGTCGAAGAGAACCTCGCGAGAGGACAGGACAACGCATGCCAGAACAAATCACATGGAAATCGTGGGAACATGTCAGCGGCCGAGAAATCAAATACAAATGGCGGCACGCCTGGAAAGAGAAACCCGGCGACGATTACGTCGCTTTTGACGGCGATATCCAGATCGGAAGGATATTCCGGTCACAGACAGGCGGAGGGATCGATAATCGATGGTTCTGGATCGTGGCGACAGACGGCAGCCATCGACTGGATTGGCCATCGGCCGGATACGAGGACAGTGCCTATGTCGCCTCAAGACGGCTGGAGATGATCTACGAGAGCATCAAGAGCGGGAAACGGAGGACGGCGCACCCATGAGCATTGAAGCAGGCAGGCGTGATGTCGGCTCCGCTCATCGCGACGTGAGGGTCTCACGCGCCCGACGGTGCAACGGCCCGCAACGCGGTCCTGACGATCGCATCGCCGAATTCCGGCGAGACCGGGCGATGGCCGACCAGCAGCCGGAAGAAGACCGGTCCGTAGATCATGTCGAGCAGCGCCTCCATATCAAGCGGCGGAACGATCTCTCCTCGAGCCAGAGCCTCCTCCAGGATGACACGCCCCGCGTTGCGGCTCGACAGGATCACCTGATTGCGGAAGGCCTTGGTGAATTCGCTTTCCGGGTCGGCCGCCGCAAGTGCCATCGTGATCTGCCGCCCGCGCGTGCTCGCAAAGGCAGTCACCAGGCCGCTCATCTGCGCGCCGAGAGCTGCCTGCGCCGTGCTCCCTCCCACCTCCGCTTCCGGCAGCCGGTTGACCAGAAGAGCGGCCATCGCCAGTTCCTGCGCGTTGGCCCAGGAGCGGTAGATCGTCGGCTTGCCGACACCGGACCGCGCCGCCACGGCTTCGATCGTCATGCGGCCAAAACCTTCGGCCATCAGGATTTCATGGGCGGCCTCCAAGGCGCGCCTCTGCGCGGCAGCGCTTGGCGGCCGCCCTCGTTTCTTCGGTATTGCGTTATTCTCTTGACTCATATCTTTACGATACGTAACGTTAATATAAGACCCAGTCAAGGAGGATCACCCATGCCGAGTTTTGCCCGAAAAGTGAGTGCCTACTTCATCGTCAAGGATGCGGCACGGGCCATCGACTTCTACAAGGAGGCTTTCGGCGCCACGGAAGTCTTCCGCATGACCGATCCTTCGGACGGGCGGATCGGCCATGCCGAGCTGCGTTTCGGAGAGACGCTGATGATGTTGGCAGACGAATATCCCGACTTCGGCGCCCTGTCTCCCGATGCCGTCGGAGGCTCGCCGGTGACCTTCCATATGGACACGATGTCGACCGACGCAGCGCTGGCGCAGGCGCTGTCGGCCGGGGCGACGATGTTGCGCCCGGCGACCGACCAGAGTTTTGGCGAGCGGGTGGCGCAGGTGCTTGATCCCTTCGGTCATCGCTGGATGTTGTCGCAAACCATCGAGCAGGTCACGCCTGAGGAGATGCAACGCCGCTGGAACGAGGACATGTCGGCGTGAGTGCCGCAGCCCTTGAAGCGCTCGAGGAGGCTGAGCGCGCCTTCAACGCCGCGATGGTTTCCAACGATCCCACCCAGATCGCCGCCTGCATCACGCAGGACTGGGTGCTGGTGACGCCTGAGCGTGGCCCCATCCCTGCACAGGCTATTCTTTCGGCGATCGAATCCGGTGTCCTCAGCCATGACACGATGACCAAGACGACGCATCACGTCCATCTGCTCGGCAATGTCGCCACGGTTACCGGTCGCGGACAGAACACGGGCATGTTCCGTGGCGAACCTATATCAGCCGACGAATGGATCACCGACGTCTATCACCGGGAGGGTAACAGGTGGCGGTGCGTACTGACCCACCTCACCCCTGTTTGCAGCCCCTTGGAAATCCCTCCGATTCAAGACAAGATCATCCCGCTCTAGCTGGGGGGACTCTGATGGAAAACCACGAGCCGTTTTTGCGCGAGGCGATTGCGCTCTCGAAATCCGCGGTGGCAAACGGCGACGAACCGTTTGGCTCGGTGCTGGTGAAGGACGGCGAAGTCATCCTGCGCGCCGAAAACAGCGTCTTCACCGGCCACGATATGACCAACCACGCCGAGATGAACCTGGTCAAACTGGCGGCGCAGCACTACGACACTGCTTTTCTCGCTGACTGCACGCTCTACACCAGCACGGAGCCCTGCGCGATGTGCTCCGGGGCGATCTACTGGTCGGGCATCGGGCGCATGGTGTTTGCATGCTCCGAAACGCGGCTTGGCGAGATCGCCGGGATCGGGTTGAATGTGCCGAGCCGGGCGGTGTTGCAAACCGGCGCACGCATCGTCACTGTGGTTGGCCCGACGAACCTCGAAGACGAAGCCGCCAAAGTCCATCAGGAATTCTGGCCGAAGCATCTGGGCAAGGCTTAGAGGCTGCCGGCGATAAGCCGAGGGCTATCTCCCGCAACGCCCGCTATCACGGGATCGCTGCGCGGAGCGGACATTGGACACATGCTCGCTACTGCTGGGCCCGCCTAAGGGACGGCTAGCTTTTGAGTGGCAGGCTCGCTGGCCGCATCAGAGTTCGGTGCCCGTCGACTAGCTCCGGCTGGCAAAACAATCACAGATCGAACTTTTTCGAGTGGATGAAAAGCCGTTCGCCCGCCCCATGAGACAAAAATGCCAGTCCTGCCCCGAAAAGCCAGGGCGTTTGTGTAATAGCGGTCGTTAGTCAGAATGTCGTAGCGTTCCGTCGCGTAGCGAAACGCGAAGGCCGGCGCACGCGTAAGACGCGGTCTGCGGTTCAGCGCTTGTATTCCGGTTCGCTGCGATCGAGTGTGCGCTTCACCGATTCTAGATGGAGTCGGGCCGATTCCGGGTCTCCTTCGCGCATTTGCCGGTACGCCGCTTCGGCGATCTCAGGCGCGACGGCAAGGACGTCGCGTCCGGTCGACAGAGCGAGCGTCTGCACTTCGCAGGCGCGCTCGAGATAATAGAGGTCGTCCCAGGCCTCGGCGATATTGGGTGCGCAGACCATCACGCCGTGGTGCTTCATGAAGACGATGTCGGCATCCCCGATCGCGGCGGCGATCCGATCGCCTTCGCGCGCGTCGAGCGCCAGGCCATTGTAGTTCTGGTCGACGGCCGTGCGTCCATAGAATTTCAGTGCGGTCTGCCCGGCAAAGATCAGGGGATCGCCCTCCGTCATGGAAAGGGCGGTGGCATAAGGCATATGGGTGTGGAATGCCGCCTTGGCGCGGGGAAGGTTCTTGTGAATCCTGGCGTGGATGTAAAAGGCGGTGGCCTCAGGCTGTCCGCTGCCCGACACCACGTTGCCGTGAAAGTCGCAGATCAACAACATCGAGGCCGTCAGTTCGGCGAAAGCGTAGCCGTAAGGGTTGACGATGAACAGGTCGTCATAGCCGGGAACGACGGCCGAGAAGTGGTTGCAGATCCCTTCCTCCATGCCGAGCCTTGCCGCCATCCGGAAGCAGGCCGCAAGATCGACGCGGGCCTGCCAGATGTCGTCCGTGTCAAGTTTCGGCTGGTTGGGGCCGCCGGCGGGCGATGGGGCTGTATTGAGGGAGTGCGCCATGGGGTCGTTTCAAATTGGTGTCGAAGGAGAGGGCTATGTTCTGGATTACGCCCGGATCAGCCTCGCATCAAGCCGGCTGGAGACAAACATGGTTCGGTTCATTTGCAAATATCCGCATGGCGCTCGGCGCACGCGTGAGACGCGGCCTGCGACCGGCTCGCGACAGTCTGACCGTCGATTGCACAATCTGACACGCCGCTGCCCCGCCTCACATCGGCGGCATCCCCTCGAATTTTTGCGCAGCCGGATCGGTCTTGTCCCAGGCAAGGCCGCGCGCGGTATAGGTCACCATCTGCGGCTGGTATCGGCCGGGCTCGTCGAGGCTTGCGGCGTGGATGGTGAAGAAGTCAGGCATGTAGGAGAAGGTCATGTAGACCGGCGCGCCGCAGGCCGGGCAGAAGCCGCGCGTCTTGACGTTGCCATTGTCGGCGACCATCTGCCAATGCGTCGCCTGGCCTTCAAGCTTCACCGCCTGCCGGCTCGGGAAGGTCAGATAGGATCCGTGCCCGGTGCCGCTTGAAGCCTGGCAGTCACGACACTGGCAGTCGTTCATCGCAATCGGTTCGGCTGCGATTTCATAGTGGATCGCACCGCAGGCGCATCCGCCGGTGTAAGGCTTGCTCATGTCTTTCTCCTGATAAAACGCCGTATTGGCGGCGACGGCGGTCGCCTCAGTTCGTCTCGTCGGCTATGGCGCCGATATTCTTCACGACCTTCTTCCAGCCTTCGCCCATCTTCTCGAAGGCGGTCTCGTTTTTCGGCAGCACGAAGCCGGAATGGATGAGGCGCAGCCGCGTGCCGTTCTCGACCTTCGACAGGATGAAGGTGACGACGGTGTCGAGCGGCGAGCCGTAGCCGACATTCCCCTCATGCCCGCCCTTCCAGGCATAGGTGAGACGCTCGTTCGGCGTCACCTCCAGCACCCGGCAGTGGATCGTGCCGTCCCAGGCGCCGGCCGGCGTGGTCTGGTAGGTGAAGTGTTTGCCTTCGATGGGCTCGAAGCCGGTGGGCATCATCAGCCAGCGGCCCATCAGATCGGCCGTGGTCAGCGTTTTCCAGAGCGTCTCCGGCCGATGCGGGAAAACCTCGTCGACCACGATCTCCTGCGTGTCATGCTTCAATGCGGCGTCGGTCATGGATCGATTTCCTTTAGCAATGTTCTGAGATTGGCAAAGCGGTCGCGCCAGAAGGTGCCGTAATGGCTCATCCAGTCGACAAGCGGCTCCAGGCCTTCCGGCTCGGCGCGGTAATAGACCTTCCGTCCTTCCGGGCGCTCGGCGACGAGGCCCGCCTGTTTCAGCGCCTTGAGATGCTGCGAAATGGCGCCCTGCGTGACGCTGCTTGCCCGCGTCAATTCGACGACGGTGATCTCGTCGGAGTCGACGATCTGTTCGAAGACGGCCCGCCGCGTGGGATCGGCAAGGGCACGCATGACGGCGGTGATGGAGGCGGTTTCGGTCATGAAGAAATCAATAGCGAACGCTAATTGATGAGTCAATGCTAATTTGTTTTATGAGTGACGGGTTGCGGTGCGCGTTGGACGAGGAGCACGGTTGGAGCCTGACATCGCCCCAAACCCGCCCACACTTTTCGGCATCATGCACTGGCGCCAGTGCCTTGTTTTCTCCGGCACCTGAACTACGGTGCCGGTTTGATGTTTTGGGGGTGGTCGAGTGCGTTTCGTTGCAGCTTTGGTGGTTGGGGACGTGGAAGGCCCAAAGTGACCAAGAAAAACCGTAGCAAGCCGCGCTCGGGAAAACACACCGCCGACACGCCAGCGGTCGACGCGTTCACACGCAGTGCGCTTACATCGGATCTGACGTGGCTGCCGGATATGACGGCTTTTGGAAAGCCACCGCTTACCGCCGAAGCCTATGTAGAGGCCTATCTCGCAGAATCCCGGCGAATGGTATTGGTCGACGCTTTTGCTGCACGACCCGAGCGAGATCGTCTTGAAACGGGTGCTCGCCATTATTGATCAAGCCCAATTGCCCGGGCACGAAAAGGCGCTCGGTCAATTGGGCGCCGGTCCGCTCGAAGACATGATGTCCGAGGAGTTGCTGGATCGTCTGCAACATTGGCTGCCCTTCACGCCGGCTATGCGTTTTGCGCTCAGTCTGGTTCGAATGGCTGTCGAATCTCCTGTCTTGCAACAGCGACTGAAGGCGATGCTCTTGCGCTAGTGCCTCTGCGGGCGGCGAGCATGGATCCCAGGCTCGAGGCTTGAAATGACGGAGGGAAGGGGGCGCGTTTTCGCCAAATTGCCGGTGGCGCGCTCCGAGCTCGGGCTTTAGTTCGACAGGTACTTTCGAAGGAATGTGCGAACGCTGCGGATGGATTTTTCGGCGGCGTCCGGATTGTATTTTTCGATGTGACCCAACACCTTCCTTCCGACCTTAAACTCCGGCGCATCGAAATCGTGGTAGGTACCCTTGTAGACATTGAGCTCGATGGGCGGGCTATCGTCACTCAGATTGGCAAGCCTCTTCCGGCATCGGTCGGCCGGGCTCCAATTGTCTCGTTCGCCAGTCAAAATCAGGATCGGCACCGTCGCATCGCCCTGAGTTGCCGCGCAGCGGGGATAGTAGGCAACCGCTGCCTGGAATTTGTGGTCCATCAGCTGTTCGTTGCCTTCAATTTTTGTTCCCTCCAGCGTCGCCGTGCCGCCGGTTGAAAAGCCCATCAAGGCAACGCGCCTGATATCGACAAAACTTTGTTTCGATAAAAAATTCAAAGCGCCATAGGCGTCGAAGACGCGATCGGGGAGATGGCTTTGACACGTGTCCTTGATATTGCGGGTGGTGAAGCTATCGACGACCAGCACGACGTAGCCCCATGAGATCAGTCGTTTCGGCCAAAGCTCCTTGACGCTCAACCGCATACCCTCGCATCCATGCAGGACGACAACCGCCGGGAAGGGGCCATCACCCCCGGGGCGGGATAGATATCCCAGCAGGGGTGTACCTCGCGGTTGAGAAAGAATTTCTCCCTGTTCCCTAGCCTTGCTTATTCGAAACGGGCTGAGCTTGACGGGCGCGCTTTCGAAGTGAACCAGTTCGTCGGCATCAGCCGGGTTTTCAGCGAACGTGACGCTGAGAAAAGCGACGAGGCAAAGAAAAAGTCTCGTGGTTTTCACTGAACTTCTCCACCGTTAGATCAACAGCCGGCGTATTGTACGCCGGAGCTCAAGGCTCGCAAAGCGGGCGAGGGGTTTTGCCGCCGATTGGGTCGGGTTGGGTTGATTCAAACAAGCACGTAACCTGCGATCATAAGCCCTTGATCACCCCCTGGGCCATCCGTTATGACTACCGTAAATCCAAGCTGCGAAATTTGAATCC